>CBDUSE010000080.1:0-14127 GCA_965369835.1 uncultured bacterium
AATTCCCATAGAGCAACACACGGGGCGAGCGGACAACCGCTCGCCCTTACTGCTTTCAGGAGGAACAAGATATGGCAGACATGATCAGGGTGCCTTCGTGGGTTCTGAGGGGGGCCATCGAGGGGTATGGCATCTACGCTGTTGGCCTGGAGAGGGCTATGTGCAGGCAAGACGGGGGTCCAGTCCCGGACGAGGAAGGACGGGAGGAGGTCAAGCTGGCCCAGTGGAACGCGGAAGAGCTCAGGCCCCATGTGCCCGAGGATGAGCATGCGTCCGCGTACGTCCCGGGTGGCGGGGAAGAATACCTCTCGCAGATCAGGCTAATGGCGAAGATCGCCTTAGCGTGGAAGCGGCGGAATATGGACCGTGCAACTGCAGCGGTCAAGAGGCACCTAGCGGGAGACCTTGAGAGCGAAGAAAGGCTTCAACGCCGCGATGCTCTGCAGAAACTCGAGCGCCAGCGACAGGACCTTGAGAGGGATATGGACGACATCGGGGAGCCGTGTGCCGAGCCGAAGTTCGGTCTCACCATTGATCAGGTTCTCGACTACTACCAGTGAACGGAGCCCGACTATACCGAGAAGTGGATCCTCTAGGAGGATGAGTGGCTGTCCCCATTCTTCGTTCTCTTCACATGGCCTCGGCGAGAACTGCTACTTCGCCCTTCCCCGCACCAGCAGCCCCAGCGCGCCGAGGGCCACGAGGGCGAGCACGGACGGCTCGGGGATCGGCGTAAGCAGGAAGGCGCGGAAGTCAACACACCCCTCAATGTGACCGTACCCGACGATCTGTCCGCTGTCGTTGATGTCCTCTGCCACCTCCAAAACCCACCCAGTTCCTTCGGGTATAAGGTCGTTCAGATCGGTCATCTGCCCGTTTTCCCAGAAGAAAGCGCGGTTCTTGCCCCCTGGGTACCATTCTCCGACGACTTGGCCAGCCTTATTGATGCCAAAGGCCCTGCTTGTGTCCACGTCACCGAGCTCGCTCAGCTCACGAATTCCGCCAGTAGAATCCCAGATGAAGGCGTGTTGATTGCCGGCAGGTGTTTCTGCCCACCCAACGATCTGGCCCACGTCATTTACCGCGCGCGCCCGGCTATTCTTCCCTCCCAGAGTCCCCAGATCGCACATCTGGGTGCCCGCCCAGTAGCAGGCATGGTCGGCGAGGTCATGGGTGCTGATCCTTACCATGATCCAGCCAGCGACTTGGCCACTGGTGTTGATGTCCTCAGCCGCGCTTGCGTTTTCCCCGGACGCTCCGAGGTCTATCATCGACCCGTCCTGCCAAAGAACGGCGTGGGGAGCTACCCCCATTCCTCCGGCCCAGCCGACGACCTGGCCAGCGCTGTTGATCGCATTCGCGCTGACATAATCGGAGACACTCTCGAGGTAGGTCATGGTTCCCTGATCCCAGATGAACGCATGATTCCCTTCCGGGGTGTCCGTGCTCCCGACCACTTGTCCGGCGTCGTTGATGCCATAGGCGAAGCTGATTCCCCAGTCCACCGGGTGAAGGTCGCGCAAGACCCCGTCGTCCCATAGCGCGGCGTGCGCATGTCCCGAAAAGTAAGCATGGCCCACAACGAGGCCTGAGTTGCTGATGTGGAACGCCATGGTTTGGCCGCCGCCAGGAAGATGTCCGAGCTCGGTGACGGTGTACGGCGTGACTCCGTCCGCGCTACCGGCAAAAAGGCAGGACAGGACGAGAAGGCAAAGTGCTACGACAGTTCGACTGCGCACGATTTGACCTCCCAATCTGGCGTGAATCAGAATCCCCCTGTTTCGCGCGGAAGAATACTAAAAAGGTTCACGGATGTCAATAGAAATTTCCCGAAGATGCGCCTTCGGATAACCTTCTGCAACAGGATCCTTCGACAGGCTCAGGGTAAACCTTCGACAAGCTCCCTCTACGCGCTCGGGACAGCGTCAGGGCAGGCTTTCGACAGGGGCCCGGCGCGGTACAACGGGACGAGAAGCCACGGAGGACACGGAGAACGCGGAGCTTCTTGTCTCTCCGTGCTCTCTGTGCCCTCCGTGGTTCAACTGATGGCGGCGGCCGGCTGCGCTATAGCGCGTCAAGAATTGCCTGGATACCCGCTCTCAGTTCCGGGAGGTCTCTGGTGGCAGTGAGCCAGACCGTGGCGACATCCACGCCGAAATAGTCGTGGATGAGCTTGTCCCTCATTCCCGCGATATCTTGCCAGGGGATATTGGCATGCCTGCTTCTCAACGGCGGCGCAAGGCGCTTGGCCGCCTCGCCGATGATCTCGATCTGCCGAATCACGGCATCCTGGATCATTGGCGTTCGCTTGAACTCTTCCTCGCCGACACCTTGCAGGTAGTCGCCTATGGCCTCGATCGCGTCAAGTATATGGCGCAGGTAGACCGAATCGTCACGCCGCTTCATAGATGATCTTCAGGTCCTGCATGATCGTTTCGCGAAGATATGGGCTGATGGCGTCCTGGGTCAGCAAGTCCACCTTCCTGTTTAGCCGAGCCGACAGACGCCGCTCCAATCCGACGAGCTCGAGCAGGCTCTTTGGCTTCGAGAACCGGACAACGAGATCAATGTCGCTGCCGGCGGTTGCTTCCCCTCGGGCGGCAGAGCCGAACAGACCAACCATTGTCGCATCGTTCTCGCGGCATACTTGGATGAGTGCATCTGTTTCGAGATCGGGCGCTGTCATACTCGGCTCCTCCTTCACTCCAGGTCGAAGGAACTCAACCGGACCGCGGACACCATGCCCTCCTTTGTTCGGAACATGAGTATAGATCGTAGGAGATGGGGACCGCCACCTATTTCCTCCCGTGCCGAACTGGCCCTCGGCTTCGGGCCTGCCGACAGAATCCCCCTTTTGGACCAAGAAGAGATTGCCAAACGCGCTCACAGAAGCCAACAATAAAGTACCGCGAAGGTGCCTTCCACGACAACGAGATGCAACTCGCCAGGACAAGAATGGGAAGCATCGAGGCCGCTCATCCGGGCGAGGTCCGCACCGCGCTCCAGAACGCCGCCTCCATCGCCGGCCTCCTCATCACCACCGAAGCCCTCGTCACCGAAGCCAAAGGAGGAAGAAGAGGAGGACTGACCAGCGCCGCAACAACCCGCGAAGGCAAAACAATAGGGGCGGCTCGCAAGAACCGCCCCGTGTTTCTCTCCATCCGCTCGACGAGAATCCTTACCTTACCCTTCTCCTCATCAGCAATCCCAACGCACCAAGCGAAACGAGCCCGAGTGTCGCGGGCTCGGGAATCGGCGTCAGCAGAAAGCCGCGAGTTTGACCGTCGTGGTAGCCCCAGCCCACAATCTGCCCCAGATCGTTTATGCCACAGGCGGTGTCCAGGACCCATCCTGAGCCGGAAGGAATGAGGTCGTTCAGGTCGAATGCCCCGTCGTCCTCCCACAGGAAGGCGTGCCCATCTTTCCAGCCGACCACTTGCCCGGGCGCGTTGATGCCGAAGGCCTCTCCGAGGCCGAGGTCCTGCATCACGCCGTCCTGCCACAGGAAGGCGTGGTTCCCGCTCACCACGCTCGTCCCCACCCAGCCGACCGCCTGTCCTGACGCGTTGATCTCGTAGGCCCAACTCCAGGGGTGGCCGAGGGTGCCGAGATCCCGCATCTCCCCCCCGTCCTCCCACAGGAAGGCGTGCCAGTCCCCGCTCTCGATCCGCGAGGCGCCCACCACCTGCCCCGAGTTGTTGATGCCACTGGCATCGGTCCTGGTGCCGCCGAGGTTGGGGAGGTCCCGGATCACGCCGTTCTCCCACAGAAAGGCATGGCCGTACTGAAACCCGCCCCCGTCGTCCACCGAGCCCACCACCTGCCCCAACGCATTGATGGCGGAGGCCCCGCTCTGTTTGCCGCCGAAGGTGCTGAGGAGGTTCATGCCGGCTGGCAGGCCGTAATCTGGGGTCGGAAGCCACAGGAAGGCGTGGAGATCCCCATCCGCGCTGTGCGCCGAGCCCGCCACCTGCCCCGACGCGTTGATGTCGTGGGCAGAGCTGTAGGATCCCCCGAAAGTGCCGAGATCCTGCATCACGCTGTTCTGCCACAGGAAAGCGTGCAAGTTCCCGCTCGCGGTGTGCGAGTGACCCACCACCTGCCCCGACGCGTTGATGCCCCACGCATGGCTCTCGGAGCCGCCGAGGGTGCCGAGGTCCGTGACTTCGTACGGCATTACTGCGCTCGCCGGGCCGGACGACACGACAAAGCCCAGCAGTACGAACACTGAGACAAGAATCCCCCTTTTCATTGATCGAATCCCTCCTGTCTTAGTCAGTTAGATGGTGACACTCCGTCAGAGGGAATCAGAACAACGGCGCGCCTGGGCCAAGGTGCGAGATCAGAAGATGCGGAACTGCGGCCTCGAGTGCCGACTTGCCGACAGAATCCCCCTGTTCAAGGCGATAAAATACTAAAAAGGCTCACGGAAGTCAACAGAAAAATTCGGGGAAATGCAGCCCTGCTCCGTCACATGCAACCCCATAAGACATGAAACCGCGCCCTATCCTTGCGCATCTGTGAGAATCTGCGGCTAATTCTCCACAGTGGCAGGCGCTTCTTCCTCGGCGGGCGTTTCCTCTTCGGCGGGCTCTTCTTCGTCGGTTGGTTCCTGCGGCTCTTCGGGCGGCTCGGACGCCGCCTTGGGCGCCTTGGGGAGGAAAACCTTGAGTTCGTCTTCCTCGTGCTCGTCAATGCTGCGGCAGAAGTCGGCGAAATCGGGGTAGTCGGCGGGCTGGACGCGCTGGATGGGCAGGATGAACTCGCGCTCGATCGTGGCGCGGTGGGCGGCCTCGTCGAACTCGAAGCTGTAACGGTAGCTGCCAAAAGTGCTCTCAAGCGCGAGCGACTCGAGGCCGTGCTTGAGTGTCGCACCCTCGGGCAGCGTGATGACGATCGTGTAGCGCGACGACGGCAGCGAGAAGAGCGCGAGCGGCGTCTTGCGCTCGGGCACGCGGGTGTACGACTTGCGCAGGTCGAGGGCAAACAGCGGCTGGTTGAACGTCAGGCTCCGCCCGCGCTTGTGCGCGTACTTGGGCGCCGTGAACGAGGCGCGCACAACGAGCGGCTCGTTGAACGCCTTGCGGTTCTCGAAGGTGTAGTCGCCGAGCGTGGCGCCCCGGAAGTAGTTGTTGGCCGCCATCTGGAGGATGCGCTGGAGCCGGTCCTCGTCCACCCGCTCGAGCGCGCCGCGCAGGGAGGCGGCCGTCAGGCCGGTCAAGGTGACCGTGACGGTGCCCTCGAGCGCGCCGCCATCGTCCACACGCAGGTCGGCCTCGATTTGCTGGCTCAGGTGCGTCTCGGGCCGGACGGGGACGCGCCGCTCGGTGCGCGTCTCGTCGGGATCGAACGTGAGCGCCGGTTCGGGCCCCTCGACGTTACGCAGCACGACCGCGCGCCCGCCCTGCACCGCCGGGTGGACGAAGCCGAGCGGGTAGAACTTGTTGTTCAGGTCAATCCACCAGTCGGGCCGGCCGGCCTCATCCTCGACAAGCAGCAGGCCGTAGCCGAAGCTGTTCGGAAAGACGTCGGAATCAAACGCGGTGGACGGGCGCACCATCACGACGTGGCTGCGGATGCCGGCGACATCGAGCATCGCCTTGAGCAACGCCATCCGGCTGCCGCGCCTCGCGCCGAGCGTGTGGCTCGCCGGCACGCCGAGGCTCGGGCCGCTGCCCCCGCCGTCAATCTTCGTGTTCACCCAGGCATGCAGCGCGCGTACGATTGCCTCGTGCCCCATCTCAGGCGTGATCAGCTTCTCGACCGCGCGGCGCACCTCGAGGCTCGGCGTTGTCAGGCCGATGTTGTTGTCCTCGTAGATCGCTGGCTCGAAGCCGGCGCGCTGGCCGAAACCGACGCGTACCCACGGCATGTACTCGTCCATGCTAACCGAGTTAGGCTCAGGCCGGATCGGCTCGACCTCGTGACGCTCCCACTGGTGGAAGCGCCAGCCGCCGCGGGTCCAGGTCTTCGGCTCAACGTCCATATTGACCTGCTCGATCTTCAAGTCGAGCGACACGGGCGCCATGACGAGATAACGCGTCAGGTGCATCGGCTCGGTGGCGCTGCAAAAGAAGAAGCGCGACCCGAGGAACGAGCGCGGGTTCATATACGGCGAGTAGTTCGGCTCGATATACTTCATCTCGATGAAGTCGCCCTCGGCCAGGCCGGTCAGTGAGATGGTGCCCTTGCCGCCGATCAGCTCCGGCTCGACGATCGAGCCGTCCGGCTTGATCACGCGCAGCTCGAGCACCTCGGCGTCGCCGGGGAGGTCGGTCTCGCCCCACTGTCGGATGCCCGCCTTGGTGTTGACGAGCACGAGCTGATGCGTGTACTGGCGGCCGGAGCCGTTGGCGAAGACCTGCTCGATTGCGTAGTCCACGACCATGACCGAGGCGTACTCGGCGTAGCGCTCGCGCAGCGACTCGTCGGCGAGGTACGGCTCGATGTCAATAGCGTACCGGTCGAAGACTTCCTTCATGCCGTGCAGCGCCAACGCCTTGCGCACCCCGAGGGCGGCCGGCTCGACGTCGAGCATCCGTCGCCAGAGGCGGATCGCCCCGCCGCGGCGGCCGCGCTCGAGCTCGAGGGCGGCGAGCTCACCCATTAGGCCGGTGTCGCGCGGCTCGTCGGCCAGGAAGGCGCGCACCAACCGGGCCGCGTCGTCGAAGCGGTCGGTCTTCTTGTAAAGCTCGACAAGACTGTTCCTGTATGAAGTGTCGTCAGGGAATTCCTCGGCGAGCCGCTCGTACTCGGCGATCGCCTCCTCGAGCCGGCCGGTCCGCTCGAGATGCCGCGCGAAGAAGCTCGAACCCGCCGTGCCTTTGTGCAGGCGCATCTCGGCCTCGCGCACGCCGTCGAACAGGTTGTGCCGGCGGTAGTAGGCCATCGCGGCATGGACCACGCCGGGCGCGTCGCCGTTGAGTTCGAGCATCGCCTTGAGCGCCGCCTCGCGTTCCTTGGCCCATCCCCGCGTCGTGTAGATGTCGTACAGGGCGCGCTGCCAGAGGGCGTTCTTCGGCGCCTGCTCGACGCACTGCTCGAGCTTTTCGATCGCCTCCTTGAAGCGCCTCTCCTGCCGCTCGTAGAGCGCCAGGGCGTAGAGCGCCACAGGGCAGGCGCCGGCGAGCTTGATCGCGCGCCTGTAGTGCGCCTTGGCGCGGCTGCGCGCGATCCGCTCGGGCTGCGTGCGGTCGGTGCCGAGCACGATGCCCGCCACGAGCCGGCCAGAGGCCCACCCGTCATGCACCTCGACACAACGCAACGCTGCGACCTTCGCCGCCTCGGTGTTGCCTCGGGAGTGCTCGAGTTGCGCCGTGAGCGAGAGCACGAGCGGGTTGTCCGGGTCGCCGGCGGCGAGCGAGTCGAGATACGCCTCGCACGCGGTCGGCTGCGCGCGGCCCGGCGCGGCGGACGACTGCTCGACGCGGCGCGGGCTCGGGTCCACCTCCACCGCGAGCGGACGGCCGCCCTCGTCGAGCAAGCGCACTACGATGAAGTCGGGCGCCTGGTACTTGACGCGCAACCGGCTCCAGCCTGCCGGCAGCGTGGTCTCGACCGTCTCCGTGCGCGGCGCGAAGGTGTGGAACGTGTCCTTGAGATACACCGTGCCGCCGTTGAGCTCGATGCGCACCGAGTCGCCCGATGTGACGCGTAGCAGCGCGCACACCGGCGCGTCGGCGCGGACGAAGGTCTCGGCGTAGTACACGCCGCCCTCGACCCACTCCGGCTCGATCTGCGGTACGTGGGCATCGTGGCGGCGCGTCCGATGCGCCTTGCCGTGGCTCGTGTAACTTTCGGCGAGGGTGGGGTCAGCGTCGGGCTCGAGCCGCGCGAAGAACGCCAGGTCGTCGAGCGGCCCGAACGGCCCGGCGAACCGCCACGAGCGCACTGCGCCGGTCGCCGGCAGCAGCGCGTCGCGCTCGCTCATCAGGCCGTGCCATTCGAGGTGGCGCCGGAGGAAGTCGAACGCAAGTCCCCGCACCTCGGGGCTCGTGACAGCGGGATTATCGAGGAACTCGAGGAGGAGCGCTCGCTTGCCGCTCCGGGCCTCGGGCACGTTTGGCCACAGCCCACGCAACTGATGCAGCGCCAGCTCGGTGAGCGGGTGTTCGGGGCGATGCTCGAGGACGGCCGTCATCTGCTCGCACACGGCGGCGTAGTCGCCCTCGAGCTTGGCGATCGAGGCAAGCCCGAAACGCGCCCACACGCTGGCGGGGTCCGCCTTCACGACACTCTCGAAGAGCGTCTTGGCTGCGGCATTGTCATTCGCATAGACGTGCAGCAGCCACCCGAGCCGCAGCGCAGCATTGAGGTCCGTCTCGGTGGCGGGTCGCAGCGCCTCGATCGCGCGCGTGGCGTCCTCGCCCTCGCCAAGCAACGTGGGCGAGAAGGTATCCGGAGCGGCCGGGCACAGGCCGCTGAGCAGGATCGCCCCGGCGCACAGCGCGAGGGCCGTCGGCAGGAGTGCTCGTTTCATCGGGAGATCCTTATGCGTTCGCTCTGCTTTTCATCAATGGCGCGGCACGTCTCGCGAAAGGCGGCGTACTCGTCAACCGGGATGCGCACCGCGTTCATCACGACCGTGCAGGTAACCACCACCGCGCCCGCCTCCTCGGTGCACGTGATTGTAGCGTCGAGGTGTTTCGTCCGTGCCTCGAACGGCTCGGGCAGCTCGAGCACGGTCGCTCCCTCGGGCAGCACGTAGCGCATCGTCTTCGTTATCGTCCACGGGAAGCGCAACACGATGTCGTGCTCGCGCTTGGCGAGCGCCGCGTAGCTGTTCGTCAGGTTCTGCGGCGCGAGCAGCAGCTTGAACGAGACGGCGCCGTCGGGCTCGGCGGTCAGGAAGTCGGGCACGCGCCCGGTGTAGGAGTAGGTGACCGGCTGCTCGAGGTCCTTGAGATCGGAAAACTCGACTTTCTTGATCTTCGTATTCGGCACTGACCGGCGCCATTGCTTTTCGATCGTCTCGCGGCGCTTCGCCTCTTCCTGGTAGTTGGCCCTGTAGTAAGGGCAGAACTGGCCGGCTGTGCGGCGCGTCCCCTCGATGGCAACGTCGCTATCGCCCCCGAGCGTGATCGTGTAGGTGTCGTCCAGGACGTTCGCCTCGGCGTCGTGCCTCGGCGTCGTGGTGAACTCGCGGCGCCCCTCGCTCACGAGCATGACCGTTGCGCCCTGGTCGGCCGCGGGCAGCTCGCGCGTGCCGCTGAACTCGGCGGTTCCGTCGAGGTAGAGATCGAGATCGGGCACGTAGCAGATCGCGTGATTGAACACGGCGAGCGAGACGGGGAACGGCTCGACCGCGCCCTTGTCCACCGTGCGGATCACGACGAGGTCCGCCTCGATGCCGACCTCGGCGAGCATCGCGCGCATCAGCGCGGCCTTGTCCTTGCAGTCGCCGTAGCCACGGGCGAAGACCTTCGAGGCCTTGTACGGCTTGTGACCGTGGATGCCGAACTCGAGGCCGATGTAGCGCGTGTTCTTCACCACCCAGTTGTGGATCGCTGTGACCTTCTCGAGCACCGTTTCCTTGCCCTCGACGATCTCGGCCACCTTCTCCTTGGCTGTCTTGTCGAGCGTGAACTGGTCCTGGACCAGGCCCCAGTACCAGTCGGTCAGCGCCTGCCAGTCGCGGAACGTCGAGATGTGCACATAGGGTGTGAGCTCGGAGGTGCCCGGCATGTTCGGCTCGCGCTCGAGCTTCGGCACGTCGCCGGTTTCCCACGTGTAGATGCGCCGCTCGTCGTGCTCGACGACGCTCGGCTCGATATCAGCCCGGACGGTCCGGTAGAAGAACTCGCGCTCCTTCGGCGTGATGTAAACCACCTTGAGCCGCTGCTTCGGGTAGCTCCCCATGAAGTAGGCGACGTTGCCGAAGTAGTCGGCGTAGATGTTCGTCTCGGCGATCGTGTTGCGCCGGTAGCGGAACTCGATCACGTCGCCCGGCTCAAGTTTCGGGAAGACGTAGTACGTGGCGCTGTAGCTGTAGTAGACCCCGCCCGATGGGCTCGAGATTGAGCGCAGGTACGGGCCCTGCGCCTCGATCACTTCGCCCGACGGCTTGTAGAGGCGCGCCGCCCGGACCTTCACCTCCTGCGTCTCGGGCGTAAAGGCTACGTACTGGACGCGGAAGTCCTCGACGCCCTTCTTGTTCAGGACCTTGACGACCCGCTGCCGGAACGTGTTGGACAGGCCGGTCGGGTGTACCTCGTAGACGCGCAGGTCGAGCATGAAGACCGCGCCGTCGTCGGGGTAGTCCTCAGCCGTCGGCTGGTTCTCAAGCAAATCCTCGACTTCGACGCGGTAGTCGTCCTCGAACGGCGTCGCCTCCGGGTAGAGGTGCTCGACGTATTCCTTGAGCGGCGCGTTCTGCGGCTTGAAGGCGAGCGAACGCTGCCATGCCTCGTCGGCGTGCTCGTCGTCGCCGTGCCAGTGGGCGTAGCGGCCGAGCTGCTCGAGCGCCCCGGCGTCCTCGGGGCAGATCTCGATGGCGCGCTCGAGCACGGCAATCGCGTCGTCGAAGCGCCCACGGTCGCCGAGGAGCCGCGCCGCCACCACGAGCAGCCCGGGGGCGCTTGGGTTGTAACGCGGCAGGGGGTGCAACTCGCTCAGCATACCGCCCGGATCGCCGCGCCGCCTGGCGAGGCTGAGCAGCACGCGGTGCGCGTAGTGGTGGCCGGCGTCGGTCCGGAGCACGTCGCGGCAGAGAGCGACGACCTCTTCATCGCGCCTTGGGAAGGGGGCGAAGTGAAGGCCCTTCTCGACGAGCGCGGGCGTCGTCTGGTAGCGCCGTTGCAGGCGCTCGACGGCGCGGCCGGCCTCGGCCGCGTGGTGAAACCGCGCCTTGTAGTCGGCCAGCCCGAGCGCGACGCGGTAGTCGGCCGGGTCGGCCTTGCGCGCGGCGCGAAACGCCGCGAGCGCCTTCCGGTAAAAGCCGTGCTGCATGTAGTAGCGGCCAAGCCAGACGTGCGCAGCCGCGCGGTGCGGGTTGAGCTCAACCACCTTCTCGAACGCGTCGCGCCGCTTGTTGCGGTCGCGGTAGAGCGGCGCCACCTGCTCGTACGTGCGCCAGCTGTGTGGGTCAAGCTCGATCGCACGCTCGTACGCCTTGATGTCGAGCTCCTCGGTCTCGTCAAACGCGCTCTTGCGCCGGTAGAGCGCAGCGAGCGCGGCGTGGTAGGCGGCGTTCTCAGGCGCCTGCTCGACGAGACGCTTGAACGTCGTGACCGGGTCGTCCACCTCGACGGGGCGGAGCGACTCGCGCGACGCGATCGTCGCCGCGAGTGCCTTGACCCGCTCCGGGTCCGCCTCGATGCGCAACCCTCGAAGCCGCGCGCCGTCGGGCGCCGTGATCCGCAGGCAGAAGCGCCACGCGCCCTCGCCCTGGGTAACCTTCACCAGCAGCTTGTTCCAACCCTCACGGAGCACGACGCCCGCGGCCGCCTGGTCGAATGCAGCGCCGTGGTGGCCGTCGTCGGTGTAGGCAAGCGCGCCGTCAAGCCAGATCTTGACCGCATCGTCGGTGCCGAACCGGAGCGCCACCTCCTGCTCGACGGGCGAATAGACCAGCGTCAGCGCGTAGGCGACGACGTTGACACGCGGGCGAAAGATCGCCCCGAGCTCGACGAAGTCCGAGCCGAGTCCCGCCGGATAGAGGCGCCAGCGTACTGCGCGCTCCTTGCCGGTGCAGGCCGCATCGAGGTCGGCTTGCTTCTCGGGCGGGTAGACGGCGTCGAAGCCCGATTTGCCCTCGTTGTCGAACGGGCCGATAACGAGCCAGTCGGTGACCAGCCCGAGGCGGCGATGCTTGGCCGCCGCGCCGAGCAGGTTGCCCTCCACCCGGTCGAGGTACGCGAGCAGCCAAAGCGCGTGCGCCTTGAGCACCGGCGAGGTGTCCGGCCGGCGCAGCACCCACGAATAGGTCGCACGCACACGGCCGTCCCACGCAGCCGTGCGCTTGAGCCCGTCAATCGCGTAGAGCCGGAGCAGCGCCTGCGGCGCCGCGGGCGCCTCGACGAGGCGCGCGATCTCCTCGTCGAGCTGCCGATCCAACGCGCTACGCGCCACGGCGGCCGGAGCACGTGGCACGCACGCCGGCAGCACGAGGGCGAGTATCGCAGCCCATATCACCAAGGCAAGTGAGGGGGATCGTCTCATCGGTGGCGTCTCCTCCAAGAAGGATCGTTGGGCCAGGCCGGGTCTCTTCGAGCACACGGTCCGTGCAGCATAGGCCCGCGGTTGCCCACTGTCAAGCTCGACGCCCCGACGCCCGACGAGGTTCCATAATGCGCGCGCCCAACGCCTCGCAACTCGCGGCAGCGTTGTAGGGCAGGCCTGCGCTCCGTAGCTTTAACGAAGGAGGGTCGCCCCCGGCCCGCCGCCTACCCGCACCGATCGCACGTCTGGTCGCAACCGAAAGCGCACACGCGTCGTTGCTCCAGGAAGGCACAATTTCGTTTGCGTCGCCACGAGGCCTCTGGCAGACTTGCGGGCAGAAAGACGTGAGGTGTGTGGAGCCCCGATGCCTTTCTCAACCCCAATGCTGGACGAGCACTCGAGCGACGGGCCGGAGCCTTTCGGCGCGCGGCTCAAGGCGCTCCGGGAAGCCAGGGGGCTCTCGATCGAGCAGGTGGCGGAGGCCACCAACATCCAGACCGAGACGATCGAGGCGATCGAGGCGGGCACGATCACCGAGACCACACCGACCGCCTACGCCCGTGGCTTCGTGCGCACCTACGCCGAGCACCTCGAGGCCGACGTTGACCAGATCATGGACGGCTTCGACCGCCTCTGCCACCCCGAGCGTGCCCGGCTCTACTTGCGCGGCCTCGGCCCGATGGCGCACAAAGACTACAGGCCGAGCCGCCGCCGCGGCCGCCGTCACCCCATCGCGCTGGCGATCCTTGTGACCTTCCTCACGCTACTCGGGCTGGGTGCAGCCGCCTACGTGTATGTGCACTTCGACGAGTGGCTCCGCCTCAGCGAGGAGACGCCCGCCCGCGAGACCCTCGGCGGCTCAGACGAAACACCGCAGCGCCAACCCGCGCGCGAGCCGCGCGAGCCGCCCGAGCGCGCCACCGAAACGGCCGCCGCGAGCGAGGCGCGCTACGAGCTGGTGGTTATCGCCGACGAGAACGCGTGGATCAGAGTCGAGCAGGACGGCGTTCTCGTCGTGTCCGGCGAAGTCATCGCGAAGGGTAAATCCTACCCGGCCGCGGGCGCCCACAGCGTTCGGCTCACGCTGCGCGACCCGTCGCGCGTGCGGGTCTACAAGGACGGCAGGCCGATCACCGAGGACCTCGGCCCCGGCCCGGTCACCCTCATCTACGACGAAGAAGGCTTCAGGATCTCCACCGACGAAGGAGAATAGATCAGCTTTCCGAGAGCCCGGGATTTGGGCCTCATAGCCAGAGGACATTTCCTGCGCCCGTCACTGAAACGATAGCGTGCAGTTGAGAGGGAGCGGCAATGGCAAGGAACATCGTGATCGCCGCTCTAGCCCGCCAGGTGGGCAACTGAGGCAAGAGGAAACAGAAGGGCGGATCCGGACAATGGACGCGCGGTGGCTGGGTGGCAGCAGGCTCCGACTTCTCGCGCCGGTGGTGGCGGTCGTGGCGCTCGTGGCAGTGTCGCCATTGGTCGCGTCGGTGCTGCCGCACACGCCTGTGGCCTGCCCGTTCAGGGCGCTGACCGGCATACCGTGCCCCGGGTGCGGAGCGACGCGGTCGTTCTTTACCCTCGGCAGCGGGCACATTGTGACCTCCGTGCGCCTCAACCCGCTTGGCGTCTTCCTCTGGCTGTTCCTCGCCGCTGTGGTGGCCTTTCAAGTCGGCCTCCTTCCCCGGCGCCTCTTCGAAAAGGCCAAACAGACATTGACGATCGTCGGGATCTCCGCGGCGTTCGTAGCCTGGTTCGTAATGCTTACCCAACGCCTCCTCAACTGACACCGCACCCACGCCCCGCCGGTGCGTTTTGATCTGCCTTTGATTGGTAGTCATCACCCAGCGTAGAGGGAAGAGCTTTGAGGTTCCGGGCCAGGAATGCGCGTGGTAAATGTTGAGGCCAAGCGCTAGCCCGGATTTCTCACACGCCGAGCGCGCGAGGGCGTTCGATGCGATGGAACTG
>CBDUSE010000081.1:0-14051 GCA_965369835.1 uncultured bacterium
CGAGGCTACTCTCAATCGCCGCAACGCGGCTCGTCGGGGAACACCGCACGTGCATACGCTATGAGAAATGCTCGTTAGGCCCTCTTGAACCATTCGCCCTGAGTCGGCACGGAACTTGATGCTCGGTACGGACGCATTTCCATGCATGCGTGAGGTGCGGCGCCATGTCCAAGCTCAACGAGGTCCCGTCCAGACGAATCATCATTGTCGAAGCGCCCGGCGACGAGCGTTCAACATGGGAGAGCGCGCTCCGAGCAGCCCGCTGGGCTGTGACCTGCTGCGCCTCGGCCGGCGAGGCGGTCGAGCAGCTCGAACGCGCCGCGCCCGAGGTGCTGGTGGCCGAGATCGAGCTCCGCCCGGCGGGTGGTCTCGAACTCCTGCGACTGGTCAAAGCCAGATGGCCCCGCACCCGGGTCATCTGCACCGCCCGCGAGCACGAGCTGGCTCACGTGCTCGAGTGCCTGCGCGGCGGCGCGGCCGACTACCTGAGGCAGCCGTTCGAGCCGCACACCCTCGTCGGCGCCGCCGACGAGGCGATCCTGGCGACGCCCGATGACGAGGCGATCGCCATCGAGATGGGCGAGATGGGCTGGATCGAGCTGCACATGCCGTCGTCGGAGCGCAGCATGAAGCGGCTCGACAAGTTCTTCCGGCTGCTCTACGAGCCGCAGGTCTCGCGTGACGCCCTCGAGGAAATCAGCCTCTGTTTCATGGAGGTGGTCAAGAACGCCATCGAGTGGGGCCACCGCTTCGACATCAGCAAGCGGATCCTCGTCAGCCACATGCTCTTCCAGGACGAGATCGTCTTCAAGGTCGTGGACACCGGCACGGGCTTCGACATCGGCGCGATGCTCGAGGAACCGGAGGACCTGATCGCCATGGAGACCGAGCGCGAGGAGGCGGGCAAGCGGGCCGGCGGCCTCGGCATCACGATGGTCAAGGGCCTCATGGACTCGGTGATCTACAACAAGACCGGGAACATGATCGTCATGTCGAAGAAAATCTATGACGCGGACTAGCGAGCTCGTCGAGAACGAGCCGGGACTCGCCCGGATCATCGAGGCAATCGAGGAGATCGGCTCGCTGCCGACCATCCCGCTCGCGGCGCAGCATGCGATGATGCTCGCCCGCAACGAGTATTCCTCGATGCGCGACATCGCCGAAGTGATCTCGCAGGACCAGGCGCTCGCGGCCAAGGTGCTCAAGATGGTCAATTCGGCCTACTACGGGCTGCGCCAGAGCGTGGGCACGCTCCCGCTGGCGCTCACGATCCTCGGCGTGCGCGAGATCATCAACCTTGTGCTCGGCGTCTCGATCATCTCGGCCTTCCCGGGCTCGTCCACCAGCGAACTGTTCAGCCGCGAGGCGCTCTGGCGCGCCAGTGCCCAGTGCGCCTATGCCGCCAAGAAGTTTGCCCATGCCATCGGGCTCGGCCGCTTCGGCAGCGAGGCGTTCCTCGGCGCGCTGGTGCACGACATCGGCCTGATCGTACTCGACCAGTATTTGCACGACGAGTTCATGGAGATGCTGCGCGCGGCGCAGGAAAAGGACCTCGACCCACTCGAGGCGGAAGCGAAACACCTCGGCACGACGCACGCGAGCATCGGCGCGTGGCTTGCAGAAACATGGCTTTTCCCCGAGCCGCTGGTCGAGGCGATCGCCTACCATCACTGCCCGGGCGAAAGCTCGTGGGAACCGCCGCTGACCGCGCTCGTGTACCTCGCCGAGCTGATCTACAACCTCCACGACCAGGCGATCGCCGCCGAGGAAGCCGCCGCGGCGCTCGACGCCGACGAGACGTGGGCGCGGCTCATCTCGTCCGGGTCGCCCGTTCGCCGGCCGGAGTCGCCGGATAAGCTCTTAAAAGAGGTCTGCGACGAGATCGAGGCCGCGCCGATCATCATGACCTAGCCGAGGCACTGGACGCACCGAGCGCCGACGCACACACCGATCCATCCCCGAGTCGCCCGAGGATCTCGCGCTTGAGCGATCCGCCATCGCCCGTCGGTACCGCGTGCCACTGCTTGTCAAGCCGGGCCGGGACAAGCTGCTCCACTTCCTCGACGAGCTGCACGTCGCGGACCCCCCGGATCGCCGCGCCGCGCGAGAAGAAGTTGTTGAACTCGCACGCTGGATTCGCCTTGACGATGCGCTCGAGCTCGCGCAGATAGCTGTAGAGGCTCTGGTGCGTCGGGATCGGCGCGCCGTAGCGGTCAGTCACGTACACGACCTTGGTGGCGAACGCCGCCACGCGATGGAGCATCTCGAGCGACGTGAACCGGTCTACTTCGCCAAGCCAGTTGCGGTTGCGCGCCAGGTTGGTCGAATAGACCTTCCATTCCGGGAACGCACAGTCCTGGCCGACGAAGAAAAGCTTGCTTACACCGTAGCGCACCGCGAGGTCAAGCCCCACGCATGCGGCCGAGCCGCCGCTTGCCGTGAGGCCCTTTGCGGCGATCAGGTCCTCGATCGCCGAGACAATCGAATGCCCCGTCTGCACCGCGACCACCTTGCGGCCGGGGAAGCGCTCGACTACCTCGCGCGCGGCGGTCGGCAGGAAGACGAGTGCGCCGGGCGAGTCGGGATCAAAAGAGAAGTGCTCCGCGCTCGCGGGCTGCGGGTCAATGCTGACCACGAAGTCGGGGGCAATCCCGGCGCGGCGCAGCGCCTCGTAGACGGTGTCCACCGTGATGATCCACGCACGCTCCTGGAACTCGGCCAGGTACGGCAGCGCCTCGTCGAGCGACGGCCCGGCGCTCACGAGGAACGCCGGCTGTCCGTCGAGAACCGGCAACACGTCGGCCACGCCCGGGCTCCCGACAACGGTATCAAGATTCGCCAATAGATTCTCCATCGAGCTGCCGTGGTGCACGGTCGCAGCAGAGCGCTCGAGCTGAATCACCTCGAGCGCGTTGACGATCCGCTCGTACCCGTCAGGCACGACCGACAGCAGCGGCGTGTGGATCAGCACGCGCTGGCGCTCCGGCGGAACGGCGCCGAACACGCCGCTCAGGTAGTCGTGAAAAGCGGCCGCCGCTTCGGCTTCCGACGCGGCCGTCACGGGCCACACGTTGGGCCGCGACAGCAGGATCGTCAGGTCGCGCAAATGGAATGCTGCCGAAAGCACCGCCCGGTTCAGCTCGAGCACTACAAGCTGCCCCTCGTCGCCCACATGCTCGGCGAGCGCCTCCGCGTGGTAGCCGAGCCCGAAGCCGTACAGCAGGACATAGTCGCCGCGCGCCACCCCGGAGCGTTCGGCAAAACGGCGTGCTTCCTGTCGAGGATCGTGCCGACTGTGAAGCAGGACGCCCTTGTAGGCGATGCTCGGATCGCCCGTGCGTGCTGTGTGGACCTCCACCTCCGGCGGGAGGGTGTGCGCAAGCAGCGGCGCCAGTTCCCGGGCCTTCGACCCGAGGGCGGCAAGGTTGGCGTCGAAGTGCGAGCCGCTCGAGCTCATGGCGCCGCGCCTTCCGGCGGCTCGAAATCGAGGTCGTAGCACGCGAGCCGGTGGTTCCACCCGTCGAGACACCACAGCGTTGAGCCGGGCCCGAGCGCGCACGCGGTCAGGTGCTCAATGCCGGGTACGTTGAAGAACGCATATGCGCCTTCGGCATCGAGCAGGCACGCGGTATGGCCCGCGTCGGCGACCGCGACAAACAGTCCGTTACCAAGGCCGGCTACGTTGGTCGGTGCGAAGCGTACCCCGCGCGAAGCGACCAGTGGCTCGACGCTCCCCTGGCCCGGTGTGCACCGCAGCACCACGCCGAGCCCCGGATCGGCGACGAGCACTCGCCCGTCGCCGCACGCGGCAATCCCCTGGGGGTATTCGAGCGTGCCGAGCGCATAGCCCTGCTCGCGGAAGAGCGTTTCATGCGAAACGAAGCGGTTCGATAGGCCGCTCCAGCGCTGGAACACGTAGCCGCGCTTGAACCCGCCTCCCTCGTAGTAGGAACGGTCATAGCCCCCCCGGCCGCACGTCCACGGGGGCGCGCCGTCGCCCGAGAGCACCTGGAGCCGGTGGTTCGAGCGATCAGACACGACGAGTCGGCCGTCGTCGAGCAGGGCGATCCCCCATGGCTCGTTGAACTCGCCGGGGGCCGGGCCGTATGAACCGGTCGTGGAAAGGACCCGGCCCGACGCGTCGAGCCGCTGCACACGATGGTTCCACCGGTCGGTCACCCAGAAGCCGCCCCGGCCGTCAGCGACGGCGTGCGTCGGGTAGCGAAAAGAGCCCGGCTCGGTGCCCTCCGTGCCGATGCGCCGCACAAGCACGCCGTTCTCGTCGAGAACGGCGATGCTATGCCGGCACTCGTCCACGACGAGCATCCGTGCTTGGTCAATCAGCGCGACGCCGCTTGGACCGAGAAACGTGCCGTCGCCGCCCACGCTCCAGCGCTCGGTAAGGATCGGGCGAGGAAGCGGCAAAGCGGCCGGCACTTGCCTTGGCGTCGAGGGCGCGGAAAGGCTCATTTTCTCCTGGCCTCGCCGTCGAGCGACACCTCGCCTGCGTGCTCCTGCCGCTCGAGCCGCATGATGTGCTCCTCCTGGGTGACGAACTCCTCGGACGAAAAGAGGCTCTCGAGCCCTACGAGCTCGCGCAGCATGTCGCGGATCACGAAACCGGGCGGCGGGCATCCCGGGATGTACATCCTGCCGCTGCGCTTGGCGCGCTGGCACCGGCCGATGCATACCCATTTCTCGTCGCCGCCGTTGCGATTCGCGAAGTCCTCGTTTTGCCCGAGCGACAGGTTGATCTGCGAGAACTTCCCCCGCACAAGGTCCAGGCTCCCGTCCTCGGCCATGCGCTTGAGCGCAACCATCAGCCCGCCGAGGCAATCGCTGCACGCGTCGCGGCACAGGATGTTCACGCCTTCGTGGTGGCCACCGGCGAGTGCCTCGAACGGCGACTTGAACTGCGCCTGCACGTGCTCGACACGCTCGCCCACCACTTCGATGCGGCCGGCTTCGATCTCACCAAGGCCCCGCTTGGCGCCCGTGGCGATGTGCCGGATCTCGTGCGGATCGAAGCCCATGATGCGCGTGGCCACCGCGTCCACCGTGGCGGGCCGAGTGCCCGCGAGGATCAGGTCCATCGGCTTCGGCTCACCACTCTGGGGACCCAGTCCCTCGTGGCCTATGAGGCCGTCCACCACGATCAGGTGCACCGGCACGTGGCGGTTGATGTCCACAATGCTGCCCTCGAGCCCGACGAGGTGTGACTTGCGTTTCGTGCGCGGCGAGATCACACCCTTCATGTTCTTCAGGCTTACTGAAATCGTCGTGTGCACGTGCGTCTTGAGCAGCGGCACATTGATGATTACGTCGCTCGTCAAGACCTCGCGGGCGACCTGGATGTTGCGCAGCGACTCGGGCTCGACGATGTCAATCCGCTCGGTCGCGTCCTCATTGAGGTCAACGAGGCGCGCGCCACAGCGTCGGGTCATCACGTCGTAGCCGGTGACCTGGAAGACCCGGCCGGTCGAAAGCCCCACGGTAGTGCCGTCGGCGACGACGATGTCGCCCGCACCGGCGTCCCGCACGAGATGCACCAGCGCCTCGACCACCGCCGGGTTCGTCGTCGCGCCCGAGCGCCAGTCCTTATCGATGCACAGGTTCGGCTTGATGAGAACCTTCGCGCCCGGTTGAACGAAGCGCGTGATACCCCCGACAAGGTCAACTGCTCGCTCCACGGCCTTCCGCACGTCCCCTGCTGTCTTGACGATGGCCACTCTGTTCATAGTTCCCTCACCAGATGCGGATCACGCCGCCGCGGCTCGGTCGCCCGCGACTCATAACCCCTTGTCCGCTGATCCCCGACACGCTCCTCGTCAACATTCACTGACTGAATATTCACGAGGATAAACCGCCTTAGATCGCGCGTACCTGGACGCACTCCGAAATCGAGCAAATCCGCTGCCGGATCTGCTTCTGATAGCCGAACGACGAGATGACAACGACCTCGGGACGGAGCGTCGAGATCGTCTCGGGCGGCTCCACCTGCAGGCCGTTGATTGATTTACCGTGCTTACGCGGGTCGCTGTCCACGATGCCCACCACGTCGAGGCCCAGCTCGTGGCCGACGGCGACGGCGATCTCGCCCGTCTCGGCCGCCCCGTAAAAGACGACGCGCCGAAATCCTTCCTTGCACACCTTCCGAAGCTGCCGGCGGATCTCATCCTTCGCGTGGATGTAAAGGCCGACGGTCTCGTTCAGATACGAGCGAAACAGCTCGGAGAGCCGCGCCTCACCCGCCTCGGTCAGGTGGTAGGTCATGTCGCGGTTCGTGCGGCCACGCACCGCCACATGCCCTGCCCTCACGAACCCCTTGATGTAGTTGTTCACCATCGCGGGCACGATGCCGGCCATCTTCGCCAGCCGCGACTGGGTCGTACGCGATTCCTGGTGGATGCCGAAGAGCAGCACCAGCTCGCGAAACGCCGCGCTCGGCCGGAAGAACTGCAACCGTTTGTCGCCTATCATCATCGTGCCGCGTCCGAATGTGCCGCTTATTGTCTCGTCGTTTGTCCGCTCGCGAGCGACGCCGTTCTAGGCCACGGCGGCGCCCTGCGCGGTAATGTCCGCTTTGACCTCGCGAAGCAGCCGAAGCCAGAACTCGGCCGCCTCGCTCACATCGTCCATGACTGTGATGAATTGCTTCACCGCGCTGATCCGCCCTTGCTCGTCGAGCTTCCCAACGAGCGACGGGCTCGAGACCGAGCGATCGCGCATGATGGTCATCGCGCGCGTCAGCGCGTCCGCCAGCAGCTCGAGCGCGGCCTTGTGCGACTCGAGTGATGCCGCCTCCCTGGCGTACCTCGTCTGCAGCCGGCTGATTCGCGCGGGGTCGCGCCTCGTCTTGCCGATCTCGTTCAGGATGTTCTTCAGGGTCGAACGGCACGACGCGGCGTCTCGCGCCAGGTCCCTGAGCTCGCGCCGCATGGCGGTAATCTCACCGAGCGCATGCTCGCTGTCGGTCCGCGAGGCCCTCGAGGCGGCCGCATCGAGGATGCCGTCCACGTCCACGCGCTTCGTGCATGCGCGCGCGATCAGGTCCTTGAGCGTCATAAGGCGCGTGCCCGCGATACGCGCGCCGCCCTCGGTGGCGTCAACGCATCCCTCGGGCAGGCGGTCGGCGCGTGCGTGAAGCATCTCCTCGAAGTGCCGGAGGAACACAACCATCGAGGCATGGCTGTTGACCGGCCGCCCAAAAATGTCGGGCACGCTGATCACGTTGCCGACGCCGGGGCCGCGGCTCTCGACGCGCGTCATCGCCGCGCCCTTGGCGTGCGAGACGTCGCCGGTGTAGGCGAGGTCCTGGCCGATGAGCGCCACGGGCCGGCACCCCATCTCGATCGCCAGCAGAAACGCCGTGTGCGCCACCGACAGCCCCTTGTCGAGCCCGCCGCGCGGCCCGAGCGTGCGAGAGAACCAGTGCGACACCGACTTGTTGGCGATCTCGGCGTAGAAGCGCTGGCCTTTGAACGCGTCGAGAATCGGGGGATAGACCTCCGAGTCCACGACGAGGCGCAGCGCCGAGGTATCGAGCCCGTCGAAGTAGCGCATGTTGTTCGAGGAGAAATCAATGCTCACCACCAGGTCGGGCCGGATGCCGTGGTCGAGGAGCACCCGCAACGCCGTGTCCACGGCGATAATCACCGCCCGGCCCTTGGCGTGCAGGAGCTCGCGCACGTTCTTGCCGAGCGACGGCCCGGCCGATACGACGATGCCCGGCACGCTATCGAACGCGCCGAACAGCTCGTTGACGCCCGGCAGCGTCATGGCCGCCGGCACGTTGTGCGCCATGTTGGTCGCGTAATGGCGCCAGCTCCTGTCGCGCGAGTTGTTGTTGACCATTACGTAGTACATCACGTCCTGGAGCCGCTGCAGGATCTCCTGGTAGTACACCGGGTCGAGCGAGATAGACGGCGGGTGCTTGAAGGCTTTGAGGCCGTTGCGCACCAGCGTGCACTCCTCGGCCTTGAGCATCTTGAAGACGTCGAGCGGCGCAAGGCCCACGGCGAAGACGATGTTGTGCGCCTCGATCTGCTCGGACAGGTCCGTCTGCTCGAGGCAGCACCGGAAGCGCTCGAGGTCGGGCTCGATGACGAGCATGAAGTCGCGGTCATGCTCGCGCTTGAGGTACTCGATCACGTGGTAGCCCAGGCCGAGACCAAGCACCACCACGTTCTCGGTTCGGGCCTCCTCGTACTGCGCCGCAAGCCGCCGTGCTTCTTCGACGGGATCCCTGGCGCTATGAAGCAACACGGGGCCCTTGCCGGGAACAACGACCGCAAGCGTTGGCGGTCCGCTCCTCGACGGGCGAACGATCAGGGACGGGCCGACGGCATGAGCGCTGACGCGCTCGGCCAGCTCGGGCTGGCGTCGCCGCAGCACTTCAATGTTCCGCTCAAAGAGGGTCATGCCGTCGCGCCCCGTGGAGAAGTCAACCGGCCTCAGGCACCATGCCGATCAGGTGATCGAGGAGCGCCTTCTCCTGCTGGATCTTCGTGACAAGCTCGTACTCGAGCAAGTCGCTCAGCGAAACGAGATCGCCCTGTTCCATCGCCTGCTTCGTTTCCTGCAGCGTGGAGAACAACTCGTCGTTCAGCTCCTTGAGCGAGCGTCCCTCGATCTGGATCTCGTCCGAGTCGTAGCCGAGACACGTCTGGCTCACCTGGAGCAGTTGAATCACCTGGCGCCAGTGCGTCAGGCAGTCCGAGAAAAGAGAGAACGCCTCCTGGCGCGACCCGCACTGGAGCGCTGCGGCGACCTGGCCGAGCTTGTCCTGAAGCTCCGGAAGGCTGTCGCGCGACTGCTCGAGCGCGCCCCTGAGCAGGACCGAGGCGTCCTGCACCGCGAACCCGATCCCGTCGTCCGGCTCGAGCTCGCGCTCCCGCTGAGCGGCCTCTTGTTCCGGGCCGAGCGGTTTACCGTTCAAAACGATGCCGACGACGACCTCGTTCTTTTCGGCCGCAGCGTTCTGGACCGCATCAATCAACTCGCCGAGCGTGCGGATGCCGGAGGAAGAAAGATCAACTTCAACATCGCCGATTGTGACCTGCATGGCTGCTCCTTTCCTGGGGACACTACTCCCTATGGCAGGGGCGGATACAGATTCTGTGCCAAACAGGGAAAGAGGCCCTGAAGGACGTTTACTCAGAGAATGACCGTTCGAGGAGAGGGCAGGGAATCACCACACAATGTGCCGCATTTCTACAGGTGGTCGGAAAAATGTGCCGGCCCAGCGCCATTTGCCGTGGTTCGTTCGACCCCTTCGGGATCGGTGGTGTTGCGCGATCTGTTTCCGTGGGTTTCGCCCACGGCTAATCACGCGTCTGCCCCAACGAGACTGACGTGGAGAGACGCAGACGCAGGCGGAACTCGCCGCCGACACCGCCGGGCGCGAATCCCCGCAGGGGATTGATGTGAGTAGCCGCAGGCGTCAGCCTGCGGGAAAGAGGATGCAAAACAGATCCATCGACCCAGAAGGGGTTGAACAGACCAACAGAGCACAAAGCGTCATGTGGGGTTAGGCAACCAAATCGAGGCTCGGCGAATCAACAGGGCCGGGTTGCCGGCCCGGGCCGTTCGGCTGGGGCGCAGTCGGATCGGCACTCTCCCGGGTGACGACCCGCGTGGTGCCGCCGGAGACGTAGAGGCGGCCGCATTCGGGGCAGACGCTGTAGTGGATCGAGACGCGGGTCTCGACCTCCTTGCCTTCGCGCCTCGCTTTCATGGTCTCGTGCCGCACGTGCTCCTGCTCGTGCATGCGCACCATCACCTCAGCCTGCGCGGGCGATAGGTGCGTCGGCGTCTGGAAGGAAACCGACGGATCGTCGGACTTGTCCTGGTACTTACGCCGGGCACAGGTCTCGCACCGCTCGGCGCGGCCGGTGCCGGAGTTCGGGGAGGCAGCCTTCAGGCCTTTGGACTCGGTCGGACGCGGGGCGATCAAGCTGAGGTCCACAAGGAGCTTGGGGCCGGGGACCTCATCCTGGGAAGCCGCGGCGTGATCGGTGGCGACTCGCTGCGAGCCGACCGGCCTGACGGGCGTGATCGTGGGCCGCCGGTGGATTATCCCGACGGGCAGATAGGCATGCGGTTCTGAAACACTCGATACGTGCACAACGACAACTCCGGTCGCGCTCGCCGAGCAGGCGCCGCGGTCGGGCCGCCTAGGTTCTTACATCAATGCGGCGCTCGACGATGTGGAGGCGGCGTTTCATTCGCTCGGGGAGAAACTCGGTTTCCGCGCGCTGCTCGGGCGCCGCTGCCTCGCCGCTGCGGCGTGCCGTCGTGAGACGCAGCCACTCGGCGGGGCAACGGTACATGTTCTTCGCGTATTCCCCCTGAGGCCAGACGCGCCCGGAAGCCATTCCCTACCTCCGTGTTGACCGGGCTGAGGTCGTGCACTTGGTAAGTACATACACCGGGATGGCCCGGCGCGTCAAGCCTTAAAATTATGCGTACAAATCGAGAAGGCGGTCCTCCGTCGCTCTCTGTTCGGCCTCGAGGCTCGCCTCAACGGCAAGCCGGTTGACTCGTTCGATCTGGTCCATCTGCATCTCGATCACCTGGTGCAGCAACGCCGAGAGCTGCTCAGCGGAACGCGTGACGGCCTGAACATCCATGAGTGAAACGCGCTGCGCCGCGCTACGTTATGATGCTCACGTAGTTGTCGGATGCAGAAGCAGGATTGGGCCGTTCCTTCGGGAGGCGGTCCTGGAGCGTCGCCTCGCCGCCACCTTTCTCGACCGCCTCGGTCCAGGTCTGCTTCAGCTCCGTGAGCATCCGCACCACCTCGTCAACGTTCTCCCGCTTACGCTGCACGTTGGCCTCGACGAGGCGCTGGATCATGTAGCCGTAAAGCCGGTAGAGGCCCTGCGCGATCTCGCCGCGAGACATGTCGAGCGAGTTGCGCAGCTCGCGAATCATGTTCTGCGCCCGGATCAGCGCGTCGCACGTCTCGCTCCGCTGCTTGGCGCCGAAGAGCTCGCGCGCCCTAGCGCACGAGGCGATCGCGCCTTCGTACAGGATCATGATGAGTTCCATGGGCGAAGCGTTCAGGATCTTGCTCCGAAGGTACGCTTTCGCCGGCTCGTGATTCTCTCCCATGCGTTCCCTCCGTCGGTGCCCGGTATGTCCCTTCCTGCGCGGCTAGAACAGCGCCGAGGCGCCGCTGTTGTTGCCACTGAAGCTCTGCATCAACAGGATCATGGCCCCCGTGCTCTGGGCCTGGAGTTGCTGAAACTGGCTGAATAACCGCTCGTACTCCTCGGTCATTTTCTTTTCCTTGCGCTCGAGCTGGTCCTCCTTGCGACTGATCTTGCGCTCGAGCGTGTCAATGCGCGTCTCGATGAACTCGTTGCGCTCGACGATATAGCCGCTGAACCGCTTGGTGTAGTCCTCGAGGTAGTCGTCGAGCAGGTTGGCGAACCCGCCGTCGTCGTAACGCCCGTCGCTGTCGGTATTGTAGGCGAAGAGATCGAACACGTCGGCGGCGCCGTTCTCGAGCGCCTCGATGAGCTCAGAGGAGTCGAACTCGAGCGCCTTGCTGCTGCTGTCGTGATCAACGCCAATGCCGATCTCGGAGAGGCTTGTGAGCCCGCCGGGGTTGTCAACATTCGAGTAGATGTACGCGCGCAGGCGGCGCTGCATGGACTTGAGCCGCAGGTCGCCCTTGAGCGGCGAGTTCTCGTCCGTCTGCTTCGAGTGGAGAAGCTGGATCGTCTCGTTGTACTGGTTGACGAACGCCTGGACTGCGTCAACCGCTTTATCCGCATCCTTGGCGACGGTGACCGACGCCGTGCCGCTGCCGCGAAGCGTGAACTCGGTCCCGTTGATCGTGAACGTGTTCGAATCCCGCGTCAGGGCCTGGCCGTTGAGCGTGAACGACGCGTCGGTGCCCTCGTGGGTGCCGGTGGCGACGTTGAGCTCGCCGAAGAAGTTTGCCGTGTCGTTCGACAGCATGATGTCCTGACCCTCGACCGACGAGGTGAGCGTCACCTTGTCCTCGACGCTGTCGTAGAACGCCAGCACACCCGCGGCCGAGGCGTTGATGTCGTTGATCAGCTCGCTCAGGCTGTCCTCCGACACGTCCACGGCGAACGTGATGCCGTTGATCGTGAAGTAGCCGTCCTGGAGCGTCCCGCTCGTGACCAGGGGCGTCTCGTCGAGATCCCGGTCGTAATCCGCATACTCTCCGGTGGTCAGCGACGGATCGGGGTTACCGTTCCCGCTCACGAGCTTCATCGCATCGAAGAAGCCGGTCGTATCGTTCTCGAGGTTCACGAAGTAGTTCGGCCCGACCGCGTCCTGCGTGATGGTGATCGTGTCGCCGCTGAGCGTGGCGGTCACCCCGGCACCCGAGCCGTTGATCTTGCCGAGGATCGTCATAATCGTGTCGCTGGCGGTGACGGTGATCTCCTTGGCATTGATGAAGAACGAGCCGGAGACGATCGCCTTGTCGGCGTCGAGGTTCAGGTTGCCGCTGTCAATGCGCTCGTTGAAGTTCGCGTCGCCCCCCTCGGTGTTGATCTCCTCGCCGCCTACCAGCGTCGTGTAGGTGCCGGCCGACAGGCCGAGCGCGCCGGATGACTGGACCGAGGCCGCGCCGGCCAGGGTGATATTCGTGAAGGTGTAGGTGGTCTCCGAGGCGTCCGTGCCGGCGGTGGCGGTCACGACATCGGTGTCGGAGCTTGTAGCGGTCTTGGAGAGGAAGCTCGTGGAGAGCTTGAGGGTGTCGAGCGTGCTCTGGAGCGAGAGGAGGCTTGTGCGGATATCGTTCCAGACGTCAATCTGGTTCTCGTACTTCTGCTTCTTGTCCTGCAGATCGTAGAGGGGCCGGCTCTCCAGCGCCATGAGCTGCGAGACGATTGACTGGATGTCAAACGCGCTTGTGACTGGCTGAAACATGAGTTGCCATAGCTCCCGTTTGCCGCAGCACGGTTGCACGCGCCGCCGGACGTCTCAGTTCAGGTATCGGCCGAATGGCCCGGTGCTATAGGAAAAACGCGGAGCGGCGGACGACGGGTGCCGGCGCTCCCGGCCGCAAGGGCCGGGAGCACCGGCTATGGCAAACTCAGCGTTGCGCCGAGAGCTTCTTAGCCTCCGAACAGGCTCAGAATCGAGAACGGCGCCGTGTTCGCCTGGGTCAGCATCGCCAACGCCGTCTGCTGCAGAATCTGGTACCGGGTGACCGCCATCTGGTCCTGGGCCACGTCGGCGTCTGCGATCGTGCTCAAGCTCGCCTGCAGGTTCACGAGCTCGGTGTCGCTCACCTCTTTCTCGAACTCGAGGCGCATGATCCACGATCCGATCTGCTCCTCGTCCTGCACGATCGAGTTGACCGCCCCGGCGATGTTGTCGAGCGTCGTCTGGATCTTCGTCGTGACCGTGCTGCTCGACGGGCTGCCCGTCACGTCAATGTCCGCAGCCTCGATGCTCAGCGTGGCCGCGGTCGGCACCGAGGCGCCGCTCAGCGACACGTCCGACAGATTGCCCAGCGTAAAACCGCTATACATCATCGGCGCGATACCGCTGCTGAGCACGTCAACGATCTCCAACCGCAGCTCGTTGAGCTGGAGCTGGAGGGCGACGCGCTCGGCGCTTGTCACGCCGCCGGCCTTGGCCTGCGAGGCCAGGTCGGTCATCTCGATGAGCATGTCAACGATGCCCGACAGCTTGCTGTCGTTCGTCTGCAGCCAGTTGACGCCGCGTTCGAGGTTCTCGTTGAAACGGCGCAGGCCCGCAATGTCCTGCTCGAACAACCGCTTCACGTAGTACCCGGACGGGCTGTCCGACGCGCGGTTGATCCTCAAACCAGTCGAAATCCGCTCCGATGCTTTCAAGATCGCGTCGTTGATTTTCGACAGGGTCAGGTACGCGCGGAGGGCGGCGACGTTGGTGTTTACGCGTGCTAGTTCACTCATTGTCTGATCCTCCCTGATTCAGTCCCCGGGCATCCTTGCCCGGGTGAGTTCCTCAGGCACGCTAAGGGGCCTGATATGTTGCGGCGATTGCGCGAGCAAATGCTCGCGTGTTAGAAGAGG
>CBDUSE010000082.1:0-14000 GCA_965369835.1 uncultured bacterium
GGACGAGGGCGAGACGCGTAGGGAGACCAAGCGGCTCGAGGAGGAGTTCGACAGCGCCAAGGCACGCAGCGGCTGGGGCGACCTCCTCACCGAGGAGGAGCGGCGCCGGCTCAAGGAGGAAAAGGCGGACCACCCCTTTGTGGCCAGCATTGATCCCGACGCTAAAGACCTCGTCAGCGCCATTTCCGACAAGCTCCCCGTGAAGTACAGCCGCGGCAGCGACATGCTGACGCAGATTCTCATCGGCTTTCTGCCGGTCCTGCTCATCATCGCCATTCTCTACTTCCTCATCTCGCGCCAGATGCGCTCAGCCTCCGGCGGCGCGATGAGTTTCGCCAAGAGCCGAGCCAAGGCGCTCACCAAGGACAGCCAGAAGGTGACGTTCAAGGACGTGGCGGGCGTCGAGGAGGCGAAAGATGAGCTCGTCGAGATCATCGAGTTTCTCAGAAACCCCAAGAAGTTCACCCGCCTGGGCGGGCGCATCCCGAAAGGGGTGTTGCTCGTCGGGCCGCCGGGCACCGGCAAGACGCTACTCGCCAAGTCGGTCGCCGGCGAGGCGGACGTGCCGTTCTTTACAATCAGCGGCTCGGATTTCGTCGAGATGTTCGTCGGCGTCGGCGCGGCGCGCGTGCGCGACATGTTCGAGCAGGGCAAGAAAAATGCCCCGTGCATCATATTCATGGACGAGATTGACGCCGTCGGCCGCCACCGCGGCGCCGGCATCGGCGGCGGCCACGACGAGCGCGAGCAGACGCTGAACCAGTTGCTTGTCGAGATGGACGGCTTCGACACCAAGGAAGGCGTCATCCTGATGGCCGCCACGAACCGGCCCGACGTGCTCGACCCGGCGCTGCTCAGGTCGGGTCGCTTCGACCGCCAGATCATCATTGACATGCCGGACTTGAACGGCCGCGAGAGCATCCTCAAGGTGCACGCCCGCAACGTCAAGCTCGCCGACGACGTGGCGCTGCGGCGCATCGCCCGCGGCACGCCGGGGTTCTCGGGCGCGGACCTGGCGAATCTCATCAACGAGGCGGCGCTACTCGCCGCGCGCGAGAACAAGACCGCGGTCGAGATGCCCGACCTCGAGGAGGCGCGCGACAAGGTCGCCTTCGGCCGCGAGCGCCGCAGCCGCACCCTGAGCCCCGAGGAACGCAAGACCACGGCGTATCACGAGGCGGGCCACGCCGTCGTGCTCGAGCGAATCGAGGAGTGCGAGCCGTTGCACAAGGTGACGATCGTGCCGCGCGGCGTCTCGTACCTCGGCGCGACGATGCAGTTGCCCGAGCGTGACAAGTACATGCAGAGCAAGCGGGAGCTGCTCGGCCAGATTACCGGCCTGCTCGGCGGGCGGATCTCGGAGGAGATCTTCTTCGACGACATCACCACGGGCGCCGCCAACGACTTCAAGAGCGCCACCCGGCTCGCCCACGCCATGGTGTGCGAGCTCGGCATGAGCGAAAAGATGGGCAACCTCATCTACGGCGCGAGGGAGGACTCTGTGTTCCTCGGCAAGGAACTGGGCGAGATCACCCGGCACCGCGAGTTCAGCGAGCAGACCAGCCGGGAAATTGACGCGGAGGTCCGGCACATCGTGGACGAGTGCGGCGAACGGGCCCGCGCGATTCTTCTCGAGCACAAGGACAGGGTGCAAGCGGTCGCCGAGGCGCTGCTCGAGTACGAGGTGCTCGACGGCAAGGAGATCACCGAGATCGTCGAGGGTACCTGGACACCTGAGGCGCACGCGGCGCGGCACGCCAAACCGCGTAAGGCCCAGGAAAGGGCACAGGAGACCGCCACCTCAACCGCCGACGAGAAACTGCCGTCGAATGTCATCCCAAGGCCCAACGAGAGCTCGGCCTGAGGCGCGCACCTGCGCCCCCCGCCCACGCTGCGCCTTGCAGTGGGATCGCTTCGCGCTCGATCTTGGCCACCACACCGCGCTCATGGGGGTTGTAAACGTCACACCCGATTCCTTCTTCAACGGCGGGCAGTACCTGGAAACGCGCACGGCGCTGGACCATTGCATACGGCTCGCCGCCGACGGCGCGGACATCCTCGACGTCGGCGGCGAGTCAACCCGGCCCGGCGCGCCCGAAGTGCCCGCCGACGAGGAGGTGCGCCGCGTCGTGCCCGTCATCGAGGCCGCGGCCGCGCGCCTCGACATCCCCGTCAGCGTGGACACGCGCAAGCCCGAGGTCGCCCGCGCCGCGCTCGGTGCCGGCGCCACGATGCTCAACGACGTCACGGCGGGCGCCGACGGCGGGATGCTCGAGCTGGCGGCCGAACGCGGCGTGCCGATCGTGCTCATGCACATGCAGGGGACGCCGCGCACGATGCAGGACGACCCGCACTACGACGACGTCGTGACCGAGATCGCCGCCTTCCTTGCCGCACGCCTCGAGGCTGCCGTCGCGGCCGGCGTGCCCGTCGAGCACATCGTTCTCGACCCCGGCATTGGCTTCGGCAAGAGTGTCGAGCACAACTTCGAGATCATCAAGCGGCTGGGGGAACTGCATCGTCTTGGCTGCCCGGTGCTCGTCGGGCCATCGAGGAAGTCGTTCATCGGCCGGACGCTCGGCGTCGAGGTAGACGAGAGGCTCATGGGCACCGCAGCGGCGGTCGCGGCGTGCGTGCTCGGCGGGGCGCATATCGTGCGCGTGCACGATGTGGCCGAGATGCGACAGGTCTGCGACATCCTGGACGCCGTGCGCGCAGCCGGCTCCGGAGGCGACGATGCTTGAGCTCCTCATACAGGTCGTCGAGATCCTCATCATTTTCGCCGTCTACTACTTGATCCTGCTCTCCATCAAGGGAACGCGTGCTGAGCAACTCACCTGGGGAATCGGCTTCCTCGTCGTGGGCTACTTCCTGGCGCAACGGCTGCACTTCGACGTGCTCGCCTTCATGCTCTCGTCGTTTTTCCAGGTCTTCATCATCGCCGTCATTATCATCTTCCACCCGGAGCTCCGGCAAGTGCTCGCCAACCTGGGCAAGCGCAAGTTCCTCAGTCGCCACGACGAGACACACCGCATGGTGCCCGCAATCATTCGCGCCGTGACGAACATGGCCTCGAAGAAGATCGGCGCCCTCATCGCGATCGAGCGGGACATCTCACTCGGCGAGCTGATCCGATCCGGCGTCGAGATCAACGCCGAGGCGACGAGCGAACTGATCGTCACCGTCTTCACCTACGGCTCGCCGCTCCACGACGGCGGCATCATCATCAGCGGCGATCGGCTGCGCTCCGCCGCGTGCATCTTCCCGCTGTCGAGCCACGCGCTGCTCGACAAGTCGGTCGGCACGCGCCACCGCGCCGCCATCGGGCTCACCGAGGAGACCGATGCGCTCGTCATCATCGTGAGCGAAGAGACCGGCCGCATCTCGATCGCCGAGAAGGGCGTGCTGCAACGCCACGTGAGCGAGCGTCGCCTGAGCGAGGCCCTCGAGCAGGTCTACGCGCCGCCGAAGCGCGGCTGGTCGCTCGGCTTCTGGAGGAAGCACGCATGAAGCTGTGGGCCCGCAACCTGAACTTGAAGCTCATCGCGCTGGCGCTCGCGCTGGTCACGTGGTTCGCCGTGCGCGGCCGCACAATCAAGGAAAGCGACTGGCTCGAGTGCCCGGTTGAGTTGTCGTTACCCGACAACGTCGTCGTGCAGGAAGGCCACGCGCGGTCAGTGCAAATCAGGATGCGCGGTCCCATCGAGAAGATCACTGATTTCCATCCTCGCGATTGGCCGCTTCGGATTGACGCCCAACCCGACATCAACGACGCGCTTGCCGGCGGCGCGACATCGGCCACCGTCCGCCTCCAGGTCGCCCGCAACGACTTCCGGTTTCCAAGGCAGCTCTCGCTCATCGGGTACAATCCAAAGACGATCCAATTGCGGGTCCAGCGCCTTCAACGCACCGTACTCCCCGTCGAGGTCACCACCTTCGGCGACCCCGCCGAGGGCTACGAGATCGTGCGTGACGCGACGCGCGCCATGCCCTCGACTGTCACGCTCAACCTCGGTGCCAAGGAGGCCGCCGGAATCCGGGCCGTCATGACCACACCGGTCAACGTGGCCGGCTGCACCAGCACGGTCCACGACAAAGCATACCTTCTCGACCCGCGCAGCGACCGTGGCGAGCGGCTCGGGCAAAGCGTCGAAGTGGTCGTCGCCATCGCGCCGGACCTACGAGTGAAGGAGCTCACGCCGGTGCCGATAATGCTGTTGAAGCGGCCGAACGACCGCAGTAGAGTTGAGATTGATCCGGAGACAATCACCATCACCGTTCGGGGCCGCAAGGACCTGCTCGCCAGCCTCGGGCCCGAGGCGGCCACCGCGTACGTGGCCGTGGGCGAGGAGATGACCGCCGACTTTACCTACACGCTGCTTCCCGTCGTCACGATCAAGTCGCGGGAGGTCGAGGTGATCGTCGTGCCGGAGGTGAAGGTGACGGTCGTCTCGGGCAACGAATAGCAGACCCGCTGAGGCAACCAACGAATGGACCATCCCAAAAAGCTCTTCGGCACAGACGGCGTTCGCGGCGTTGCCAACACCGAACCGATGACCGCCGAGACGGCGCTCAAGCTCGGCCGCGCCGCTGCGCACGTCTTCAAACGCGACGATTACCGTCGCCACCGCATCGTCATCGGCAAGGACACGCGGCTGTCGGGTTACATGCTCGAGAACGCGCTCGTGGCCGGCATCTGCTCGATGGGCGTGGACGCGCTCTTGCTCGGCCCGTTACCGACCCCGGCGGTGGCGTTTATCACGCGCAGCCTGCGCGCCGACGCGGGCGTGATGCTCTCGGCGTCGCACAACCCGTACATGGACAACGGCATCAAGTTCTTCTCGAACGACGGCTTCAAGCTCCCCGATGAGCTCGAGCGGCAGATGGAAGCGTTCATCGCCTCGGGCGAGCTCGACGACATTCGCCCCACCGCCGCCGAGGTCGGTAAGGCGTACCGCATAGATGACGCGCTCGGCCGCTACATCGAGTTCATCAAGAACTCCTTCCCGAAGGGGATGACGCTCGACGGGCTCAAGATCGTGCTCGACGTCGCCAACGGCGCGCCGTACAAGGTGGCGCCGCGCATCTTCACCGAACTCGGCGCTCAGGTCATCGTTTACAGCGACAAGCCGAACGGGATGAACATCAACGATCGCTGCGGCGCGCTCTATCCCGAGGTAGTGCGCAAGGGCGTCATTGACCATCGGGCCGACGTCGGCATCTCGCTCGACGGCGACGGCGACCGCTGCATCATGGCCGATGACGACGCGACGGTCGTGGACGGCGACCACGTGCTCGCTATCGCCGCGCTCGACCTCAAGGCAAAGGGTCTGCTCGCGAACAACGCCATCGCGGTGACCGTCATGAGCAACCTCGGCCTGTTCCGCGCGATGGACGAGGCAAGTATCACCGTGCACCGCACGAAGGTCGGCGACCGTTACGTGATCAACGCGATGGTCAAGGAGGGCCTCAACCTCGGCGGCGAGCAGTCGGGCCACGTCATCTTCAGCGACTACACGACCACGGGCGACGGGCTCATTACCGCGCTGCAGATCCTGCGCATCATGCGCGAGACGGGGCGGAAGCTCTCCGACCTTCGCCGTGTGATGCAGCGGTATCCGCAGGCGCTCGTCAACGTGGCGGTGCGGGACAAGCCGCCGATCGAAACGCTCGAGGGCGTGCAGGAGACCGTCCGGGGCATCGAGCAAGCGCTCGGCGAAGAGGGCCGCGTGCTCGTGCGCTACTCGGGCACCGAGTACGTCGCGCGCATCATGGTCGAGGGCCGCGAGGAACGCGAGGTCAAGGCCCACGCCGAGCGGATCGGTGACGCCTTCCGCGCCGCGCTCGGCTAGGCCGTTTCTCGACGAGTAACCGTCGCCTTACTGCCGCGCCACGCCGTGCCTCGGTGCCGCCGCTCGCGCTGCCGCATGCCCCTGCCGAAGGCGCCGCCGCCTTTCCGCCGGCCCGTCGAGAAAATTGAAAAAAAGCTCATTTCCCCCCTTGACAACCCGTCGAGGCGGTGCTAACGTCCGCCGCGGAATACAGTAACCCAGACGACCGGGTGAAAGGAGGTGAGTCGGAATGGCTGAAAAGGTCGCAAAAGTGGGCGTCAAGAAGGCGCCGGGCTACCTTTACTTCGTCGACAAGAACGGCGACATCTCGAGAGCGAAGATGTCGCGCGGCGCTGCCAAGCGCAAGAAGAAGGTAGTCAAGAAGAAGGCCAAGAAAAAGAAGGCCAAGAAAAAAAAGGGGCGCTAGAACGCTTCTCGCTTCAACCAGGTCACGACTCCTGCCCTCGTCGGGTAGGAGTCGTTTTCTCCCGACACCGTCTCGCCAAAAAAGTGACGCACCGCTTCTCGCCGGATGCGACCATCCCGAACCGAGGCCCACACATCGACGAGAAACGCCACGTGCTGCTCAGCCGCTGCCGCGATATCCTCGACGAGTATCCTGTCCCGGAAATAACCGGTATCAATGCGCGCTGCGACTATTCGGTCGGGAAAGCGCCCGCGCTGCTCAAGGTTTTGCAAAGGCGACAGCACGATTTGTCAACGAGCCTATAGATGAGATACTTGCTCGGCCCACAACGGGCAGGACAAGGTTGGTCTCGTCGTGTTGGTGCCCTGAAAGGGTTCGATAGGCCAGCCCTTTCAGGGCGCCGGGGAAAGACAACACGATTCCTACAGGAACTCTAGGGACAGGATACTCGTTCCCCCGAACCGCGCGAGGAGCTCGCCGAGAACTGCCCACAGGGCGCGCACCGTAACCGTAACCTGGACGGCGCCCCTGGCGGGCCTGAAAGTTCCGCGAGGAACAAGGCGCCCCGATAAAAGAAAGACCGCACGCGAGAAGCAAGCTGATCGCGTGCGGCTGAATGTCCCGCGTCGCGGCTCACTTCGGCTCGGAGAACTGGCGATAGATGGTCTTGTAGATCACGTAGCTGTACACCATGTCGCAGTCGAGCGCCGCGTTGCCGGAACCCGCGCCGCGGTCGCCGCCGAACTTGGTGGACCAGAAGCAACCCGTGCCGTGGCGGCCGTCGTCAATGCGGGTGCGGAGCACCCGTTCGATGAAGAACTCGCTCGCGTTCTTCTCCTCGGTGTGGATGCACGCGACGATGCCGATCTTCCTGTTGATCGTCGAGATCGCCTCGTGGATGTCCTTGACCCTCGTGACGATAAGCACCGGCCCGAACACCTCCTCGTAGTAGAGGCAGTTCGTCTCGTCCACGTCGGTGACGATCGTAAACGGGTGGTAGAACCCGGCCTTGAGCAGCTCGGGCGGCAGCTCGTCCTGGTAGGTGACCTGCGCCCCCTCCTTGACCGCGCGGTCGAGGAGGTTCTGAACGTGCTCGAGCTGCTCGTCGTCCGCGAGCGGCGGCAGGCTGTAGCGGCCCGGCGTGGCGTCCACCTCGGCGATCTGCTTCGAGGCGCCGTCGCCGGTGACGATCTGCTTCGCTTCCTTCGCCAGGGCGTCGAGCAGCTTGTCGTACACCTCATGGTCCACGAGCACCTCCTGGATCGAGGAGCAGCGCTGGCCGCCGGTGATCGTCTTGCCGTAGATGATCTGCCGGACCGCCTTCGCAAGGTCCGCCGCCTTGTGCACGTACGTGATGTTGATCCCGGCCACTTCCTTCATGACCTTCTTGCCCAGCGCCGAGGCGACCGAGTCCACCTTGTCGCCGATCTCCTTCGAGCCGGTGAAGTGGATCACTTTCGGAATCGGGTGCGACGCGGTGGCCGAGCCGGCGCCGAAGTAGACGTTGAGGATGCCGCGCGGCACCTTGACGTGCAGGCGCTGGCCGACGTCCTTGAGCGCCGCGAGGATCACCTTCACCATGGCGTGCGAGGTCTCGGGCGTCAGGTGCGACGGCTTCCACACCACCGTGTTGCCGGTCACCAACGCCGAGATGACCTGGGCGATCGGGATCGCCAGCGGGAAGTTGAACGGCGTGATGATGGCCGCCACGCCGCGCGGGCTCAGTCGGCATTCCATCACTGTGCCGTTGGCAATTTTTTGGTGGGTGGCGCCCTTCATGCTCAACGCCATCGGCGCGACCACCTCGACCACACCGATCGCCTCGGCCACGTCGAGGTTGCAGTCGAAGAGCGTCTTGCCCATCTCGCGGCACATGATCCGCTCGAGCGCTTCCTGATTTTGCTTGAGCAGCTCGGCCACGCGCAGAAACGCCTTCAGCTTGAAATCGCCGCTGATCGCCATCCACTCCATGAAATCCCGGTCGGCCGCCTTCATCGCGCGGTCCACTTCCTCGCCGGTGCTCACGGGCGTCCGGCCGAGCAGCTCGCGGCGGTTGGCCGGGTTGACGTTGTCGCGGAAGCGGTCCGTCTCGGACGAGACCCACTCCCCGTCAATGTAGTTCATGTACGCCTGGTCCTCGTTGAGGACCGGCGAGAGATCGGGCGCCAGGTCCACGCCGATGCTCGCGCGCTTGAGCGAAGCCGCGATCTCCGGCTGCTCGTCAAAGATCGCCTCCTTGAGCGACACCCGCGCCAGTTCGTGATTCTGTAGCTTGAACTCCTTATCGCCCAGCTTCAGCGAGATGTGCTTCGTGGCCATGGCTCGACTCCCTCCAGATGAACGAACTCGCGCAGCAACTACGGGATTGAGGATGCAACTCAGCCCTCCCCCGGTCAAGACGGCGCGCATCCTACCCAAAAGCCCCCCGCGCAGTCAAGCTGTTCAACCGCCCATCGCCTCTGTCGAAGCAAGCGAGAGCTACAGGCGGGCGCACTTGTGAAAGGCCAAGCGTGCCGCCATCCAACTCGCAGCGCAAAACGCAAGGCTCACGAGGATCGGTATCCAGGGGGACGGAAAGTACGATTGTCCCGAGATGCCGAATCGAAGCAGCTCCACCACGTAGGTCAGGGGCGAAACGAGTGCTGCCGGTTTGGCCCAGGCGGGCATGGCGTCGAGCGGAACAAAGACACCGCTGACGAACAGGATCGGGAATCTGAAAAAATTCATCAGCGTCATGGCCTCGAAGACCTCCCTGACGATCACCGAGGCAGTGAGGCCCAAAAGAGAGAAAGTCACCGCCCCCAAGATGAATCCAAGCGCGAAGACCGTCGCATTGACCAACGGCATGCCCACGAGAAGCACCAGGCCCAGAGCGAGAACAAGCGCCGTGGCGATTCCGTACGCGGCCGCACTGGCCACCTTACCAAGAACGATGGTGCGGTCCGTCACAGGCGCAACGAGCAGACGCTGAAAGGTGCCGGAACGTTTCTCGAAAGTGACGACAATAGCCGCCATCGAGGTATTGCCGAAGAGCAACGTCATGCCGATGATCCCCGGCGCAACAGTGAGATACGTTCCAGGATTCTTCAGGTACACGGCCACGATCAGCACGGTGGGAAAGAGCAGGCCCCACGTCACCAGTGGCGGCTTGAGGTAGTAGCTCTCCATGTCCTTCCGGCTGATCGAAAGCGCTCGCAGCAACTGGCTCACGATCCCACCTCCGCTTCACGGACGTTGTCGTCCAGGATGGAGATGAACGCCTCCTCGAGGGTCACGCCCGCCGTGTCGAGCTCCAGAATCCGCAGGCACCGCTCGTCGGCGAAAGCAACCAGGTCGCAGACGGCCGCGTGCAGGTCGTCCACCTCGAGCCGCCACTTGCCGTCCACGTTTATGGCGGACCGGACCGAGGGACAGCCGCCGCGCAACGATTCCGATGAGGCGTCTCCGGAGAACGCGACCGATACGGTGCGTGCCCGCTCGACGCGCTGTCGGATCTCCGCGCCCGTCCCCTCCGCAACGACGTGCCCCTTGACAAGGATGAGCACGCGGTCGCACAGCACCTCTGCCTCGGCCAGGTTGTGCGTGCTCAGCAAAACGGTCGCCCCGTCGCGGTTGATCTCCCTGATGAGCGTGCGCAAGGCCCTGGCGCTGGGCACGTCCAGGCCCACCGTCGGTTCGTCGAGGAACACGATCTCCGGACAATGGACCAGGGCCGCGGCGATGGTCAGACGACGCTTCATCCCACGCGAGAGCGTCCGGAACGGCACCGCGGCTTTCTCGGTAAGGCCGAACAGATCAAGCAACTCCAACGCCCGCCTCTTCCGGGCCACCCGCGCCAAGCCGTATAATTCACCCAGGTACTCGAGGTTCCTGCGGCAGGTCAGCTCGGGATAGAGATTGGTCTCCTCCGGCACGACGCCGATCCGCGACTTGACGAAAACCGGGTCACGGGCCACGTCCACACCGCAGACCGACACCTCGCCGCCGTCTCGAGCCAGCAGGCCGCACAGGATGTTGATCGTCGTCGTCTTCCCCGCGCCGTTGGGCCCCAGATAGGCCAGGATCTCGCCCTGACGAACGACAAAAGAAACCTCGGCCAGGGCCTTCAGCTCACCATAGCTCTTGCTCAGGCCCGACACGCGCACCTTCACGGGCGCTTCGCGAATGACCATGCGTCAGTGTCCACTCGAACGTGAAAGTCCTCGTCGAAGCTGTAAGGAACTCTGGTATCCGCTCGTACACTACCTCAGTTTGCAGTCTGACGACAACGTGTCCCGAGCACGCCGTTACACGGCCGGGTTGGCGTAGCAGTAGATGCAGCCGTGCCGGCACGGCTCGTACCAGCCGATGTCATAGCTCTCGGTGCAGCCGCAGAGCTCGCGCTGGCCTTTCGCGCGCCTCGTCGAGCAGGGCGCGCTTGCCGGGTGCAGGCGCGCGAGCAGCTCGCCGTCAATGCAGCGCGACCGAGGCGCGCCGTCGCCATAGCGGCTTTGGCGCGTCGGCGACATCCCCGGCACGCAGCAGCCGTGGAGTGTGACATCATGCGCGGCGGCGATTGCCTCCAGGTACGCCAGCTCGGCCCGCCAACGCTCCCGGCTGATCTCGACCGGCGCGTAGCCCTTCCGGCCAAGGTTGCGCACGACCTTGCGGTACGCCTGCATCCAACTGATCGAGACGTTGCCGATCCCGAATCGCGCGATCGCCGGCGCCAGCTCGCCGAAAAAATCGAGGTTCGTGTACTCGCTCCCGTCCGGGCAGCGCACATGCACCACCGGATCGAACCGCACCCGCACGTGCTCCGGTCCGCCGACGAGCGCCAGCACCTCCGGCAACCGCTCAAGGACGAGGTGCGGCGCCGGCACCCGCGGCTCGAGCGGTCCCCCGCCCATACCGGTCACACTCAGGTGAAGGAAGAGGCTGTCATAACGCTCCAAAGCCCCGCGCAGCGCCCGGTGATCGAGCATGTTTGCCGGGCCCTTGGTCCAGACCACGACGGTATGCGTCGCATCGGGCGGTGCTTTCTCGTCGAGTAACTGCACCATCCGGTCCGGGTAGCCCGCGATCAGATCAATCCGCCGCGACGCCGAAATCACCTTCTTCATCGAAACCCTCAAGGAAGCCGTCGGCTCGGAAGCCGCCGACTCGTCCGGCTACAGCAACGATCATAGAACGAATCGCACGGCAAGTTGTAGCCACTGTTTAGAAGCCGACGGCAAGCGCATGCCGTAGGGCTTGACTCCTGGAGGGTGCTTCCGCTACTTCTTTCAGGACTCTCGCCGGAAGCAAGGAGCATGTCGTGACAGCCGAAGCGGAAAAAGAGAGCACCGAGCGAAGTGTCGGGTTTGCCTACTCGCCGGTCTGGCGGCTGCTGGCATTCCTGGTGCCGGTAGCGATTTTCTACTTCGGCCTCCGCGGCCTGGGCAGCAGCACGATGGACCGGACGTACCTGGTCGTCGCGATCGCGTGCGCGGCGGTGGCGCTGGGGCCCCACCTGTTCATCGCCGCCGCGCTCAGCGGCTCGATTCGGATCGGGCCAGAGGGGGTGACGCGCAAGTGGCTCGGCCACGGCCGCACGCTCGAGTGGCCGAAGATCCTCGAGTGCCGCGACTTCCTCAACCAGATCCAGATCATCCCCGCACGCCAGCCAGACACGATCTACGTGCAATTCTATCATAACCTTGTCCGGCCCGTGACGTTCCACAGCACGCTGATCCGGTACGCCCGCAAGTACGAAGTGAACCTAATGCTGCGGCCGACCACCCGGCGCTTTCTCCCGATCCGCTGGCGCACGCTGGTGCTCTTGGGGCTGATCATCGGCACCGGTCTGGTGCTCCTGACCGTCCGCCTGCTGCGGACCCAGGTGCACGGGGAGGTCATGGTCATCGGCCTGTTGGCCGGCTGCACCTACACCACGGTGAGCGCGGCGCTCTGGATGACGGTGAGCAAGAGCCACAAGCGCATCCGCGCCCAGGCACTCCTCTTCTACGCCCTCTACGCCGCCGTGCTCCTCTTGCCGCTGATGGTGCTCGGCGCACGCGAGGTGGGCAAGCCGCTGGTCAATCCGCTCCTCTACGCTGTCGCCTACCTCTTCGGCTTCTTCAGCGGCTCCGGCCTCCTCGGCCTCTTCTACCCCAACCGCGACCTCGAGCCCAAGCAGCATGCCACCGAGGTCCTCGGCGCCCACGGCTAGCCGACCCCGCCCGGAGAAGTCGGCTACAGATTCCACAGACCCGGCACGACAGGACCGCCCCGCAGTTTTCCCCAGAAAAGGGAGCGACCGAAGTGCTTGGTCGCCCCCTGGTTTTTCTCGGCACCGGGGCTGCCCCAACGAAGTCGCCGGGCTCACCACCGGACTCTTTCAGGCGTCTATCAGTTGTTCGGCGGGTAGAAGTACCAGGTCGGCAGGACAAGCATGTCTTCCTGGTCCGGCAGGCCCTTGCGCGAAAACGCGATCGCCTCGCCGCAGGCAATCGGCGTCGAGCCGGCGTCCGCGCCTGGGGCGGTGATGTCGTACCAGTAGGTTCCGTACTGGTAGGTCGTCCAGAGCGCCGCACCGAGCGGCCTGAGCTGCACCAGGTTCTCGGCGTTCCAAGGCGTCCCCTACTTCTCGCGGATGCGGTAGTACTTGCACGCGTAGGAGGCTATATCCTCGTCGGTCCAGAGTGTCACCTCGCCGGCGTCCACTTCGTGCCAGGTCTCGCGGTCCTCGGACCACTCGACGACGTACGACAATCCCGGCTGGGCGTTCCAGTGGATCGTCACGTCGCTGCTGCCGCTGATCGAATCAATCCGCAGCGCGTATGCCGCGTGATAGCCCATGTCAACGGTCCCGGTGTCGCGGATGCCGTCGGTACGCGTCGTGAGCCGGTCCATGCCAAGCATCGCGGCCGTGTCACTGCCGGTGTCCACGCACGGGCTGTCTGAGGCTTGGCCTGCCGCGAGCTGGCTGAGGTAGTAGTCGTGCAGCGGCCCCGCGACAAAGAGCGGGTCGGCTGTGATGTTGCCGTTCGAGCCCGCAAAGTCACCGTCGCCGATATCGCAGTACATGACCGTCACGGGCGTCCAGGCGCCGACGTAGATGTCGTCACCGTTGCCCCAGAAGATCGAGTTGGTGATCACGACCAGCGCGTTGCCGCAGAAATAGGCGCCCGTGGTCGCGTTGTTGGCAAAGGTGCAATTGGTCACCTTCACGCTGGCCGTGAAGCCCGCCCAGATGCCGTGGCCCGCGTTGTCGGCCAGCAGGCAGTTGACGATCTCGACCGAGCCCGTCTCGGCGATGCCGAAGCCGTTGTTGGCCCCGGTCAAGACGCAGTTGCGCACCTTGAGCATCGAGTTCTTCGATCGCAGCAGCACGCTGGTCGGATCGGACGTGACCGTGAGGCCGGCGAGCAGGCCATTGTCGACGCCATAGAAGACGACCACGGCTCCGGGATCGGGCCCGATCATCGTCGTGTTCGCGGCGCCCGAGCCGATGACCCACACATCACTGGCCATGACCACCTTCTCGGCATACGTGCCTGGCAGGACCTTGACGACGGCCGGCGCCGTTGCCGCGTCGATTGCTGTCTGAATACTCTCATACGGGTGCTCGAAGCTGCCGTCCTGGGCCGGATCGCCCGCATTGTCGTCGTCAACATAGATGAAGGCCGGCGAGTTCGCGTCCTGCGGGTCGGACCCGAACTCGTACTCCTCGCGGTTCAGGACGCGGTCGCCGTCGGCGTCGCGCAGCGCGTCTGTCGGGT
>CBDUSE010000083.1:0-13917 GCA_965369835.1 uncultured bacterium
TTCCTGGCTCGAAAGACGGACCACGTACTTTTTCATCGACCTTCTCCCGGCTCGTCCCAATGTGACTCCCTTGGACCACTGTGGGACAAGCCGGGATGTAGGTCAAGAACAAACACCCAATAATATCATGTTGACGAGACACTAGGTAGGTTTGCCGGCCTCCCCCGACTGAGAACCTATCCGCGCAAGCCATCGTAGAACAAGCCGCCTCAAACAAGCAGCAAAGAGATACTGTGCTCTCACGGTACGCCTCAATCGTGTGGCTCTGAATGCGAGGGCTCCCCAAATTAGACCGGTGGCAAGCTAGGATGTTCCGCAGACCACCCCACTTCGTCGACCGAAACCTCTTGCGGCGTGGAGGCACGCAGGTGACGCCCACAGGATCAGCGATGCCAGCGAGGTGAACAGGAGTTCTCTAGAGCTCGTCCGGCCGGGCCAATCCTCGTCCGCCCGGCCGTGGCGAAAGTGCTGGAACTTTCCCGAGGACAAAGGTCTTGCCGGGTCGCTCACGGGAATGCTCATTGCGGCGGCGCTCGTGTAGCCGCACAAGAAGCTCGCCATCCCCAAGGTCATCGCGTGTTCGTCGTCAGCGACTTTGGCGGTCGGGAAACACGGCGTCGCAACGAACCATCCGGACCCCTCACCGCCCATGATGTATGCGGCACAGGGGAGAAATCCCCGAACCAGAAGTGAAAGTGCAACTTAGTTTCACCCTCCAACTTCCGCTTTCGTTGAAGATATACAGATACGTCTATTAGTCAGGTTCTGGGGAAGAGGCACGGACAGCGAATCGAAAGCGATGTAGAGTGCAGGCCTTGTGACCAAATTGTGTCCACGGTAGGGGACAGGTACCCGGAAACAGGCTCAACAACCTCCAATCAGACGAAAGTCATAACTCCCTAGAATTTCGAGCTAGCGTTCTAAGACGCGCAACCACAAGAGCTTGAGTAAAGGGTCGGGTTCGAATCCCACCCTCTCCGCCATCCAGCCTCTGCCGAACGTTCCCCTGGGGAGCCCGATGGCCAACCGCCGGCTGCCGGCCGTCTCCTTCGGAGGCCCGCGCGATCGAGCGCTGGAACCGGAGACTCACGCAGGCTCGAAGGCGCCTTGTTGGGCGTCGCTGAGACTGTGTCGCGGTTCCTGACCAGCAACTTCGGGGTAGCGGCGAGGGGCCGAATCTGTCATTAGCACTGGACTGGCGTCGGGCAGTGGAGTATGTTGCGGCCGGTTGTGAGGAGGATCACGGCCGGTTTTCCAGTTGTTGGCTCGGATCGGGACTGAGGTAACTGAGGTAATACATGAGCGGAGCTGTTGGAGCGGCCATCAAGGGAATCTGCAAGCACTACGGCAACGACCGGACGCGGATGATGGACATCGTCCGCGCGGTACAGGAGAAGTACGGTTGTGTCTCGAGCGCCGCGCTGGACCTGATCGCGCGCGAGGTCGGCACCCACCGGGTCGAGGTCGAGGGCGTGGTCTCCTTCTACGCTTTTCTCTCGACGGAGCCGAAGGGCAAGGTGGTGATCCGGCTGTGCGACGACGTCATTGGCCGGATGCACGGGTACGATCGGGTAGCGCAGGCGTTTTGCGATGAGCTGGGGATCAAGTTCGGCGAGACGACGCCCGACGGCAAGATCACGCTCGAGTACACCCCCTGCATCGGGATGTGCGACCAGGGACCGGCGGCGTTGGTCAACGATGTAGTGATCACCCATCTGTCGAGCGACGCGGCGCGCGAGATCGTCCAACACCTCAAGAAGGATCTGATTCCGCGCCAGCTGGTCCAGAATCTGGGTGACGGCAACAACGCCGATCAGTTGGTCCAGGCGATGGTGGTGAACAACATCCGCAAGGCGGGGCCGGTGATCTTTGCGGAGTTGGAGCCGGGCGAGGCGCTCGAGAAAGCGCTGGCGATGACGCCGGCCGAGGTGATCCGCGACATCAAGACCGCGCGGCTTCGCGGACGTGGCGGCGCTGGTTTCCCCACGGGCCTCAAGTGGGAGTTCACGCGGAAGGCCTTAGGCGAGCAGCGTTATGTCCTGTGCAACGCGGACGAGGGCGAGCCGGGCACGTTCAAGGACCGCGTGATCCTGACCGAGCAGCCCGACATGATGTTCGAGGGGATGACGATCGGCGGCTACGCAGTCGGCGCGGACACCGGCATCGTCTACTTGCGCGGCGAGTACGCCTACCTCAGGCCGTTCCTGGAGGACGTGCTCAGCGTGCGGCGCGACAACGGTCTTTTGGGGAAGAACGTCTGCGGCAAGGACGGCTTCAGCTTCGAGATCCGCATCCAGATGGGCGCGGGCGCCTATATCTGCGGCGAGGAGACGGCGCTGATCAGCTCGTGCGAGGGGCTGCGGGGTGATCCGAAGAACCGGCCGCCGTTCCCAGCGCAGAAGGGCTACCTCGAATCGCCGACGGTTGTGAACAACGTCGAGACCTTCTGCTGCGTGGCGCGCATCCTCGAGAAGGGGCCGGGCTGGTTCGCCCAGTTCGGCTCGAAAGGCAGCCCGGGCACGAAGTTGCTGAGCATCTCGGGCGATTGCCGGAGCCCGGGCGTGTACGAGTTGCCGTTCGGCGTGAAGCTGAGCGAGGTGCTCAGGCTCGCCGGGGCCGGCGACGCCGCAGCCGTGCAGGTGGGCGGTCCGAGCGGCCAGATGGTCGGGCCCGACCAGTTCGAGCGGTGCATCTGCTACGACGACCTCGCCACCGGCGGCTCGATCATGGTCTTCGGGCCGGAGCGCAACGTGCTCGAGGTCGCCAAGCAGTTCATGGAGTTCTTCATCGAGGAAAGCTGCGGCTATTGCACGCCGTGCCGGGTAGGCAACGTGCTGCTCAAGGAGCGGCTCGAGCAGATCCTGGCGGGGCGAGGCGAGCCGGCCGACCTCGACTACTTACAGAGACTCGGCGAGACGGTTATTGCGGCGAGCCGGTGCGGCCTGGGCCAGACCTCGCCGAACCCCATATTGACGACGTTGAAAAACTTCCGGCCCGCCTACGAGGCGTTGGTGAAGGAAGACAGAGATGGGTTCCAGCCCTCGTTTGACATTGGTGCGGCGCTGGGCGATGCCCAGGCGATCGCGGGGCGGACCCCGATCGCGGGGCGGATCCCGATGACCGGACGCAAATCGGTTCACTTCCAGGAATAGGCAAACGGCATGAGCGAGACAATCACCTTCACGATTGATGGCGTTGAGATCGAGGGAGAGCCGGGCCAGACGATCATCCAGGCCGCCGACGCGGCGGGCGTGTACATCCCCCGGCTCTGCTACCAGAAAGACCTCGTCCCGTATGGGGCGTGCCGGGTCTGCACGGTGCTGGTGAACGGCCGGCCTCAGGCCGCGTGCACGCAGCCGATCGCCGAGGGCATGGTGATTGACAACACCAGCGACAAGATCACCCGGTACCGGCGCAGCATCATCGAGATGTTGTTCGTCGAGGGGAACCACTTCTGCATGTTCTGCGAGAAAAGCGGCAACTGCGAGCTACAGGCACTGGCGTACCGGTTCGGCATCACGGCGCCGAAGTATCCGTACCTGTGGCCCAGCCGCGACGTGGACGCCTCGCACCCGGACATCTACATTGATCACAACCGGTGCATTCTGTGCGCCCGGTGTGTTCGGGCCTCGCGTGACCTCGACGGCAAGAACGTCTTTCAGTTCGTCGGGCGCGGCCCGGAGAAGAAAGTTGCAGTGAACGCGGAGGCGAACCTGGCGGATACGAACGTGGACGCGACCGACAAGGCGTTGGAGATCTGTCCGGTCGGCGCGCTGATGCGTAAGCGCGTCGGGTACGCCGTGCCGATCGGCAAACGGCTGTACGACCACGAGCCGATCGGGTCGGACATCGAAGCTCTGTACTCCGAAGCCCGGCACGCAGAGGAAAGCAAGTGAGGAAGGCGACTATGGCCAAACCGAAGATTGCAACCACATCGCTTGCCGGCTGCTTTGGCTGCCACATGTCATTGCTGGACATTGACGAACGCATCCTCGAGCTCATCGAGCTGGTCGAGTTCGACAAGTCGCCGATCGACGACATCAAGGAGTTCACGGGGCGCTGCCTGATTGGGCTGGTCGAGGGCGGGTGCGCCAACGAGGAGAACGTGCGCGTGTTGCAGGACTTCCGCACGCACTGCGACATCCTCATCTCTCTGGGCGACTGCGCCACGATGGGCGGCATCCCGGCGATGCGCAACACGATTCCGCTCAAGGAGTGCCTCGACGAGGCCTTCCTGAACGGGCCGTCGGTGCATAATCCAAGCGGCCGCGTCCCGAACGATTCGGAAATCCCGCTGCTTCTCGATAAAGTGTACCCCTGCCAGGAAGTGGTCAAGATTGATTACCACCTGCCGGGCTGCCCGCCGTCGGCGGAGACTATCTGGCAGGCGCTTGTGGCGCTGCTGAACAACAAGCCGCTCGATCTGCCATATGAGCTGATCAAGTACGACTGAGCATAATCGGAGGACAACTGTGGAGGTCACCAGCGGTTACAAGCGAATCGTGATCGAGCCGGTCACCCGCGTCGAAGGACACGGGAAGGTCTCAATTCTGCTTGACGAAGAGAACAAGGTGAAACAGGCCCGGTTCCATATCGTCGAGTTCCGCGGCTTCGAGCGCTTCATCCAGGGCCGGCCGTTCTGGGAAGTACCGGTGGTTGTGCAGCGGCTCTGTGGCATCTGCCCGGTGAGTCACCACCTGGCGGCGGCCAAGGCGATGGACCTCATCGTAGGCGGCGAGAAGCTGACGCCGACGGCCGAGAAGATGCGCCGGCTGATGCACTACGGCCAAGTGATGCAGTCGCACGCATTGCACTTTTTCTATCTCTGCTCGCCAGACTTGCTCTTTGGCTTCGAGGCGGACCCGATGATCCGCAACATCATCGGCGTAGCCGCGAAGTTCCCCGATCTCGCCGTGCAGGGCGTGATGCTGCGCAAGTACGGCCAGGAGGTCATCAAGGCGACGGCGGGCAAGAAGATCCACGGCACGGGCGCGATCCCGGGCGGGATCAACAAGAACCTCTCGATCGAGGAGCGGGACTTCCTGCTGAAGGACCTCGACCAGACGGTCGAATGGGCCCGCGGCGCGGTCAAGATCGCTAAGGACTACACGCTCGAGCACCTCGACGAGCTCGCTTCGTTCGGCTCCTTCGATTCCAACCACCTCTCGCTCGTGCGCGCCGACGGCGCGATGGACCTGTATGACGGCAACCTGCGCGCCATTGACGCCGGGGGGAAGACGATCTTCGACCAGGTGACTCCGCCGGACTATCTCGACTACATCGCCGAGGAGGTGCGGTCCTGGTCGTACATGAAGTTCCCGTTTATCAAGTCGCTCGGGCCGGAGAACGGCTGGTACCGCGTCGGGCCGCTCGCTCGCCTCAACGCCTGCGACTTCATTGACACGCCGGAGGCCGAGGCGGCGCGCGTGGAGTTCATGGCGCTGAGCGATGGTAAGCCGAGCAACATCACGATGGCGTATCACTGGGCCCGGATGATCGAGCTGCTGCACTCGATCGAGAAGATCAAGGAGCTCTTGCACGACGCGGACCTGCAAGGGACGGACCTGGTCGTCACCGGCGAGCGCCGCGAGGAGGCCGTGGGGCTGCTCGAGGCGCCGCGCGGGACGCTCTTCCACCACTATAAGGTGAACGGGAACGACCAGGTGACAATGGCGAACCTGATCGTCTCGACCACGAACAACAACGAGCCGATGAACCGGGCGGTGCAGAAGGTGGCCGAGGACTACCTGTCCGGCAATGAGATCACCGAGGGCTTGCTGAACCGGGTCGAGGTGGCTATCCGGGCGTACGATCCGTGCCTGTCGTGCGCGACGCATGCGCTCGGCCGGATGCCGCTGGTTGTGAACCTCTACGACCACGAGGGCAGCCTGCTCGACACAAAGACCAAGGGATAAGGAATGGGCGAAGGCGCTCCGAAGGTCCTGCTCATAGGCTACGGTAACCCCGGCCGCCTCGACGACGGGCTTGGGCCGGCGCTTGCCGCGGCGCTCGAGAAGCTGGAGCTACCCGGCGTAACGGTCGAGGCCGACTACCAGTTGGCGGTCGAGGACGCCGGCACGGTCGCCGAGCACGACGTGGTTGTGTTCGCCGACGCAAGCCTGACCGGCCCGGAGCCGTTCTCGTTTCGCCGGATCGGGCCGAAGCCCGGCTCGAACTTCAGCAGCCATATCGTCGAGCCGGAAGGGGTGCTGGCGCTGGCGCGCGAGCTGTTCGGGGCGAAGACGGAAGCGTACGTCCTCGGCATTCGCGGGTATGTGTTTGACGAGTTCGGCGAGTCGCTATCCGACGAGGCGCAAGCGAACCTCGCTGCGGCGTTCGAGTTCATTCGGCGGGTCGTGCGCGAAGGATCGTTCCGCGAGGTCGAGGCGGAGTTGAGTGAACTGTCGGTTTTGGACGCCACACCTTCCAATGGGGATGGACGATGCAAGACGGGAAATACGTGATTCTCTGTATTGACGACGACCAGGATATTCTCGAAGCGCTGCGCCTCGTGCTCGAGGCGAACGGCTACATGATGCTCGGGGCCACGACCGCCGAGGAAGGGCTCAAGATCTGCCGGGAGACTACACCGGACCTGATGATCGTTGACCTCATGATGGAAGAGGTGGACGCCGGCACGAGCTTCGTCAAGGAACTCAAGGCGATGGGGAGCACGGCGCCCATCTACATGCTGAGCTCGGTGGGGGACAGCCTGAGCATCAGCGCCGATTACGCCGAGCTTGGCCTGAGCGGTGTGTTCCAGAAACCGATTGACCCGGACACGCTGCTGACGATCCTCAAGAGGAAGCTCAAGTAGGGGAAGCGCCATAGATTTCACAGATTGACACTGATTCCATCCGACGGCGCGGCCATCGGAATGTAAGGGAACAGGCTGGAGCCTTATCTGTGATGATCTGCGTAATCTGTGGCTCATAAGCTGACCCGAGGCGGGGACTGAAGAGAACTGGGGCGATGAGCGGCCGGAAGACGGTTCTCATTATTGACGACGATCCGGACACCCTCGAGGCGATGCGGATCCCGCTCGAGGTGCACGGCTACAACGTGGCGACGGCGAGCAGCGGGGAGGAGGGGCTGGAGAAGGTCCTCGAATGCGAGCCGGACCTCATCATCCTCGACATCATGATGTTCACGCCGACCGAAGGGTTTCACGTCGCCTACAAGCTCCGCAGCGATGATGACGACTCCCCCTACGCCCGGTACCGCAGCGTGCCGATCCTGATCGTCACCGCCATCCACGAGGTGACGACGCTGCGGTTCCATTTCGAGGGGGACGAGGAGTTCCTGCCCGCCGACGCATTCATCGAGAAGCCGATCGAGCCGGCTGCGCTCGTCGAAAAGGTCGGGCAGTTCATCGCAAAAGAGTAGGGCGTTTCTCGGCGGGCGTAGTGAAATTAGGCTTGACTAACGGGGTGAATTACGCTACAAGGTTTGCCGGTTTGATGATAGGGACCCACAGAATGACGCGCATCGGATACATTGCGGCAAGGCTCACGGTGGCCGCGCCGTTCTTCGTCGAGGTGTATCCCTTCGGCTTTACGAGCTGGAGGCGCGCGGGTCCCTAGGTTGCCCTACAAGAGAGAAGAGAGGCCTCAGGACCCGGTGTCCTGAGGCTTTTTTGTGGGTGAAATACAGATCTGGAGCAAGTGAACCGAACCCCGAAGAACAGCGGGAATCGCTCGTATCAAGCATGCCGGGGCTTTCTTGCCGGCCGGAATGCTTGCGATATGTGATCTGGACGGATTCCGGGAGGGAAAGACGATGATTCGAGGTGAGAAGGTCCGCCTCCGCGCGCTCGAGGAGGAGGACATCGAGGACTGCTGGCGCTGGATCAACAAGCGCGAGGTGGTGCGCAACCTGATGATGCGCTACCCGATGTCGCGGCTGGCCGAGCGGGCGTTCGTCGAGCGGGCAATCAAGCCGCAGCCGAACGATAAGGTCTTTGCCATTGATACCCTCGAGGGCCTCTACATCGGCAACTGTGGCCTGCACGGGATCTCGTGGGAGGACCGCCGCGCCACCTTCGGCATTATGATCGGCGAGCGCGCGCAGTGGGGCAAGGGCTACGGCACGGACGCGACGCGCGCCCTTGTGCGGTTCGGCTTCAATGAGATGAATCTGAACCGGATCGGCCTCCAGGTATTTGCCGATAATGAGCGGGCGATCCGCTGCTACGAGAGCGTCGGCTTCGTTCGCGAGGGAGTGCTTCGCCAGTTCCGATACCGAGAGGATGGCTATGTGGACACCGTGGTGATGGCGATTCTGCGCGAGGAGTACCTGGCGCAGCATCAGGAGGGCTGAGCCATGATTATCGTGATGAGGGGGGACTCGACGAAGGAGCAGCTCGACCACCTGTTCGAGCGTATCACGTCGTTGGGGCTGCGGTACCAGGCGATCTACGGCGAGGAGCGGGTCGTCGTCGGCGTGATCGGCGAGGAGGACGTGATCCGCACGCTGCCGCTCGATGCGATCCCGGGCGTCGAGCGCAGCTTCCCGATCCTGCACGAGTTCCGGCTCGCGAGCCGCGAGTGGCGCGACGCGCCGTCAAAGGTCACCGTGGACGGCGTCGTGGTGGGCGGCAGGAGGATCGTGGTGATGGCGGGGCCATGCGCAGTTGAGGACGAGGAATCGCTCATCCGGATCGCGCGGAGCATCCAAGGCGCAGGCGCCTCGATCCTGCGCGGCGGCGCGTTCAAGCCCCGCACCTCGCCGTACACGTTCCAGGGCCACGGCGAGACGGCACTAGCGTACCTCGCCGAGGCGCGGGGCGTCACCGGACTGCCGGTGATCACCGAGGTGATGGACACCTCGGACATCGAGCTGGTGGCGAGCTACGCCGACGTGATGCAGATCGGCGCGCGCAACATGGCGAACTTCAGCCTGCTCAAGAAGGTCGGCAAGCTCGACAAGCCCGTGATGCTCAAGCGGGGCATGGCCTCGACGGTGCGCGAGCTGCTTATGTCGGCCGAATACATCCTGTCGAGCGGCAACATGAAGGTAATCCTGTGCGAGCGCGGCATCCGCACCTTCGAGGACGGCACGCGCAACACGCTCGACCTGAGCGCGGTGCCCGCGATCAAGGAGGTGAGCCACCTGCCCGTCATCGTTGACCCGAGCCACGCGACGGGCCGGAGCGCCTTCATTGCGCCGATGGCCAAGGCGGCGGTCGCCGCCGGCGCCGACGGGCTGATGATCGAGGTGCATCCCGACCCCGAGACCGCCGTGAGCGACGGCGCGCAATCGCTCACGTTCGAGCAGTTCGACACGCTGATGCACGAGCTTGGGCCGATCGCCGAGGCGGTCGGGCGCGAGATCTGACGCGCTGACGGATCGTGGCCGCCGGCCACGCTTGCGTGGGGGTGTCTTGGGTTTGCGCACCTGGATCAGCCGGGGGTGGGACGCCCCCCACGAGACAGCGCCGGCTCTCGACCTGAGATCAAGCCGGGGCCGAGACGGCGGCGCTACATAGCCTAATGTAGCGCCGGCATCTTGCCGGCTGTGCGGCGGGCATCCTGCCCGCCTCCTGTCTGAAAAAGCTTGCGCCCTCGACGAGGGCGCCTTAGACTGCGCGCAGGAAAGATCCGGAGGAGCCGCCAAGCGTGATTCAGTTCTACGTAGGTGACGGCAAAGGCAAGACGACCGCGGCCATTGGGCTGGCGATCCGGGCGCTCGGCGCGGGCAAGCGGGTGGCGTTCGTGCAGTTCGACAAGGGGCACGACCCGGGCCGCGAGGACTATTCGGAGCGGGCCGTTCTGGAATCGCTCGAGGGGCTTGAGCTGGTGGCGACCGGGTGCGAGCGGCGGCGGCCTGACGGCACGTTCCGGTCGGGCGTCACGGACAAGGACCGTGCCGAAGCGCGGCGGGGCCTCGACCTCGTCAGGAGCCTACTCGACGAGGGGAGGCACGACCTGATTGTGTGCGACGAGATCCTTGCCTCAGTTACGACCGGTTTGATCGAGCCGGCCGACGTCGAGGCGATCCTCGACCTGCACGATGGCCGCCAAGACGTGGAGATGGTGATGACCGGGCGGTGCCACGAGGAAGCCCTCTTCAAGCGGGCCGACCTCGTGACGGAAATGCGCAACGTAAAGCACTACTTCGACGCCGGCGTGAAGGCGCGCCGGGGGTTCGACTACTGATCCGCCGATGAACCACCCAAGACTCCCAGAGCCCGTTTGCCTCAGCGACGGTCGCGGCAACGATAAGTACCCGCGCATGATCGTGGATCACCGGGGTCGGCAATGGCTGGCATGGCAGCGGTTCGCCGACGGGCGCGATAGCGTGGTTGTGACCTGCCTGCGCGACAACTGCGTCGTGCTTGAGCAGGCGTTCTCCGATTTCGGATGCGCGTACAGGCCGGTGCTGTGCGAGGACGCTGCCGGACGCGTCGTTGTGGCGTGGTCGGAGGTGACGCGGGGCGGCGCCAACGTCTTCCTGACATTGATCGTGCACGGCCAGCGCACGCTGCCGGTGCAGGTCTCTTCGGGCGGCAAGGACCTCGATCCGGCGCTGGCCGCCGACGACCAGGGCGGGATCTGGGTGGCGTACCATTCGTTCCGGCACGGCAGGGCGCGCGTCTTCCTGAGGCGCTTCCTCAACGAGTGGTCGGGCGAGATCGAGGTCGCGCCCGGGATGGAGGCGTACCGGCCCGCGCTGGTCGCGCTCGCCGACGGCAGGGTCCGCGTCTATTTCGATGCGTTCGCCGACGGCCGGTACGACGTGTACGCCGTCGAGTACGACGGAGGTGCAGCGGGCGAGCCGGTCCGCGTCTCGAGTGGCGCAACGTGGTGCAGCACGCCTGTGGCCGTTGCCGACGGGCGCGGCGACGCGGTGGTGGCGTGGAATGGAATCGGCACGGACGCATACGTTTGCTACGACGTGGCGGCGGACGGCCGGACCGAACGGGTTGCTTCGGTCGAATGCCGGTATGTGTCGCACGATGTCTGCGCGGACCGCGATTCGGTGTGGCTCACCTGGCGCGACGCGAAGTCGGTGATCCTGACGCGGCGCCTCGACCGGGCCGCGGGGACGTGGTCGGCGCCGGTAGTCATGTGCGGTCGAGGCCACTATAACCGCCGCCCCACAATGGCCATGGACCACTCCGGCGCAGTCTGGTTAGCATGGCAAGCTTCGCCACCAAACGGCAAGCACCTTGTCCGGAATGCGAGTATTTACCTCCAAAGGATCCACCCCGAGGACGTGGCCACGCTCGCCGATGCCTCGATTCCGGTGCATGCGTGGCCGAGCGAGGCTGGCCACGAGATTGTCACATCCCCCGAGCCGCCCCGGCTCACGGACAGCTCCGGCAGGCGTGTCTTCTTCGGCGACGTCCACGGCCATATCTCTTTCTCGGACGGGCTCGGGACGCACGACCAGTTCTACAATTTCGCAAAGAGCGTGAGCCGGCTCGACTTCGGGGCGGTGACCGACCACTGCGATTTCCCGGACGAGATGTCGGTCTCCGAATGGAACGTGACGCGGCTGCTCGCCTCGGCGTTCAACGAGCCTGGCACGTTCGTCACGTTGCTCGCCTACGAATGGACCTCGAACGAGGTCCGGGCGGACTACGGCCACAAGAACGTCTATTACCCGGGCGACGACGGCGAGGTCTTTTCTCCCTGCCGCGAGGATGGCGCGACGCCCGAGGCGCTCTTTGCGGGCGCGAGGCGATCTCGCGCACTCGTTGTGCCGCATCACGTCTCGGTGGACTGGGGTTCGGTCCGCGCCTCGACCGATTGGTCCCACCACGACGCCGAGGTGCAACGAGTGTGCGAGATCGCCTCGTGCCACGGCGTCACGGAGTACGACGGCAACCCCCGCGCCCACGGCAATCCGCCGGTGCCGAACTCGTCTGTGCAGTCGGCGCTGGCGAGGGGCTACCGGTTGGGCCTGATCGCGAGCAGCGATACCCACATGCTGGCGCCGGGGCGCAACGGCGGCATCGCGGCCGTCATCTGCGACGAGCTCTCGCGTGAACAGCTTTTTGAGGCGCTGCGGTCAAGGCGCTGCTACGCCTCGACCGGACCGCGGGTGCTGATCGAGTTTAGCGTGAACGGCCACGGGATGGGAGAGGAGGTTCGTGCGGGCCAATCCGGCCGGCCCGTGGACGTTAGCTACAGCGTCGCGACCGATCGTCCGATCGTGGCCGTCGAGGTTGTCAGGAACAACGAGGCGGTTCATCGCGAGGAGCCGGGTGGCCTGACGGCCTCGGGCAACTGGCAGGATTCCGCCGGCTTGGCCCCTGGTACGTACTACTATCTCAGGATCGAGCTTGAGGGCGGCGAGTTCGCCTGGTCCAGCCCTCTCTGGTTCGGCTAGTATCCTGCCCCGGAAACAACCGGGACAAGCGCGTGCTGCGATTATTCGGTCGGGAAAGCGCCCGCGCTGCCAATGTCTTGGAAAGACGACAGAGCTATTTCTCAACGAACTTGGGGGGCTACTCGCCCGCCCACACCGGGCAGGACGAGGTCGGCGTCGCCGCGTTGCCATCCTGAAAGGGTTCGCCAGGCGCTTTGGCGTCATTTCCTCTTGCGTGGGTTTGAACCCATGGCGTATTGTCCCGCTCACCGTCTGCTTCTGGGTAGATCATAGTAGCACGGCTACATGGTTCAACGCTTTTCAGCGAGAGGGAGGCAACTGATGAAGATTGGGTTTCTGACGGGAGCGCTCAGCACGCTGCCTCTTGAGAAGGTGGCGGCGTGGGCGAGCGAGGCGGGTTTCGAGATGCTCGAGTGCGGGGCGTGGCCGATGAAGAAGGGGCAGAAGGGGTCCAACCTCGACGTGGTCGGGATGACGAAGGCGAAGGCGTCGGAGTTCTCCGGTATGATGGCGGACCTCGGGCTCGAGATCTCGTCGCTCGGCTACTACGACAACATGCTGGCCGCCGACTCGAAGGTGCGCGGCGAGAAGGCGAAGCACCTCAAGAAGGTCATTGACGCCGCCGAGAAGCTCGACGTGGGGCTGGTCGGCTGCTTCATCGGGCGCAACCCGGGCAAGAAGCTCGACGAGAACCTCGCCGACGTGAAGAAGGTCTTCACGCCGCTGTGCAACTACGCGGCGGCGCGCGGCGTGCGGCTCATGATCGAGAACTGCCCGATGGTGGGGTGGCAGTTCGAGGGGCTGATCGGCAACATCGCCTACAACCCCGAGATGTGGTGCAAGATCTTCGACGTGCTCAGCAACTTCGACGTCGGCCTGAACTACGACCCCTCGCACCTGCACTGGCTCGGGATTGATCACACCGGCATCATCCCGGAGTTCGCGGGCCGCATCTACCATACGCACGCCAAGGACACCGAAATCATCGAGGCGCGCTGCGAGCGTGACGGGATCTTCAGCAACGGCTGGTGGCGCTACAGGATTCCCGGCATGGGCGAGATTGACTGGGGTCGGTTTATCTCAGTGCTCGGCGAGTGCGGCTACGACGGGGTGCTGAGCATCGAGCACGAGGATCCGGTCTGGCACGGCAAGCCGGACAGGAATAAGCAGGGCCTGGTGCTTGGGCGGCGTCATCTGGCCCAGTTCTTGCCGTAGCGACGGCTGCTCTTTAGTGCCGGTTTGGTTCTCGTTTGTAATTTAGGCGCACTTTCATGCATATAATGACCAATATTACCAGTTGGTGATATCCTGCTTGACAAGCGGGCCGCGCGCACCGTATGTTAGAAGTTACTTGGAAACCTTATATAAGAGATTGGAGCTGATCTACTGTATGACGCGAGTGGACGTGAAACCTGGGCAGGATATTGCCGGTGCCATTCGTGCTTTCAAGAAGAAGTGTGCCAAGGACGGCGTGCTGAAGGACTTCAAGCGGTCCCGCCGCTTTGAGAAGCCATCGGAGCGTCGCCGTAAGGAGTTCAGGGAGAGCGTAAAGCGCTGCCGCCTGGCAGCGCTCAAGGCGGG
>CBDUSE010000084.1:0-13885 GCA_965369835.1 uncultured bacterium
GCGACCGATCCGGTACACTCGAGCGTCTCCTGCAGGAGAAGGTCCTCCAGAAGAAGGGCGGCGACAAGTATAACATCACTAACCTGGGCGCCATACTGTTTGCAGCGGATTTGAGTGAGTTCGACTCGCTTGCGCGAAAGGCCATAAGGGTGATCGTCTACAAGGGCAAGAGCCGCGTTGAGACTGTCCGAGAGCGGCTCGGGCAACGGGGTTATGCCGTCGGCTTCGAGGGACTCATCGACTACATAAACAGTCAACTTCCCAGGAACGAGGAGATCGGTCGGGCGTTCCGGAAAGACGTGCCCATGTTTCCAGAGCTGGCGATTCGCGAGCTGGTGGCAAACGCACTGATTCATCAGGACTTCAACATGAAGGGCACGGGTCCAATGGTTGAGATCTTCGCCGACAGGATTGAGATCACCAATCCGGGTCAACCGCTCATTGACACGCTCCGCTTCGTGGACGAACCGCCTCAATCGCGGAACGAAGCCCTCGCAGCCTCCATGCGACGCATGAACATATGCGAGGAGCGCGGGAGCGGGATCGACAAGGTCGTGTTCCAGACGGAGCTCCACCAGTTGCCCGCTCCTGAGTTCTCTGCAACCAAGCAGCACACGAAGGCTGTCTTGTTCGGTCCGAGAACGTTCCGTGAGATGGACAAGGGGGACAAGATACGAACCTGCTACCTACACGCCTGCCTCCGGTACGTGTCAAGTGACCGAATGACCAATGCGTCGCTGAGAAAGCGCTTCGGCATCGCCGAGGGCAACTACGCCCTCGCTTCCCGCATTATCCGTGACACGGCGGATGCCAAACTGGTCAAACCTTACGACCCAGATAGCACCTCCAAGAAGTACGCCAGTTACGTTCCCTTCTGGGCCTGATGGGCTTTTCCTATGTGATCCTCGAGTACTGCACTCGAGGGCTTGTGGCCAGCCATCCACACAACATGCTGGCAGGCAATAAGTTACATGATGCGTGCCTATGTGACCCTTATGTGACTGAGGCCGGTTCTCGGAGGTCTGGTGTCCACGAGACTGCCCCTTCGCGGTCCTCGACATTGCTTCGGTCAGGGACAAGCGAGGCTGGGATAGGTTGGCTCGGCTGAAGCTGGTTCGACGCCTCATTCTCTGCCGAGCACGGGGCTTCCGCTGCTTCCCGCGATCTTTTTGAACTCCCCGGCCTTATGCTCGTAGCCGGGGCGGCCCATGAGGCCGTAGGTGAATTTTTTGGCTTCCTCGACGCCGGGCTGGTCGAAGGCGTTGATGCCGTAGAGGGCGCCGGCATACGCCGTCTGCATCTCGAGCATGTAGAGCAGCTTGCCCACCGTCTCGGGCGTCACCTTCGGCAGCGTGATCGTCAGGCTCGGCCGGCCCGCCTTGGTGAGCGCGGCCTGGGTCGCCCGCTGCTCGACGTCAATCAGCGTGTTGAAGCTCTGGCCACCGAGGTACTCGAGCCCCTCGATCGCCGGGTGCCCCTTCGGGATGGCGAGTTTTTTGGAGAACTGCTCGACGCGGATGAAGACGATCACCTTGTCGTTCGGCCCCTCGACGTAGAGCTGTACTTGCGAGTGCTGGTCGGTCACGCCGAGCGCCTTGATCGGCGTGAGCCCCGCGTGCACCGTCTCGCCCGCGCGGTTGAGCTTCTTGCCGAGGCTCTCGGCCCAGAGCTGGCGGAACCAGTCGGCCACGTCGCGCAGCCGTTGCGAGTACGGCATCATCACCGTCAGGCTCTTGCCGCGCCGCGTGTGCGCCAGGTAGAGGAGCACCGCGCTGAGCAGCGCGGGGTTTTCGCGGAGGTCGCACTTCTTGCAGGCGGCGTCCATATCGCGCGCGCCGGCCAGCAAGCGGTCAATGTTGATACCCACCACGGCGAGCGGCAGCAGCCCGACCGCGCTCAGGACGCTGAATCGCCCGCCGACACCGGGCGGCACCTCGAACGACTCGTACCGTTCCTGCTCGGGCATCTCGTCGAGCATCTTGCGCAAGAGGCCCTGTGCGGGGTCGGTCGTGATAACCAGATTCTTGACGTGCTTGGGCCCGAGCTCCTTGGCCAGCGCATCGCGGAAGTGCAGGAACTGCGCCATCGTCTCGCTCGTCGAGCCGGACTTGGTGATCACGTTGAAGACCGTGCGCTTGAGGTTGACGGTCTCTTTGAAGGCGTTGAGCCAGTCGGGGTCCACGTTGTCGAGGACGAAGAGCCGCGGCCGCCCCTTGCGCTGCTGCCTCCCCAAGAGGTTCCAGAACGGGTGGCGCAGCGCGGCATGCACCGCGATCGTGCCGAGCGCCGAGCCGCCGATGCCGAGCACGACGAAGTTGTCACAGCGCGCCGCAATCGCCTTGGCCGCGCGCTTGATCCCGTGCGCAGCGTCGGCCTGGGATGGCAGCCGGAAGAAGGTCACCTCGTTGCCCGCGCGCAGCGCTTCGATCTCGTCGAGCACGCGTGGTATCTCTGGCTCGATGGACACTAGGTCCTCGTCGGTCAGGCCATGTTCGGGGCCGATGGCGTCGGCCATCATCGTGTCGTAGCTAATCGAAAGTCTCATAGCACCTTGAGGATGAACTCCCCTCCCTCTTGAATGTCCACTATGTCGCGTGCGCTGCCTCGGTTGACGCTGATCTCCAGGTAGCCCGAGCTGCCGATGAGCGCCACGAGCTCGCCCGGCCGGCCCTCGGCGTACGAGCTGACAAGGCGGCGCACCTCGTGGTCGCGTACCAGCAGCCGGAAGTACCGCCGCTTCGAGCCGGCCAGCAGCTCGGCGATGAACGTCTCATCGAGGTCGGTGATCAGGTTGCCGAAGCGGTCCACGTGCAGGATGTGGCCGACCGCCTCGGCGTCGCTCAGTTTGCTCGGCGTCGAGCGAGGGAGCTGCACGAAGGTCTCGACCGCGGGGCCGAACTCGGCGGGCTTGACGCCGGCATCGAGATACGCGGCCACGGGCGCGAAGACGTCGCGCCCGTGAAAGGTCCGGCTCACGGGCGCCAGCATGTACCGCTCGTCCTCGATCCGCACCACCTGTCTCACCTCCTGGCCCTCGAGCGCGCAACTGATCACGCCGTTGTCGGGTGCCACGAAGCGGTAGCGATCTGTCTCGACGACAATCGCCGCGCGCCCGCTACCGACCCCGGGATCCACCACGACGCAATGCACCGTGCTGGGCGGGAAGTACGGGCACGCGTTGCGCAGTGCGAACGCCGCCTCGGTGATCGCGTGCCGCGGGAACTCGTGGCAGATGTCCACGATTTCCGCGGCGGGGCTGACCGACTTGATCACCCCCTTCATTGTGCCGACGAACCAGTTGTCGTGGCCGAAGTCTGTCAGGAGCGTGATGAGGCCCATGTCGCCCTCCGCCGGGGGGACTGTAGCCGAGCCGGGCGGTTCGAGGCAAGGGCGCCAAATCGGCGGGCCCATTTGGCGAGCCGATTCAAGCGGCCTGCGCAGTTTCCATTTGCTTTGGCGCGAAAAAGGTCGCATAATTTGTTTTTGCGCACAGAAAAGGCACTTGTTTTCGGAGAGCACACGCACGGTATGCCGGACATTCGACTCAGCGAGACGCTCAGCATCATCCTTGGTGGTGGGAAAGGCGAGCGCCTCTTTCCGCTGACGAAGACGCGCTCGAAGCCCGCCGTGCCTCTCGGCGGTAAGTATCGCCTCGTGGACGTGCCGGTGAGCAACTTGATCAATTCCGGCCTGAGCAAGATCTTCGTGCTGACCCAGTTCAACTCGGCCTCGCTCAACCGCCACCTGATGAACTCGTTTCGCTTCGATCATTTCTCCGACGGGTTTGTCGAGGCGCTCGTCGCCGAGCAGACACCACGCAACGCCGAGTGGTTCAAGGGCACGGCGGATGCGGTGCGCCGGTCCATGCGCCATTTCGACCCGTACGCGCCGAGGCACTACCTCGTGCTGTCCGGCGACCAGCTCTACCGCATGGACTTCCGACGGATGCTGGCGCAGCACCACGAGACCAAGGCAGACATCACGGTTTCGACCGTGCTGGTGCCTCGGCAGCGCGTGGACGAGTTCGGCGTGATCAAGCTCAACAAGCGCAAGCGGCTCGTCGGTTTTGGCGAGAAGCCGAAAGATGCCGAGGCGGTCGAGGCGTTCCGGCACGATGCCGAGTTCCTGCGCGCCTGCGGCTTCGAGGCGGGTCGGGGCCGCCACTGGATCGCCTCGATGGGCATCTACGTGTTCAAAGCCGGAATCCTCGAGAAGATCCTCAAGGACGAGTCGAACATTGATTTCGGGCAGGACATCCTCCCGGAGGCCTTCAAGTACTGCCGCGTCTTCGCCTACCCATTCAAAGGCTACTGGCGCGACATCGGCACGATCCGCTCGTTCTACCGCGCAAACATTGATCTGACCGCAGACCGGCCGCCCTTCGATTTCTACTCACCGACCGCGCCGATCTACACGCATCCCCGGTTCCTGCCGGCCTCGAAGCTGCGTCGCTGCAGCATCTCGAACGTCGTGGTGAGCGAAGGGGTCATTGCCGACGGGGCGAGCTTCTGGCGCTCAGTCATCGGCGTTCGCAGCATTATCCGGCAGGGCTCGGTGCTGAGCCGCACGGTGATGATGGGTGCCGACTACTACGAGGAGAAGCGCTCCCGGGGCCGCCCCCATCTCGGCATCGGCCGAAACTGCCGGATCGAGGGCGCGATCATTGATAAGAACGCCCGCATCGGCGACAACGTGCACATCGTCAACGAGCGGAACGTCAGGCGCCTCGACGGCGACGGCTTCTGCATCCGCGACGGCATCGTCGTGATCGAGAAAAACGCCCAGGTCCCCAGCGGCACCGTGATCTAGCAGGCTGCCGAAAAAACCAGAGCCCAGAGAGGCAAGATACCTCTATTTGGCCCGACAAATCCTTTTTGCCAGTCCATCGAACGAGCCGCGCAGCGGCGTTTGGTAGCAGCCTCGGGCGCAAGCCCGTGGTATCGAGCGCCCCAAGAAAACCCGAGCCCCGAGAGGGGCGATTGAGTTCGATGCCACACCGTGTTGAATCGCCCCCAAGGGGCTCTGTTTTTTCTGTCGTCCTGTTCCACGGGCTTGCCGGCCTTCGGCGGGCTTGCGCCCGAGGCTATTGCCAGTCGCCCCAAAGGGGCTCCACGATTTACCTGAACGTTGGCCTTTCTCAGCAGTCTGCGAGCGGTTGCTTTGGGCTATGCCGGTCCTCGGGCCGCTTTTGGCTCATCAAGCAGCGCGGCGACCGCCTCGAACACCTTCTCGGGCGGGACGTCGGCCGTTCGGCGGCGTGTGTGCGGCTCGTCCATTGCCGGCTCGACGATTCGCCACGGGCTGTACGGCATCGGCCGGCTGATGACCGAATCCGACGGCCCGATGATCATTACTACCGGGGTGCCCATGACGGAAGCGATGTGCATCGGCCCCGTGTCGCCGCCGACGTAGCAGCGCGAGCGCCCGAGCAGCAAGGCGAGTTCCTTTATAGAAACCGGCGGCGCCACGAGCACGTCGGAGCGGGCCGTGGCACGGATTTCCTCCAAAAACGCTTCCTCGCCGGGGCCCCACACGATGAGCGGGATCAGCCCGAGCTTCTCGACGAGCAGATCGGCCAGCGCCCCATAGTGGCGCGGTGGCCAGCGCTTGAGCCGTCCGGCCCGGCTCGCCCCGGGGAAGAGGGCGACGACGCGGGACGCGTCGAGCGGCGAGAAAAACGCCTCGATCTTGGCGCGCTCGGCTTCAGTGAAGAAGAGCTCCGGCGGGGTGGTGAGCCGCTTCGCCCCGAGGCGCTCGACGAGAGCGAGGTTGCGCTCGAACCGTGAAATGCGCACAGGGCCGGCGTCAACAAGCACGTTGTATGCGCGCCAGCTTCTCTCCTTGCTGTGGCCATGCACGTAGCCGATGCGCAGGGGCGCCCTCGTCGAGCGGGTCAGCACGCCTGTTTTGAAGAGGCCGTGGAAATCGAACACGGCGCCGGCGCGCCACGCCTCGAGCTCCCGGCGGAACGTGCGCCACGTCCGAAGCCACCGGGGCCACGCGAGCGGGTTGCGTGAGGCGGCGCGAAGCTCGCGGCGCGGCACGACGAGCAGCTCGTCCACGTATCGCAACCCCTCGAGGATGCCCGCGCAGCGGTCGTCCACGAGCCAGGCGATCCTCGCCTGCGGCGCGGCCGCCCGAAGCGCCTGCACGGCCGGGATCGTGCGCACCACGTCGCCGAGCGCGCCGAGCCGGATAACGATGATGCGACCGAGCTGGTCGAGCCGGACGTCTGCGGGCCGTGCTGCCATCGCGCTACTTCGGCCTAGTGGTGAGCACCTCGTGCCGGTAGCGCCAGCGGTGCCAGCGCATCGTCGAGGTGCGTTCGACAAACTCGCGGTAGCATGGCAGGTCCGGCCCGGCGTACTCGACGAGGAAGCGGAACATATCGCTGCGGGTTATGTCGAAGCCGGCGGCGCGCGCCTTCTCAGCGGACTTCCACAGCCGGCGCAGGTTCTTGAACCGCATCCGCACGGTCATGTGCGGCGCGAGGAGGGCCTTATCGAAATCAATGATGAACGCTTCGGGCGACTCCGCGTCGGCAAGGCGCACAAGGATGTTCTTCAGGTGTAGGTCTGCATGGAAGAGGCCCGCGTCGTGCATCGCCCGTACGGCCTGCGCTGCAGCAGCGATCGCCGGGATGCGCTCACGGCGCGGCGGGTGCGTGCGCATGTACGCGAGCAGGTCAACCGCATCCGGCAGCTCCTGCGAGAACGCCCAGTACCGGTAAAAGGGCGGTATTGCGCGCTTGGTTATCACGGCGGGCAGCGCGGCCGTCGGCACGCCGTGCGCGAGCGCATGGCTCACGATCCGCATTTCGTTCAGCGGCTTTCGCCGGTCGAGGTAGCGGCTGCCGAGCAGTCTCGCCAGCAGCCCGCCATGCCGCATCTGCTTGCAGAGGAGCCGCGCACCGTTGATCTCGAGCAATCGGAGGTCGCCCCGCCCCGCAAAGCCGGGTGCGGGCGGCGCGTGCAGGGCCGCCTCGTGCAGGTCGGTTCCGGCAAGCCGGTCTTTCCAGTCCGGTTGGACAAATACGGTGCGTGAGCCGTTGCGCTGCGTAATCGGCTCTATTAGCTGCGACCGACTCTCGTCGAGCACGCACCGGTACACGGCAAGGTTGGCTTCGACCATGTGGTGAGGGCGGAATCCCTCGTCGAGAAAGCGGCGCGCGTTCTCGATCGTCTCACGGGGTGGCGGGCTGTCCATGAAGCGCTCGAGCTCGAGCGCCAGGGCCGCAGGGTCGCCGGCGCGAAACAGCGTTCCCGTCTCGCCGGGCTGCACGATCTCGGGCAGCCCTCCGGCGTCGGCGGCGATGACCGGAATCCCGGCATCGAACGCGCGAAGCACAACGGTGCCGAGCGCCTCGAGCGTCGAGGGCATCGCGAGGACGTTCATCCTTCGCAGCAGCGGCCGGATGTCCTCGGCGTACCCCGTGAACGCCGTGATGTCGGCAATGCCCTCGCGCCGGGCCTGCTCCTCGAGCTCGCGCCGCAACTGTCCGTCGCCGACGATCACGAGCTTGAACACGCGTCCCCGCCTTCGCAACAGGCCCGCGGCGGTAACGAGGGTGCGATGGTCCTTGTACGCTCTGAGCTGACCGACGGCGCCGATGACAAAGTCGGCCGGCCCGATCCCGAACATCTCCGGCGAGAGCGGATCGGCGAGCGACTCCGGCTCCGGCTCGACGCACGCGCTGTACGCAACGCTCACACGGTCGGGCGGCACGCCGTAGCTGAGGAGCCGGCGCCGCGCGGCGTGGCTCACGGCGATGAAGGCGTCCACGCCGCGGCGGTACTTGAGGCGCGTGAAGGGGCCGCGCCGGATCGGTCGCAGCACACGGCGTGTCACGACGAGCTTCCACGGCCGCTGCCCGTGTGAGGCGAGCCAGCCGAGGCCGCCCGCGGCGAGCCAGCCGAGGCCGTGCGCCATGCCGGTGTGACAATGGAGCACGGCGGCTTCTGACTCCCGCAGCAGTCGCCGGACATGTGAGACGGCGCGGAGGTCAAACTCGGTTCGCATCCGCAACTCGCGGACCGGCACACCGGCGGCGCGCGCTCGCTCGGCAAGCGGCGCGCCCGGCTGGGTGATCAGCACCACGTCGTGGCCGCGCTCGATGAGTCCCGCGCACAGAGCGAGCGTCTGGCCCTCGCCGCCGTGAAACTGCCGTGCCGGATTAACGTGGACGGTTCTCATGGGGCTCGCCCCCACGCTCAGCGTTGTGCTGGAGCGACCAGATGCGCAAGTGCGTGACGAAGGAATGGATCGCGTTCATACCGGCCCGGATGAGGCCCGGAGTCCCGTTGAGAAACGAACGCCGGACACAAAGCGTCTGGAAAAACGCGAGCGGCGCGCGGGTAAAATCGAGGCAATGGAACCGGCGGCCGCTTTCGACCGCTGCACGCGCCTCGGCGAGCGTCTCGCGATCGAGCCGCTGCCAGCGTTCGGCCAGCGATTCGCCTCCGCCGTCGCCCGGGCTCACTCGGCCCCCCCTGCCGCCCCCACAGCCGGTGGTTGCGCTTTCGCCTTCGGCACGAGGTACGCCAGCGTGCGGTTCGTTCGGTTGAGGTAGGCGCGTGCGACGCGCTGCACGTCCTCGGCGGTGACTGCCTCGGTCTTCGCCACATAGTCGCGCAGGAACTCCCAGCCGATGAGGACCTCGTACTCGCCGAGAAGCTTCGCGAGGTCCAGGTTGGACTCCATCGCGCGCACAAAGCCTGCGGCGAGCTGGTTCTTGGCGCGCTGGAGTTCGCGTTCGTCCATGAGTTCCGTCTTGAGCTTCTCGAACTCGTCGAGCACCGCGGCGTCAACCTCCTGCACCGTGTGCGGCGCCTTGGGCGTCGCGCCGTACAGGAACATGTTGGTGTCGCGCAGGCCCATGATGCCGCACCAGATGCTCACGGCGATCTGCTCCTCCTCGACGAGGCGCTTGTACAGGCGCGTGGTGCGGCCGCCGCTCATCACCTCGGCGATCACGTCGAACACGATGTAGTTGGGATCAGCGAGCGGCACGGTGAGCCAGGATGAATATACCCTCGGCTGGGCGTCGAACTCGACGGTGACTATCTTCTCGCCGCGCGGCTTCGGCTCGGCGGTGCGGCGGGTCTGGGGCGGCGGCTGGCGCGGAATGTCGCCGAAGTACTTCTCGACGAGGGCGAGGGCTTCCTTCGCGGTCACGTCGCCCACGATGCTGAGCACAGCGCGGTTCGGCGCGTAGTAGCGCGTGTAGAACGCTCGCACCTGCTCGCGGGTGTAGCTCGCCATGTCGTCGGGCCAGCCGAGCACCGGGTGGTGGTACGGGTGGCCGGCGTACGTGGTCGAAAGGAGCGCTTCCCAAAGCGCCCCGCCGGCCGAGTTGTCCACCCGCCTGCGGCGCTCCTCGAGGATCACCTGCTGCTCCTCGTAGAACTCGCGGAAGACCGGGCCGCGCATGATCTGCGAGAAGACGGCGCACCACAGCTCGAGCTTGTTCGCAGGCAGGCTCATGAAGTAGTTGGTCCGGTCGAACGAGGTGGTCGCGTTCTTGCCGTCGGCGCCGGCTTCGGCAAGCAGCTTGTCAATCTCGCCCGAGACGATGATCTTCTCGTGCTCGGCCTTGAGCTCGGCGTAGCGCGCCTCGAGCGCCTTGATCTTTTCGGCGTCCGGGTTGTTGCTGCGGCGTTCGGCACGCAGCGCCGTCATCACCTCGTCCTTTTGCGCGATGAGCTTCTGCTCGAGCACCGGATCGGTTGTGCCGAGCATCGGCGTCCCCTTGTCGTAGAGGTGCTCGACGAAGTGCGCGATGCCCGTGATGCCGGTCCACTCGTCGGCCGAGCCGACGCGGTAGGTAAGGCTGACAGCCACCGTGGGGACCTGATGGCGCTCGACGAGCAGGATGGTGAGGCCGTTGTCCAGGGCGAACTCCTGCACGTCGAGCTGGAGCGTCTCGGCGGCGTTGCCGGAAATGGCCGCCGCCAGCGCGCCCAGCCCGATCAAGGCAACGGCGATCGGTCTCGATCTCATTGGTGCGCCTCTCCTCGATCCGGAAGCGGGTCTAGCCCCGGGGGTGATACTGTTTGTGGACCGACTTGAGCCGGTCGGTGTCAACGTGCGTGTAAATCTGCGTCGTGTTGATGCTCGCGTGGCCGAGCAGCGCCTGCACGACGCGGATGTCGGCGCCGTTCGCCATCAGGTGCGTCGCGAACGAGTGGCGCAGCGTGTGCGGCGTCACTCGTTTGCGCCACGGCAGCCCGCGCACGTACCCGTGCAGGCGCTTCCAGAGCCCTGCAGGCGTCAACCGTTTGCCGAGGCGCGAGATAAACAGAAACACACTCGACCGGCCGCCAAGCAGCTTCGGCCGCGCCTCCGCCGTGTACCGTTCGATCCACTCGAGCGCCACCGAGCCGACCGGCACGCAGCGCTCCTTCGAGCGCTTACCCAGAACGCGCACCGTGCTGGTCGAGGCATCGAGATCGGCGAGACGGCACCCGGCAGTCTCGGCCAACCGCAGGCCCGAGGCGTACATCAGCTCGATGATCGCGCGGTCCCGCAGCCCGAGCGTAGTCGTCACGTCCGGCTGGGCCAGCAACTCCTCCACTTCATCAATCGTGAGCACCTCCGGCAACAGGCGCCACGTTTTGGGCGACTCGACGTCCTCGGCCGGGTTCTGCCCTAAAAGACCTTCGTCATCGAGACAGCGAAAGAACGAGCGGAGCGCCGCCAGGCGCCTCGCCAGCGAGCTCGACGACAGACCGCGCTTCTTCTCGGCGATCAAAAAATCAAGTATATCCTCCCGCCGGAGAGCGGTCAACGACCTCCTGCCCGCGGCGGCAGTGTAGTCGAGGAAGCGGCGGACGTCGCCGACGTAGCACTCCATCGTGTGGAGCGCCGCACCTCGCGTCGCGAGCAGCGTCTGACGGAAAAGCTCGATCGCCTCATCCATCGCTGCGTTCCCCGTGCCGGTCGCGTGCCCAGCGCTCGTAGAGTTTCGCGTAGCGCAGGAACACCCCGTACGACGCCATCGAGGCGATCACGTAGCCGTGAAAGCCGTCGAGCACGCCGGCTTTGACGATGAAGATCTCGAGGAACTTCGCCAGCGGCCGCACGAGCATCTTTGCGGCGTCGCCGGGCTTCCAGCGCCGCGTCGAGGCCCACATCGCCGCGTAGCGCTCGAGCGTGCGCAACTGCTCGCTGATCGAGCGGTACGTGTAGTGGATCATCTCGCCGCGCAGGAACTTCGCGGGGCCGTCGAGGAGGAACGTCTCGTGCGGATCAATGCCGCCGAGCCGGCCGCGGTCCTTGCGGAAGAGTCGGAGCTTGTAGTCCGGGTACCAGCCGCAGTGGTTGATCCACTTGCCGAGGAAATAGACGCGGCGCGGCAGGTAGTAGCCCGCGGTGCGGCCGGTGCCGTTGTCGAACTCGCGATGGATCTCTGCTGTGAGCTCGGGCGAGAGTCGCTCGTCGCTATCAATCAGGAGCGCCCAGTCGTTCGAGGTCTGTTCGAGGCCGAAGTTCTTCTGACTGCAGTAGCCGTCCCACTGGCGGAAGAAAATCTTGTCGGTGTAGCGCCGGGCGATCTCGACCGTCCGGTCGGTGCTGAAGCTGTCCACCACGACGATCTCGTCGCACCAGGCGACGCTCCGGAGGCAGCCCTCGATGTTACGCTCCTCGTCCTGGCAGGCGACGAATGCGCTGATCGGGTACTTCTTCTCGCTCATCGTTCCTCGCACAGGTGCGCGGCGGCCTGCTCAAACACGTCGTCCGCCTGGCAGCGGACGCACAAGTTGCCCAGTGGTCTCTTGTCGCTCATCGTTCTTCACGCAGGTAGGCGGCGGCCTGCTCGAAGACCTCGTCCGCCGTGATGCTCGTCATGCAGCGGAAGTCGCGGTTACACTCGCGGCGCATGCACGGCGCGCAGTCGCACTCCTTCTTGATGACGGTCGCCGGGCCGGCGGGACTCGTGCAGACGGGATTCGTCGAGCCGAAGATCGCCACCACCGTCGTGCCGACCGCGTCCGCCAGGTGCATCGGGCCGGTATCGTTCGTGATGAAAAGCCGGCAGCGGGCCATGAGCGCGGCGAGCTGCGCGACCGTGGTCCGGCCCGCGAGGTCATGCGCGCCGGGGCCGATCTGCCGGACGACTGATTCGGTCAGCGCCGCGTCGTGCGCCGCGCCAAACACAAGTACGGTGATGTCGTAGGTCTCATGCAGCCGGCGGCCGACCTCGGCAAAACGTTCGGGCAGCCAGCGCTTGGCGGGGCCGGTTCCGGCGCTCGGATTCAGGCCGACGATCGGCGTGTTCGAGTTCACCCCGTGCGCCTGAAGGAACTGCTCGGCCCAGGCGGCGTGCTCGTCCGTCACGGTGACTTGCCGGGGACTGGGTCGCGGCGCGTCGGCGAGCCGGGCAGCGATCTCGACGTAGTGATCGCGCTGGTGACTGTCGCGCGGCCGGGGCCTGACGGTGTGCGTCAGCAACCAGCGTCGCCATTGGCCCCGCGTGCCGACGCGCAGTGGGATTCCCGCCAGCGCAATCCAGAGCGCGGAGCTGAACGAATTGGTCATCAGGACGGCGGCGTGGAAGTAGCGCCGGCGCAGACGGCGCAGCGTGCGCGCCAGGTCGAGCAGCCCGCGCACGCCCCGGCGATGCGAGTACTCGATCACCTCGTCTACGTACGCGTTGCCCTCGAGCACACCGCCGTAGGGCGCCCGGATGAGTGCGACGATCCGCGCGTGCGGGTAGGCGGTCCTGAGGTATTCGCACACCGGCAGCGACATGACCGTGTCGCCGAGCCAGTTGGGCATCTTGACGAGGATCGTCTCGACGTAGCGGAAGCCGCGGCGCATGCAGCCGCAGTCGAACGGCTTCCACCGCCGGTGCACCCAGAACCACTGCTCGGGGATCTCTCGCACCCGCTGCTCGACGAACGAGGTGAGGCGCTGGGTCATCACGGCTACGTCCCGCTCGTGATCGCCCGTCTGCGGCGGCGCGATCGGCTCGAAGAACCGCGCCCGGTAGCGCCCGTCCGGCCCGAGCGGGCAGACGGCGGGCACCACCGGGGCGCCGGTCTTGAGCGCAAAGCTCGCGAGCGCCGGCGTCGTGGCGCACTCACGGCCAAAGAAACTTGCGGGGATGCCGGTGACCGCATCGTTCTGGTCAATGAGGATACCAACGCACTCGCCGGCGCCCAGCGCCGCCAGGGTCGGCCGGGCCGCCTGCATCTTATCGAGCACCCGCATCCCCGTCACGCCGCGAGTCTCGTTGATGAAGCGCGTCAGGCCGCGCGAGCCGATCCTGCGCGCAATGGCCGAGACCCGGTAGCCGAGCGCCGCGCACGTCAGCCCCATCAGCTCCCAGTTCCCCCAGTGGGCCGACAGCAGGATCACACCTCGGCCGAGCGCGTGCGCCTTGCGCAGGTGTTCCTCGCCCTCGACGCTAAGCCACCGGGCGTGGTAAGCGGGGTCGGCGTAGCGGGACAGGCGCAGGAAGTCAATCAGCACGCGCGCAAAGTGCCTGAAGACCCTCCGGGCGGTCCGGCAGACTCGGTGATGCGACCATTCGGGGAAGGCGTTGACGAGGTTCGCCTTGGCGACGCGCCGATGCCGGACATCCACGGCATACCACACCCGTCCCAGCCACTCGCCGAGCGCAACGGCCAAGCGATGCGACAGCAGACATAAGAGGCGACGAAGGAACGTGAGCGCGAGGTACACTGGGGTCATCAACTCGTCGTAAGCACCTGGGCGGCCGCCCGGCTTCCAGCGTCAGCACCACGCTCTAGGAGTTGTCACGCCGGGCCAAGCCCTTCGGTGTCACTCTAGGGGACGGCCTTGGGCCTGTCAAGGAGCACACGACGTCCCAAATCGGCGGATAAGGATCAGGCGGCGCTGATGAGGGTGTTGATTTGGATGC
>CBDUSE010000085.1:0-13750 GCA_965369835.1 uncultured bacterium
GCCCTTGAGGGCTCAACGATTCAACCGGACGTCGGTCTTTTTCAGAAGCCTGCTAGAGCTGCGGGTAGAGGTTCACTAGCTCGATCGCACCGGCGGCCGCATCGGCGCCCTTGTTGCCCGCCTTGGTGCCGGCGCGCTCGATCGCCTGCTCGATCGTGTCCGTCGTCAGCACGCCGTACACCACGGGCACACCGCTCGCGAGCGACACCTGCGCCACACCCTTGGCGACCTCGGCGGCGACGTAATCGAAGTGCGGCGTCGCGCCGCGAATCACCGCGCCGAGCGCGATCACCGCGTCGCACCGGCCCGCATCGGCGAGGCGCTTGCATACGACGGGGATCTCGAACGACCCGGGCACCCACACCACCTCGATTTCGTCGTCGGCCACGCCGTGGCGCGTCAGACAATCAATGGCGCCGCCCAGCAGTTTCGACGTGATGAACTCATTGAAGCGGCTCACCACGAGCGCGTACCGCTTCCCCTTGCTCACGAGTTGACCCGCGATCTCTTTCGGCATACCCACGCCCTCCAAAAAAATCGTTTCAGCCACAGATCACACTGATCAGCACTGTGCCCGGCGAAATCCGCGACCTCCTGAGTTACAGCAAGGGGCCGATGCCGGGGGCCGGTACCGGCCCTGGCGAAGTTCGCTGACGCATCTGTCAAACAGATCGTTCTGTGTCCGGGCTGCGCTGAGCCAACGACGCACCACGTTACACGATGAGCCCACGCGAATCGCGCGAGAGCGAACCTCGGGAGGGCCGGTCGCGGCCCCGCGTCAGCGAACTTCGGCAGGGCCACCGCTGGCCCTACAGTAAGTGCCCCAGCTTCCGCTTCTTCGCATTCAGGTACTTCTCGTTATGCTCATTCGCGCCGACCCGCAGTGGGAGGCGCTCGACCTCCTCGAGCCCGTAGCCCTGCAGGCCGATGTACTTGCTCGGGTTGTTGGTCAGCAGCCGCACCTTGCGCAGGCCGAGGTCAAACAGCACTTGTGCCCCGATCCCGTAGTCGCGGATGTCCGGCTTGAAACCGAGCGCGACGTTCGCCTCGACCGTGTCGAGCCCGCCCTCCTGCAGCGCGTACGCGCGCAGCTTGTTCGCCAGGCCGATGCCGCGCCCTTCCTGGTGGATGTAGAGCAGCACGCCGCACCCCTCCTCGGCGATCATCCGCATCGCACCGTCAAGCTGCGGGCCGCAGTCGCAGCGCAGCGACCCGAACACGTCGCCGGTGAGGCACTTCGAGTGAATGCGCACGAGCACGCTCTGGCGCGAGGCGACGTCCCCCATCACGAGCGCCACGTAGTCCATGTCGTCTAAAATGCTCTCGTACAGATGCAGCCGGAACGGCCCGTACTTGGTCGGCAGATCGGTCTCGGTGATTTTCTTGACCAGCTTCTCGCGCCGGCGCCGGTGCTCGATCAGCGCCTCGATCGTCAGCAGCTTCAACCCGAAGCGCTCCGCCATCTTCATGAGCTCGGGCATCCGCGCCATCGAGCCGTCCTCGTGCATGATCTCGCACAGCACGCCCGCCGGGAACAGGCCGCTGAGCCGCGCCAGGTCCACCACCGCCTCGGTATGGCCCGCCCGCTTCAGCACGCCGCCCGCCACGGCGCGGATCGGCTGGATGTGGCCAGGCCGGGCGAAATCCTCCGGCTTGGCGTCCGGTTCCGTGAATTGCCGAATCGTCAGCGCCCGGTCGTGCGCCGAGATCCCCGTCGTGGTCCCCTCGCGTGCATCAATCGTCACCGTGAACGCCGTGCCGAGCAGCGACGTGTTCTTGCCGACCATGATCGGCAACTCGAGCGCCTCGAGCCGCTCGGCCGCCGCCGGCAAACAGACGAGACCCCGTCCATATCTCGTCATGAAGTTGATGTCCTCGGGCCGCACCTTTTCGGCGGCCATCACGAAGTCGCCCTCGTTCTCGCGCGCCTCGTCGTCCACGACGATCAGCATCCGGCCGGCCCGGAAATCCTCCAGCGCCTCTTCAACCGTGCATAGCCCCATGTTCGTCACAACCTCCACAAGGAGTCTATCTCACCACCACGGAGGGCACGGAGAACACGGAGAGAAACACCCTCTTTCCTTCTCCGTGCTCTCCGTGCCCTCCGTGGTACAATCCCCTATATCGAGACACGCTTGATCCCATCCTTCAGCCGCTTGCAGTTGAAGTTCAGCAGGTATCCCCTCTTCAGCCCAAGGAGCTTCAGATAGCTGATGACCTGTGCGAGATGCAGGTCCGTGAGCTGACCCACCGCCTTCAGCTCCAAGAGCAGCCGTCCCTCGACAACGATGTCGGCCCGAAAACCAAGCCCCAGATCGTGGCCCTTGTAGCGCGCGCTCACTTCCATCTCGGCCTCTGCGCGAATGCCGCGCTCGGCAAGCTCCACGAGCAGCACCTTCGCGTACACGGACTCCAACAGCCCCGGCCCCAGCTCACGATGCACCTCGATGGCTGCTCCAATTACCGCCTCGCACAGGCTGTCTTCACAATCAACGAGCTCTCTGTCCATCATGATTCCCCACCACGGACGACACGGAGAACACGGAGAGAAGCACCCTCTTTCCTTCTCCGTGCTCTCCGTGCCCTCCGTGGTTCGGTACAAAAAACGCCCCGAGGAAACCCTCGGGGCGCTGAAATCGAGACCAACCGCGTTGCTCGTCGGAAATCTTCTCCCGTCCGGACTCTGACCGTCGGCCCCGGAATTGCACCGGGTCAGTCCTTTCGGACTCGCGGGCTTTCACCGCCGGTGGGGACTTGCACCCCGCCCCGAAGATTTCACTCTGTCTGTTGCCTCTAGTTACTCCAATCCTCCCGCCCTGTCAACACAAAATCGCACCGTTCGCTTGCGGACCCGATCAACGCCGTCGCCCCCCAGCATGCCAGCTGTGCCCCCTTGTTCCGAGGACCGGGCCCCGTGCGTCGGAAATGAGTATGGTGTGCCCCCGATCTATTCTTTCCCATGCAGCAGCCGGTTCGCGTGCCGCTTCGTGTGATGTCCCAGGTCATCGAAGATGCTGTAAAGCGTGGGGATCACCACTAGCATCAGGAAGGTAGAAACCAGCATGCCGCCGACGACTGCCAAGGCAATGGGGGCGCGCATCTCCGCGCCCTCGCCTCTGGAAATGGCCATCGGAAGCATCCCGACAACGGCGACGACGGCCGTGAGAAGCATTGCGCGGAGCTTGGTCTTGCTGCCCTGCACAATGGCCTCCTCCCTTGAAAGGCCGCGGGCCCGGAGCCGGTTGATGTAGTCCACGAGGACGATGCCGTTGTTGACCACGACCCCCGCCAGGATGATCACGCCCAGGAGCGACGGCATGGACAGCGTGTCACCGGTGAAGAGGAAAAGTCCAATCACGCCGATCAGGCCAAGCGGCACGGTGAACATCACCGTGAACGGGTGAAGCAGCGACTCGAACTGCGCGGCCATCACCATGTAGACCAGAAGGACAGCCAGAACGAAAGCCGCCCCCATCGAGAAGAAGGTTTCCCGCATCCGCTTTATCTCGCCGCCGTACTCCACGAAGTAGCCCTGTGGAAGGTTCGTGTTCGCTACCTTCCGCCGGATGTCGGCGAGGATGCTGCCGAGGTCCCGCCCGCCGAAGTTCGCGGTCACCGAGGCCTTGCGCTTCTGGTTCTCGCGAAAGAGGCGCACCGGGCCTTCGCCCTTGGATATTTCCGCGATGTCCGAAAGCCGGTGCTGCGATCCAAGTGGCGCCGTCACCAGGATGTCCTCAACGTTCTCCAATATCTTCCTGTCGTCATCTCGGTACTTCACCCGCAGGTCGAACTCGTCGCCGCCGGTCCGGTACAGCGTCGCTACCTGTCCCTCGAACGAGGCCCGGATCGTGGAGGCGATCTGAGCGACCGAAAGGCCCATCTGCGAGGCCTTTTCCCGGTCAATTTTGAAGTGCAGCTCCGGCTTGACGTGCCGGAGGCTGGTGTCCACGTCGTAGAGCCCTTCAATGCCCTTACAGTCAGCCTCCAGGCTGTCGGCTATTCCCCTCAGCTTGTCTATGTCCTTGCCGAAGATCTTTACCTCGATAGGAATTTGCCCGGTGCCGGCGCTGGTGATCATCCGGGCCAGGTCCATGAATTCTATCTTGGCCCCCTTTACCTGGGGCAGCTTCCTGCGGATGCTGTCCTGTATCTCCGCAGTGGTTCGGCTGCGCTTGTTCTTGGCCACGGCATGGGCGAATATCTGCGCTTCGTTAACTCCAATATTTGTCATGCCGAACGCCGCTCCCAGCTCTGATTCCGCAGCCACGCCGGCAATTGAGCCGATAACATCAAGTCCCTCTTCTGATGCCACGATGTCTTCGATCTGCTCGACCACCTGGCACGTCTCGTCAAGCTCCGTGCCGACAGGCATTTCCACTTTAACGATTACCAGGCCGCTGTCGATTGCCGGCATGAACTCTGTGCCCACCCAGGACAGGAGCGCCAGACTCCCGCCGAAAACAGCGAAGGAAACTAGAACCACCTTCCAACGGTGGTGAAGCGCCCAGTGGAGGAGACTTCCGTGGACCTTGCGGACGAACCCCTCTCTCTTCTCCCCGGAATCGGCATTCCCCTTCTTGCCCTTGGAGTGGAATATCTTCGAGGCCATCATGGGGACAAGGGTCAGGGCGACAAAAAGCGAAGCAAACAGGGACACCGCTACCGTGAGGGCAAGGCCGCGGGAAAGTTTCCCGGCGATCCCGGTGGCAAAGAACATCGGCAGAAAAACGGCCACGGTCGTGAGCGTGGAGGCCGCGATTGCTCCGCCGACCTCGCTCGTCCCTTCCACAGCGGCGTCGAACCGGTTCCTGCCTTGCTCCATGTGCCGGAAGATGTTTTCGATAACGATAATGGCGTTGCTGACCAACATCCCCACCCCGAGAGCGATCCCGCTCATGGTCATGACATTAAGGGTGAAGTCGAAGGCGTAGACAGCCACGAGCGTGGCGAGGATTGACAGTGGGATTGAAAGGGCAATGGTGATCGTAGGCCTCCAGTTCCGCAGAACCAGTAGGATCAAGAGCGCGGCGATGAGCCCGCCCCACAGAGCATCTTGCCCGGTGGAGGCAACGATTCTTTCGGTGAGGTCGCCCTGGTCAAGGACAATGTGAAAGCTGATGTCAGGCGGGAGTTCTTCTTGGAGTTCGGCCACCTGTTTCTTCACAGCCGTAACAACCTGTGCGGTATTGGCGCCGGATTCCTTGATGATAAGGAGCATTATCCCATTGTCTCGGTTGACGTGGCTCTCGCAGCGGACCTCTTTATGGGTGTCCGCCACCGTGCCTATGTCCCTTATGTAGATGGGTGCTCCATTCTCGACGGCAACCACGGTGTTCTCGATCTGGTCCAGGTTCTCGAACTCGCCAAGCGTCCGCAGCAGGTACTCGGTATGCCCCCGCGTGACGTGCCCCCCGGAAAGGTTCAGGTTCTCGCCGCGCAGCCTCGCGACCACCTGCCGGAGGGGAATGCCCAGGGACTCCAGCTTGGCCCGGTCAACGAGGGCTTGGATCTCCCTCTCGCGCCCGCCCATAATGAATGCGTTTGCGACACCATCAACCATCTCAATGCGGTCTTTGATATCGTCCTTGACGAGGGTGCGGAGGTCGCGTAGGTCCTGCCGGCCGGTGATGCCGTAGGCGATGACCGGCAGCATTGCCGGGTCGAACTTGACAACAACAGGATCGTCGATCTCAGACGGCAGAAGACCTCTGAACATGCCGATACCGTCCCGCATATCCTGTGCAGCAAAGTCAATGTTCGTCCCCCATTCAAACTCCACAAGCACAAGCGAAAGACCTTCGAGTGATGTGGAATTGACGGTTTTCACGTTCTTGACCTGGCTGACCGCCGTCTCAACGAGTTTTGTAACGCGATTCTCCACGTCCTCCGAAGCGGCGCCTTCGTAACTTGTGATCACCGCGGCTACAGGAAAAGTGAGATCGGGCATGAGCTCGATAGGAAGGCGCACAAGGGAGATTGCGCCTAGGACTACGATGATCAGGATGAGCATCAGCACCGTCACGGGACGACGCACGGAGAATTCCGGTATGCGCATCTGCGTCAGCCTCCCAGCGGGTGTTCGCTCATCGGTTCTCTGGAGGGGCTTCTCAGGATAATCCTGTCGCCGTCCTCAAGGCCGACGTTCCCACGGATAATAACCTTGTCGCCGACGTTGACACCCGAGACCACTTCAACGTCAACGCCGTCGGCGATGCCCAGCGTCACGGGCCGCGCTCGCGCCACGCCGTTCACCGCCACGAAGACCACCTCGCCCTTCTCTCCCTCAACGACTGCCTTCAGAGGCACCTTCACAATGTCCGTTCGTTTGGCCAGGACAAGGCGCACCCTGGCGAACATGCCGGGCTTCATCCGGCCGTCCGGGTTCGGTATCAGGATCTCGGCCTCGAACGTCCGGCTCCGGGTGTCCACTACGGGGCTGATCTTGGAGACCCTGCCCGGAAAGGTCTCATCGGGGAAGCCGTCCAGAGTGATGACGGCCTCTTGGCCCAGCCTCACTGCCTTGACCCGGTTCTGCGAGACGTTCACCTGCGTCTTGAGGGTGCTCGCATCCACGATGTGCAGGAGCGCCTTGCCGGGTATCATCGGCGGGAAAACCACCTCCCCTGGCTCCACGTCCCTGTGGGCCACAACCCCCTTGATCGGCGAACGTATCACCGCGTCATCAAGCTGTTCCTTGGCCAGCGCCAGGCTCGCCTTTGCTTGCTCAAGCTGCGCGGTCGCCACCTTGAGCGCGACCTCGGCCTTCTCCCATTGCTTCCTCGGTATGGCTTCTTCTTCAAAAAGCTTCTTCATTCTACTGTGGTCGTTCTTGGCATCGGCGAGGTTCGCCTTCCCCAAGGCCACTGCGGCCTCGGCTTTCTTGACACTGAGGGCGCTCTCCGTCGTTTCCAGGTGAATCAGAGCCTTTCGCGGCTTGACGGGGGTGCCTTCCTCGACAAGCACTTGCTCTACCCTTCCCGGGATCTTCGACGTTATCTCGACCTCCTGGACGGCAGCCAGCGTGCCCGTCAGGCGCATGACCTCCACAACGTTTCCCTTCGTCGCCAGGACAACGGCTACCTGCCTCTCAGGATTCGCTCGCCCGCTCTGGTCCGTGTCCTTGCCGCCGCACCCTGCGATCAGCAGGAACGGGGCAACAAGGATTGGGGCCAGGCTCGCGCGGTCTCGTATGCTCGGTGTCATTCTTCCCGTCACTTGGCCTCCCTTTTCTCTTTGGAATTGCAAGGATACTATACTGAATGTCCGCGGCTGTGTCTACTTCACCGCCGCTATCTCGGTTTCGTCTCGTCGAGGAAGGCCTTGAACTTGCGCGAGTCGCGGTAGCGGTCCCACTCGGCGTCGGCGCGGATCCACTGAAGCGTTTGGGCGTAGTCGAGCTCGAGCGCGCGGCGGAGCTTCGCGAACGCCGACCGGCTCTTGCGGCGGCCGGCGTAGAGGGTGGCGAGCTTGTAGTGCCCCTCGGCGTCGTCGGGCCTCTCCTTGACGTATTTGAGCAGGAGCTTCTCGCCCTCGCGGACCTTGTCCGTCTTGTAGTACAGCCAGCCCTGCACGAGCCAGAGCGCCGGGTCGTCCGGATGTGCCTTCGCCAGCTCGTCAATGATGTCGCGTGCGGCGCCATAGCGCTTCGTCTTCTCGAGCGCGAGCGCCTTGAAGAACTCCGCCCGGTCCTGGTCGGGGTAGACCGACAACACCGCCTCGTAGTCCTTGAGCGCCTTGTCGTACTCGGCCCTCTTGTAATGCGAGAGACCCCGGTTGATGCGCGCCCACGGCAGGGACGGGTTGCTCTTGATCGCCGCGTTGAACGATTCGATCGCCTCCGCGTAGCGTTCCTGCTGGTGGCGGACCGTTCCCCTGAGGTTGTGCAGATAGTAGTCGTCGGGGAAACGCTTCAGGCCGATGGCCAAGTCGAGATCGGCCGCTTCGAGGTCGCCCTGCCTGATCTCGAGTGCGGCGAGCTCGTAGAAGGCATGCGCGGTGGCCTTGAGCACGAGCGATTCGCGGAAGTTGAACAGCGCCGCTTCTTCATCTTCTTTGAGCCGGGCGCGCATCCCCTTGTAGAAGTACAGCAAGTCCTGGTCGCGCAGCAGCTTCGGGATCTCGGCCGCGACCTCGTTCCCGCCGCTCCGGTCGCCCGAGAGGTACATGGCGTCGGCAAGGTAGATCGCGTACAGAGCGTTCTTCGGGTCGAGCTTGACCGCCCGGGCAAGGATCGCCGCGCCCTTCGGCGGCGCGATCTCCCGATAGACGCCGAGCCCGACGCGAAACAGGTCCGCCGCCTCGGCCTGGGGATCACGTTCCCCGGCTGCCGCGACGGGCAATGCCGGCACGACAAGGACGACGCCAAGACAGCCGACGCTTAGACTCAGCACGCGGCGCCCAATGCCGGCGATGCACGCGAGCACTTTACTAGGAATCGCTATTGCCCTCGCTCGGACCATTCCTCGACCCTGATCTTGGGCATAACGAACTCGCGGAGCTTCTCCTGAACGAAGTCCTTCAGCGTGACGCCCGAGAGAGAGCACTCGCTGCACGCGCCCCGCAGCGCCACGTACACCGTGTTCCCATCGAGCTCGACGAACTCGATGTCGCCCCCGTCCTTGTGGAGCATGGGGCGGATCTCGCGCTCGATCGTCTCCTCGACGAGCTTCATCTTCTCGACGTTCGTAAGCGGCTTCGGCTCCTTGGCGCCCGGGATGCGCCGGATGCCCCCGCCGGTCTCGGCGATGACCCGATCGAGGATCTCCTGGATCTGCGGATGGCATTTCTCGCAGCCGCCGCCCGCCTTGGTGTAGTAAGTGACCTGAGCGACGCTCGTGAGCCCGTTCTCCTTGATAGCGCGCTCGATCTGCCGGTCGGTCACCCCGAAGCAGTGGCAGACGAGCTCGCCCTCTTTCTCTCTGATCCCCTTCTCACCGCGGTAGTTGGCGATGGCGGCCTCGAGCGCCTCGCGGCCCATCACCGAGCAGTGCATCTTCTCCTCGGGCAGACCGCCGAGGTAGTCGGCGATGTCCCTGTTGGTGATCCGCGCCGCCTCCTCGAGCGTCAGCCCCCGGATCATCTCGGTGAGCGCCGAGCTCGCCGCGATCGCGCTGCCGCAACCAAAGGTCTGGAACTTCACGTCCGCGATGCGCCCCCCCTCGTCGAGCTTGAACATCAGGCGCAGCGCGTCGCCGCAGGCGAGCGACCCGACCTCCCCCACTCCGTCAGGGTTCTCGATCATGCCGACGTTTCGGGGATTGAAGAAATGCTCCTTGACCTTATCCGAGTAGTCCCACATGGTGCGTCGTCTCTCACACCGGAAACAGCGAATCCTCTTGATTACTAACGTGATCAGTCTAGCAGGAGTTTCATCGAGCTAGAAGCATTTTCCTTGCGTCGGCCAGTGTCCAGCGCGAAAGAGGGTGGCAGCGTTCACGGGATTGCCCTTGCCTCACACTCAGCATCGCGCATATGGCGCGCTTCCACAGAGACGGAAATCGGACCGGCGCGAGACCGAGTAAAATCGGCACGCCCCTTGCACGCCCCTACCGTCGTGTGGTATGAATGTATAAGCGGCGTGGTTGCCGGCGAAGTTTTGTGGTTCCATATGCCGCTGCATTGTGATAGCGTTGCAGTTGTTGAAGGGTGGCTTCGCAGGCGAGCCCGCATACTGAAGGCAGATCCAAGACCAGTTCAAGGCCACGACCTGGGAAAGCTGTTTGGAGCGCGACGTCTGTCTGACCAGAAAGGCTCGTCGCGTGTTGCCCATCGGCTTCTGAGGTCCGTAAGCAAAAGCCGAGCCTGGCTAAGATGACATAATCCAAGTAGCAAGGAGGCTTTTTCCATGAGAACCAAAGGCTTCACGCTGATCGAGCTGCTGGTGGTGATCGCCGTCATCGCGATCCTTGCCGCGTTGCTCCTGCCCGCGCTCAACAGCGCCAGGAGCAGGGCGACGCTGATCTCGTGCATGAGCAACGCGCGGGGTCTTGTTCAGGCAATAAACGGGTATGTCGCCGTCCATGACGGCATCCTGCCTCCCGGCAAGTACGGGCACCAGAGTGGATATCCCGTGATGAAGTGCTGGATGAACCTGCTCTACGAGGGCGGCTACGTGGACGACAAGAAGGGCTTCCAGTGCCCGGCCGACGACGTGACGGACAACGAAGCAGACTACTACGACTACGGACCCGCTTGGCCTTACTGGTGGGCGTCCTACGCCCTGTCGCAGCACGTAAACGATCTCTTCTGGTACGATGCCAACGCTCCTGAACAGGTGCACGAGGCCGCCTCCGCGAGACTTTCCGCCCATAGGGGTTTTGACGACAAGCAGATCCTCTTGGGCGAATCTGAGCGTAATTTTTTGGAAGGATCCTGGTTCGGTTGGGGGGACGACGAGTCCTACAAGATGGTCTACGAGCACCAGTTCCCGATCAGCCGGCACAACGGCAAGTGTAGCTACGTGATGCTTGACGGCCACGCAAAGACAATGCTCGTGCCAAGTTCAAACGAAGCAGATGCCTCAGAGTTTAGGGACGACATCGAGTCGCAGCTCCGGAACTGCGATGCCGAGTATTTCGGGGCCTTCCCAGACGGACAGCAACTCGTCCATGTCTGCTTCTGGCTCTCGCACAAGGTCGGCCTCAGAGTTGCACCCCCTGCGTGGTGAGCACACAGATAATGCGGCTCCGCCTCCGGGAGCTTGAGGTCACAGGCAAACGCGAAAGGAACACAGCGCGCGGCGGCCGGCCGAATCACATCGAGCCGACCGAAAACCAGCTTGTGGACGTCACAAGGATCACCGGGGAGACAGGCCAAGAGTTCCCGTGAACGGGTACCGAATAGCGCCCAGCAGTTTCAGGCTGCTTGAAGGACGGAAACCGAGCCAGGCTCATACGGCATAATTCAAATAGCAAGGAGGCTTTTCCCATGAGAACCAAGGGCTTCACACTGATCGAGCTGCTGGTGGTGATCGCCGTCATCGCGATCCTCGCCGCGTTGCTCTTGCCGGCGCTCAACAACGCCAGGAGCAGGGCGACGCTGACCTCGTGCATGAGCAACGCGCGGGGTCTTGTTCAGGCAATAGGAGGATACACCGCCGTCTTCAACGACATCCTGCCTCCCGGCAAGTACGGGCACCAGAGTGAACATCCCGTGATGAAGTGCTGGATGAACCTGCTCTACGAGGGCGGCTACGTGGACGACAAGAAGGGCTTCCAGTGCCCGGCCGACGATGTGACCGACAACGAGGCGCTCTACTACGACTACGGTCCCGAGTGGCCTTACTGGTGGGCCTCCTACGCTCTGTCGCAGAACGTAAACGATCTCTTCTGGTACGATCCCCAAGCCCCTGAACAGGTGCATGAGGCCGGCGCCGCAAGACTCGCCATACATCTGGGCTACGAAGACAAGCAGATCCTCTTAGGCGATTCCGAGTGTAACTTCATTGGAGGAAGTTGGTTTGCGGAAGGCTCGGGCGGTCCAGAGGATGACTGGTCGTTCAGAGGCTGCTACGAGAACCAGTTCCCCTTCCGCCGGCACAACGGCAAGTGCAGCTACGTGATGCTCGACGGCCACGCCCAGACGATGTTCGTCCCTTCATCGAACGAGGCAGATGCCGCCGAATTCATGGACGACATCAAGTCCCAGTTCCAGAACTGCGAGGTCGAGAACTTCGGGAATCCACAAGAACTCCATGTCTGCTTCTGGAACTCGCACAAGGTTGGCCTCGCTGTTACACCAGCCCCGTGGTGAGCCCACGCAGCGTGCACGCTTTTGACTCGAAGAACTTTGGCTAGGCAAGTAAAGGCGAAAAAAGAAAGGGTGCACCGCGGCCAACGCGATTACGTTGAGCCGATCGAAAGTCAGCTCGTTAACGTCAAGGAGATCACCAGGAAGATAGGCCATGGACTCCCGCAGATACGTCAGGGTGCTTGAATAGCGTGTCCCGAGCCGGTCTCACACGGTATAACTGAAGGAGTGAAGATTCTCCCATGAAAGCCAAGGGGTTTACTTTGATCGAGCTGCTGGTGGTGATCGCGGTGATCGCGATCCTCGCCGCGTTGCTCCTGCCCGCGCTCAACAGCGCCAGGAGCAGGGCTACCCTGATCTCGTGCATGAGCAACGCGCGGGGTCTTGGCCAGGCGATAGGCGGCTACACCACCGTGTCCGACGACATCCTGCCCCCCGGCATGTACGGGCACCAGAGTGGACATCCCGTGCCGAAGTGCTGGATGAACCTGCTCTACGAGGGCAATTACGTGGATGACAAAAAGGGCTTCCAGTGCCCGGCCGACGACGTGACGGATAACTGCTCCGGCTACTACGATATCGGTCCCCCCTACCCTTGGTGGTTTGCCTCCTATGCTCTCTCGCAGAAGCTGAACGACCTTTTCTGGGGCGGCGACCACGCTGCGGGCGCCGCACGGCTTTCGGCCCACAAGGGCTTCGAGGACAAGCAGATCCTCCTGGGCGAAGCCGAGGCCAACTACCTGCATGGGTCCTATTTCGGCGGGACGGACGGCACGGTTTATTCCAGGCAGGCCTACAAAGATCAATTCCCCATCGACCGGCACAACGGCAAGTGCAGCTACGCGATGCTCGATGGCCACGCCCAGGCGATGCTCGTGCCGAGTTCAAACGAGGCGGATGAGGATAAGTTCAACGCCGCAATTACGTCGCAGCTCCAGAACTGCGATGGCGAGGATTTCGGGATCTCTTGGGGGGTTTCCCAGAGCCGCCATGTCTGCTTCTGGCACTCATACGAGGTCGGCCTCCAAGCTTCAGACTTCGGGCCGTGGTGATCGAGGGTCACTGTCTGTGGACGGCCTCGCGAATTTTCAGGTGGTAACCAAACCCGAAAGGAGCGGAGCGAACTGAGATGAGCAAGCAAGTTGGCACTATCATTATGCTGCTGGGCATCGTGGCCGTCTTTGTGCTCGGCTACAAGTGCGTGAGCAAGGGGACAAAGGCGCGAATCGAGGCCAAGCAGAAGGAGGCGTTCGAGCAAGCCCTGGCCGGCCAAGAGGTGCAATGCGACGAGTGCGGCGAGATATCGAGCATGAACGTCTCGTTTATCGATCGGCGCAAGTTTCAGGTGTGCCCCAAGTGTGGCGCCAAGAAGGCCCGCCCGGTTGTCTACTACGTCTGCGCCAATCCCGAGTGCAACCGTCAGCTCGTCAAGGTCAGGACCATCGTCTGGGAAGAGGGTGTTATCTCCTACGGCGACTCGATCGTCTGCCCGAACTGCGGCCGGCCGAACTTCATCGAACCAAGCGAGCTCCATCTCGTGAAGGCCAAGAAGATCGCCGAAGAGACCGATCAACCGTTCCCGTAAACGCGCGCGGCATGATCGCCAAGGGTTGCGCGTCAGTTTCGGCTTGCTCTGAGAGCCGAAGCTGAGTCGGCCCGGCATGATGCAGCTCAAATGGAGAGGAGATCCTCCCATGAAAGACAAGGGATTCACGCTGATCGAGCTGCTGGTGGTGATTGCCGTCATCGCGATCCCCCGTGAAATAATTCCATAGGGTAAATTCAGGATAAGCTCTCGTTAAATCAGTATCATAAGGCGCCAGCGCCGAATCGATTGATGCCAGGATGTCATAGAATCTCGCATATTCAAGGATTGTTCTTATTATTAAGCTGTCGTAAGCATTTATCAGGTACAGCGGCCAGACGAAAACCCCATAACAGTAATAAGGCCCCGATGTCAGGGAACTGTCGGGATAATTGAAGAATTCCGGCAGGTACTGAT
>CBDUSE010000086.1:0-13632 GCA_965369835.1 uncultured bacterium
CCCTGACAACATCCACACAAAATACGTCACCGAACTTACGAGTCAGAGCACTAGGCTCCGCCGCCCTTACTCCTCCTTGACCCATCGGGCGGCGTAGCGGCGGCGGTACTCCTGGGGGGTGAGGCCGGTGGCCGCCTTGAAGGCGCGGGAGAAGTGCTGCGGCGAGGAGAAGCCGAGCAATTCGGCGACCGCGGCGGCGGTGATGCGGCTGCCGGCGAGGCTCGATTGCGCCATCCATATCCGCAGGGCGGTCGCGTAGGCGTGTGGCGGCATGCCGAGCGTGCGGTGGAAGAGCTCGGCGAACTTCGACCGCGACATGCCGGCCACGCGCGCAAGCTCGGCGACGGTGATCGGCCCCTCGGTCATCTTCTTGCCGATGTGGCGCAGCGCGCGCTCGATGCCGCGCCGCTCCACCTGCTCCCACTCCGAGTGGCCGAAGGTGGGGTCGGCAAACCGCCCGAGGACCTCGAGTACGGCCGACTCGACGCGCAGCGCCCGGTACGGTCCCCGGGCGGCTTGCTGTTCGTCGTAGAGCCGCTGCCACCACTCGGGGAACCCCTTCCATCTAAGGCGGTGGTATGGCGTGCGCGAGAGCGCGTCGAAAAGCCAGCTCGCCAGCTCGTCCCGAGGCGAGCCGACGTGATGGCTCTGCTCGTTAAGGCCGAACAGGGCCTTGTTCCCAACGCCGAGCAGAAGGCCAACGGAGCCGGTCCTGAAACGGATGCCCGCCGGCCAATTGGCATGGTGTGGCGTACCCGGCATGAGGAGGAATCCGTCGCCAACACCCACTTCAAACCTGCCGTCGTCGGTGAACCAAGTCCCTCGCCCGTCGAGCATGACGTTGATCTCAGCCCAGAGATGGCTGTGTCTGTCGCTCGCTGTAGGGCCCTCGGCCATCCCCTCGAAGATGCCGACAAGGCTTGGATACTCCGGGAATGGAATGTGTCTCGCGTCAACGATCTCGCGCAGCCCCCTGCGTGCCATCAGCCGTTCCTCCTGAGCGAAATGGTCAGGTTATGCAAAAATTGCCTAGCACTGTTCGGACGAAAATGCAAGGAGAAATGGCCCCTAGCCTGATTTGCTCTAAATATTTATGGACTCTCTTGCATTGTGTGGACGAGACGAATGTGCTATGCATTTAGCACAACCCTTTCCTCCATTCTGGCTTAGCAGGTGGCCTTCTTCAGAGAGGGCCGCAAGCCACAGAGCTTAGCTGCTTTGCCGGCCGGGATGTTCTCCCCGAGCACCCCGGCCCTTTTTTTCTCGGAGACCCTGCTTGACTCGGCAGCAAGCCGTGCCTGCGCCCTCGCGCCACGGGGTGACCAGGGAATCATCCTTGGCGTAGCCCATCTCGTTTCTGCTCCGCATTCGGCCTTTTCAATGCCGGTCGAGAATCGCGGCGCGGCCTTGGGCGCGCGGGCGATCCCCGTTGACTTGCGTGCGTGCGGCTCGGTACGATCTGCGCAACTGGCCAACGCGAGAGGAGATTGCGACCTGTGCTGGACTTTGCGACCGCGCTGAAACGACGCGAGCTCGTCGTGAATCTCGCCGTGCGCACGCTCAAGGTGCGCTATAAGAACTCGGCGCTCGGCTTCCTCTGGACGCTCATCAACCCGCTGCTCATGATGCTCATCTACTGGGTCTTTATCTCAATCCTCGCCAAGGTCCCCACGCCGATGCCCGTGCTGCTCGTGGGCGTGATCTTCTGGCAGTTCGTCGTCATGTGCACGGGCGACGCCGCGGGCGCCGTCGCCGGCCACGCCAATCTCGTCAAGAAGGTCTATTTCCCGCGCGTGCTCATGCCGTTCTCGATGTGCGTAGCCAACTTCATTAACTACCTGCTGTCGCTCGCCGTGCTACTCGTGCTCGTCATCGTTATCTCGCTCAGCATGGGATTCACCATTAATCTGACGTGGCTCTGGCTGCTGCCCATCGCCCTCGTGCTGCAGTTCGCCCTCGTGTTCGGCATCGCGCTCATCGTCAGCGCGCTCAACGTCTACTTCCGCGACATCGAGCACATCACGTCGGTGGTGCTCATGGCCCTGTTCTTCATGTCGCCCATCCTCTACCCGCTCTCCTTCGTCCGAGACAAAACCGGCCCGGTCCTAATGCACTGGTACACGATGAACCCGCTCGCGTCGCTCGTGACGCTCATGCGGCGCGCGTTCCTTGGCGCGAGCACGCCCTGGCCGACCGAGTGGACGTTCGTCCCGTCGCTGGCGCTCTCGCTCGTCGTGCTCGCCTTCGGCCTGTGGCTCTTCAGCCGGCTCGAACCGTACTTCGCGGACCAGCTGTAGCGGATCTCGTGGATTCTGGTCTGTGGGTGAATCGTTGAGCCCGAAGGGCGACTGGCAGTAGCCACGGGCGCCAGCCCGTGGTATCGTGCGGCAGACGAGGATCAGAGCCCCTTCAGGGGCGATTGAGATGGCACGACTGGGCCAGGCAATGTCTCAGTCGCCCCTGAAGGGGCTCTGATGGATGGTCGACTCCTGCCCACGGGCTTGCGCCCGTGGCTACCATCAATCGCCCCTGACGGGGCTCAAGGAAGCCAAGGCCGACCGGGCGTTTCGGCAGGGTGTTGGAGATGGGTACGACAGGCAACAACCACGCCATCGTCGTCGAGGGGATCGGCAAGCGTTACCTCTTGCGCAAGGAGCAGGACCGCACGCTCAAGGGCACGCTGCTCGGCGCGCTCAGGCGGCGCGGCGTGCGCAGCGACCTCTGGGCGCTCAAGGACGTACGCTTCAGCGTCCGCAAGGGCGAGACATTCGGCGTCATCGGCGCCAACGGCGCGGGCAAGTCCACGCTGCTCGGCGTGCTCGCCGGCACCATTCGGCCCACCGAGGGCCGCTTGCACGTGGCGGGGCGCATCTCGAGCCTGCTCGAGCTCGGCGCCGGGTTTCACCCCGACCTGACCGGCCGCGAGAACGTTTACCTCAACGGCTCGATCCTCGGCCTGCCGCGTTCGTACATCAACTCGAAGTTCGACGACATCGTTGCATTCGCCGGCCTGGCGCAGTTCATAGACAGCCCGGTGAAGCACTACTCGTCGGGCATGTACGTGCGGCTCGGCTTCTCGGTCGCCGTCGAGGTGGACCCCGACGTGCTGCTCGTGGACGAGGTGCTTGCCGTGGGCGACGAGTCATTCAAGAAGAAGTGCCTCGGCAAGATGGCCGAGTTCCAGCGCGCAGGCAAGACGATCGCCGTGGTGAGTCACGACCTCGACACGGTGAAAAAGATCTGCAGCCGCGTCATGCTGCTGGGCGAGGGGCGCGTGCTCGAGCTCGGCGAGCCGGAGGCCGTCGTCGAGGAATACAAGCGTCTCGGGCTCCAGCAGCAGGACGACGTGTTCCGCCGCGAGTGGGGCACGCGCGCCGCCGAGATCACCGAGGTCGAGATCCTCGACGGGCAGGGCGTGCCGACCGAGCGCTTCCGCAGCGGCGAGACGATGCGCGTGCGCCTGCGGTTCGTCGCGCATGAGCGGATCGCCGACCCGGTCTTCGGCTTCAGCGTCGCCGACTATCAGGGCAAGCTCTGCTACGGGTCGAACACGGCCATTGCCGGCACCGACCTCGGTGCCATCAATGGCTCGGGCGCCATCGAGCTCACCATCGAGCCGCTCAACCTGCTGCGCGGCAAGTTCTTCCTGTCGCTCGCCCTGCACAGCCGCGACCACCAGACCCACTACCACCGGCTCGACCACGCCTACGTCTTCTGGGTCGTCAGCGACACGCGGGCCGAAGGCTTCATCGAGCTGAAGAACACGTGGGAGCGGCTCGAAGTCGAGTAGCGCGCCCGCGCAGCCGTGCGGCACATGCCACGTCGGCGCAGCAGCTTGCAGATCAGCCCAGGAATCTGTAAAATCTCTTGACGCCCGCCCGTGGCGGGCATACTGTTTATTAAAGGGGAAGTGAAAGGTGTCGGCGCCCGAAGCGCTGTGAATATAGTTTACTTATGCCTATTTTCCGCGCCTTCCAGGAATCGGACCTTTTCGGCAAACTGATCCTGCTCGTCCTGTTCACCTTCTCGGTGTTTACCTGGTCGGTGATCCTGCGCAAGTACCTCGCCTTTCGCCAGGCCCAGGCCGCCTCGCGCGCCTTCCGCGTCACGTATCGCAAGCACAGCGATGATCCGCTCCAGCTCATCAAGGAGGAGATCTACCTCGACGAGTGCCCGTTCTTCGAGATCGCCGACTGCGCGCTTGGCTCGCTGCACGAGACGATCGAGCGACGCGGCGTCAACCCGCGCCCGACTGTGCCGCTGGCAACCGTCGAGGCGATCGAGAAAAGCCTCGACCGCACGATCAGCGACGAGACGCTCAAGCTCGAGCGCGGACTGAACCTGCTCGCCACCGCCGCGAGCGCCTGCCCGCTCGTCGGGCTGCTCGGGACGGTCTGGGGCGTGCTGATCGCTTTCCAACGCGTTGCCGTCGAGGCGTCGGCCCAGATCCATGTGATCAGCCAGGGCATCTCGGTGGCGCTGAGCACGACGGTGGTCGGCCTGCTCGTCGCGATCCCGTCGCTCGTCATGTATAATTGGATGACCACGATCATCCGCCGCTTTGAGACCGAGATGGAGAGCTTCGCAAGCGAAGTGCTCGAGGATATCGAGCGCCGCTACGTCGAAATGTAGCAGCCTGTGCGGCGGTGAGAAAGACGGCACGAATTATGCGTCGCTTCAGGAGCAAGCGCCGGAAGCCCGAGCTGAACGCGCAGATCAACGTGACGAACCTCGTGGACGTCACGCTTGTGATCCTCATCGTGTTCATGCTCATCGCGCCGCTCATCGAGCACAGCATTCCGGTCAATCTGCCCAAGGCGGAAGAGAAGAAGATCAGCGATCCGACCCCGATCACGATCGTGATCGCGCGCGACAAGAAGCTCTACGTCAACAGCGTGCAAGTGACGCTTGAGGAACTCGCCGGCAAGCTAGAGGAGAACCCTCAGATCCCCGTCAACGTCCAGGGGGACGCGGCGATTGCGTACCAGGAATTCGTTGACGTAATCAGTGCCATCCAAAAGGCGGGCGTGACCCGCATCGGGCTTGCGACCGAGGTCAGGGTAAGCGAATAGTGCTCAGCCAGCGCCAGTCGTTTCTCGTCTCACTCGGCTTCCACGCCGGGCTGGTCATCGTGCTGCTCATCGCCGGCGCGCTCGTTGCCCGGCGGATTATGGGGCCCCGGACGATCGAACTCGACCTGCTGGCGCCGGTGCAGGTCGGTCCCGAAGAGGCCAAAGGCGCGCAGCAAGAGCCTGAGGAAGAACCTGAGATCATCACGCGCGAGGTTCAGGAGCCGACCTACGACCCGAGCAAGTCGCTTGACCCGAGCAAGATTCCCGAGATCAAAGAGGAGAAGTTCCGGCCATACAAGCCGGCGATCAAGGTGACGAGCAATTCGGGCGGGCCCACGTCGCCCGAAGCGAGGTACATCAACCTGGTCGTCGCCGAGTGCAAGCGCAACTGGGAGAAGACAAAACCCGCGCGGGGTGTTCTCGGCCGCACCGTGCCGACGCTCGACGCGGTGATCACCATCGGGCGCGATGGCCGGATTCTCGACTCCCGCATTACTCGCTCGTCGGGCAATGCGGCGCTCGACCGCTCGGTGCGCGAGGCGATCAAGCTCTCAAACCCCTTCCCGGCTTTCCTCTCGGAAATGAAGGGCGCGCAGCAGGATTTTGAACTTCGATTTGTGCTCGACGACTAGTTCACGGAGGAATGGATGCGAGCGAGACTGTTGTGTGTGGCCGCCGCCATCGTCGCCCTGCTTGCGGTCGGGGCACAAGAGGCCGCTGGGATTGCCGAAGTGCACGTCAAGGCGGTCAAGAAGGCCCTGGTCGCCGTGCCCGATTTCACCGAGAACGACGGCATCGCCGGCTCGGGCCTCGCGAGGGAGCTGAGCGAGACGCTGCGATTCGACCTGCACAACAGCGGCCATTACAGCGTCGTTGCCGACGCGCGGGGCGTCGCCGACGCCCAGCGCCGCGACATCGAGCGCGGCAAGGTGCTGCTGCCCAACTGGCGCGCGCTCGATGCGGAGCTGGTCTTCAAGGCCGACTACCGGCGTTCCGGCAACAAGCTCGTCCTCACGTGCCACGCCTACGAAACCGATACGGGCAAGCTGGTGCTCAGCCGCAAGGTCAAGGGCGCCGAACGCGACCGGCGCCGGCTCGTGCACGCTTTAAGCGACGAGATCGTCAAGGTGCTCGTCGGCGCAAAGGGAATCGCCTCCACCCGCATCGCTTTTATCAAGGATAATCCCGAGGGCCGCAAGGACCTGTACCTCGTTGACTACGACGGCCACAACCTGCGGCGCGTCACGCGCGACGGCACGGTGGCCGTCTCGCCCGACTGGTCGCCCGACGGCAAGCGCATCTACTACACCTCGATGCACAAGGGCGACCCGCATCTGTACCGCATTGACCTGGCACAGAGCCAGCGCGTGCCGGTGGCGACCTTCCCGGGACTCAACTACGCCGCCGCCGTCTCGCCCGACGGCAAGACGCTCGCCGTCGTCCTAAGCAAGAGCGGCACGCCCGACATCTATACGATGGACGCCGACGGGCGGAACCTCATGCGCCTCACCCGAAGCATCGGGAGGCTCTCGACCTGTCCGATCTGGTCTCACGACGGGCGGCGCATCGCCTACGTCTCGAACATCCACGGCGGCCCGCAGCTCTACGTGATGCAGGCCGACGGCAGCCGCCAGCGGCGTCTCTTGAAAGGATACCGCGAGATGACCTCGCTCGACTGGTCACCCGCTGCTGCGACGGCCGATCTGCTTGTGTTCAGCGCTCGGGTCCACGGCCGACGCCAGTTGTTCGCCGCCGACCTCAAGCACAACACCGTCAAGCAGCTCACATTCGACGCGGCTAACCACGAGGACCCGAATTTCGCGCCCGACGGCCGCCATATCGTGTACGTGCGCGAGCCGCGCTCCGGGGCGGCCGACCTGTATATGCTCGACGTGTTCGACCCCAAGCCGGTGCGGATCACGAGCTTCGAGGGGAACGAGTTCTACCCGGTCTGGTCGCCGGTCGGGTACTGACAGGCCGGGGTCAAAATAGGATTGCGCTCGCGATGCGCTATGGTAGAGTACGGGCCATCGGAGGAACGGGACATCTCCGTCCCTGCCCACGAAGGACCGAGAGCGGAGCAAATCGAATCGGACGACCCATTGCGGAGGATTTTGCTATGGTCAATCTGTTCAAGGCGTCGCTTCTGGGACTCGTCATCTGCTGCCTCGCGCTCGGCACGCTCGGCTGCGGCAAGAAGAGAGGGGCCGACGACGGCGTGCCGGAGGGGCTCGGCGAGATTGAAGCGGTCTATGACATCGAGATCGGCGAAAGCGAGTGGGCGGCTCCCGAGGCCGTGAGCCCCGACATCGCCGAGACCTACAAGACGGTCTACTTCGATCTGAACGAAAGCACCCTGCGCGAGGAGACGCGCCGCGTGCTCGAGGCAATTGCCGACGACCTCAAGGCGAACCGGGACCGGTACATCCGTGCCGTCGGCCACTGCTGCGACCGGGGTACGAACGAGTACAACTTCGGGCTCGGCGAGCGCCGGGCCGAGAGCGTCAGGGCCTACCTGGCCGCACTCGGTGTGGATGCCGCACGCATCCGCACGCTGAGCAAGGGGGAGGAAGAGCCGGCAGTCCCAAACGAGGACAAGGAAGAGAACCGCCGCCTGAACCGCCGCGTCGAGTTCTGGATTGTCGACAAGTAAGGGCCCCTGCAACAACTAAGGGGATCTGAGGGGCATTGCCGTGGCATACATCCCCAAGGGGAGGTGATACCACGATGCGACCGATGCTGCGACCACCGGTCCTGCGACGGGTAGTCGCCGGGATCGCAGCCCTGCTCCTTGTCGGAGCGGCCGGCTGCGAGTTCTCCAACTCGAGCCGCAAAAAGGTCGAGGCGTCCACCGCCGCCGACATCAGCGCCATGCGCAACGACATCGCGCGGCTGCGCCAGGATGTCGAGGCGCTTGAGGCCGAGTTGGGCCGTTCGGACAAGGCGCTGCGCAACGAGATCGCGGCGCTGCGCCGCTCCCTGAGCGACCTCGACACCAGGTCCGCTCGCCGCGCCGCCGACACGAAAGCGGAACTGGCGAACAGAATCAACGAGATCGAGCGCAAGCGCATCAGCGACAAGAACGCGCTCAGCAAGAGAATGGACGCCATCATCGCCGAGGTGACCAAGGCGCTCGGCGGCGCGGCCACGTCCGGGGTCACGCGCACCGAGCGGGGCTTCAACCACACGGTCAAGGAAGGGGAGACCGTCTCGGCCATTGCCGCCAAGTACCACGACAGGTACGGCACCACCACCAAGGCGATCCTCGACACAAACAACTTGACGGCGACGAGCATCATCCGGCCCGGCGACACGCTGTTCATCCCGATCAAGGAATAGGCCCGGCGCGGCAGGCTGAGCGCCCGGCGCTTACCGGGGCACGCCCGGCGCCTACCGGGCTATGCCCGGCGCCTACCGGGCCACGCCCGGCTCTGGTTGAAAGCCCCGTGGGAGGGCACAGCTTGCAGCTAGCGGAGTTCATCAGGAGAGAGGCGGTTTTTTTTCGCTTCGAGGCCGGCGATAAAGAGGCGATCCTCGACACAATGGTCAGCGCCGGTTGCGCCGCCGAAGGGATCGCGTGCCTCGATGAGATCCGCCAGGCGGTATTCGACCGCGAGGCCGACCGCTCGACGGGCATCGGCCGCGGCCTCGCCGTGCCGCACTGCCGCTCCAACGACGTCGAGGACTTCCACGTCAGCGTTGCCGTGCTCAAAGAGGGTGTGGACTGGGGCGCCCTCAACGGCCGGCCCGTGAGCTTCATTTTTCTTGTCATCGGCCCCGGAAACAAGCCCGAGGCCTACCTGCAACTGCTGAGTCAGATCTCGCGTCTCATCCGGCTGCCTGACGCCACGAAGCGCCTCCTCGCCGCCACCACCCCCGACGAAGTCATCAACGTCATCCGCGAACTCTAAGCAGCACGCCCTGGCCTGCGCGCTCATGTGTCGGAGTCGGCCACACATTTCACAGATGGCGCAGATTGGAAACCAAGCTCTTCGCCTGCCCCAACGCTGATCTGTGCCATCTGTGGCTCATGAGAGAATGAGAGAGGAGAGGTGTACGAGATGCTCGTCGAGCAGAGGGGATGGCGGAGCGCCGATGAGCTTTATCGAATCTCGGCGTGGAGGATGCCGAGGCGGTCCGGGCCCGCGCCGTCAAGGTTGATCCCCACGAGCCCGAGCGCGCGCTCCCCTTGCGACTGCCGCACCGGCAGCGACCACCGCAGCGTGAGCATCGCCACGAGCCCGTCCGGATGAGCGGTCACGTCGTAGATGCGCACCACGGCCCTCGAGCCATCCTGGTCGAGCACAATCACCTCATCCACGCCATCGCCGTCGAGATCTGCCGCGCCAATATCGGTGAAGGCGAAGCGCTCGGGAAGCAAGACCGCAACGCTCTCGCCGCGCACCGCGTCCTCCTCGGTCATGTCGCCGGGACGTGGCGGGCTGACCAGCTCGAGCTCGAGGGCGCCATCGGCGGCGGCACGCACCACGCCGAGGCTCCCGCTCCCGGGCCGGCGGAGCGCAAAAAGCGCCAGCACGTTGCTGCCCGCCGGGATGCGCCACGCGTCGCGGGCCACCGCCGGCCGCGCATGCGCCTTGTTCAGGTCGCCCCACGTCGGCATGTCGTAGACCAGCACCTCCTGGCTCGCGAGGACGGGGTCGTACTTGAGCACGACGAGCTCCTCGAGGCCGTCGCCGTCCACGTCAAGCGCGGCCGCGTCCTCGACCTCCCCGCCGGCGGGAATCTCCCACTCGTCGTACGCCACCTGCAATGGCTCGTCGCCGCCGGGGTTCGGCTTGACGATGCTGAAGCTTGGGCGCTCACGCGTCGCATCCGCGCCGAAGCGAAAGATGCCGAACTCATCCGCACCGTCTCCGTCCACATCGGCACGCAGCACGATCGAGGGCGCGCTTCCGGCGTCCTCGGCAAGCAGCCCGCCGAGAACGGGCCGCAGCGCACGAGGCGCGGCGCCGACAGGCTCATAGAGCACCATCTCGGTCGCAACCACAGGATACAGCGCGCGCACACCGTCGAGGTCGTCCGGGTCGAGTGAGCGCTTGAGCACTTCGCCGAGCAGGATGATCGGGAACATCGTCGTCTCAGCCGATTCGAGCGAATGCGCCAGACCGAGCACGTGCCCGCACTCGTGGGTCACTGCGTTTTGCACGTCCACCGCGCCCGTCGCCCCGAAGGCCGACCAAACGAACACCTCGGCGTTCAGCTCGATGTCGGCGTCCACTACACGTCCCGAACTGTGAACCCACGATGTTGTATAGGCAACCGTCTCGGGCTTGTACGGCCAGTCGCGCGTCACCCAGATCACGCAGTTCTCGCCGTCCGGTGCAGCACGGGTCGCCTTTGTGCGGCCGGCGTAGCGGAACCGAAGGTAGGAGCCAGGGACTCGGTTCCAGGTCTGAAACGCACGGAGCACCGCGCCGGCGAGCGCCTCGTCGGCCTCGGTAGAGCCGCTCACACCGACCCGGTAGCGCACCGGCAGCGACGTTGCCGGCCAGCGCAGCGTCTCGCCCCCGGCATCATGGCGCACTACGTACGCCGAGGCGGGGAGCGCGCCGCATAGACATAGGGCTGCGCAGAATAGGGCCCTCTTCAGACGCATACAGATCCCCTGATGGATACAGGCCCTTTGACGCGGAAGTCACGGCGCCGGTTGCATTCCCGATCGCCAGAGCAGCGCTCAACCGTGCGTCAACGGCCCGAAGTCCAGTCCGGCACTCTACTTAGCATAAAAAATGCCGGAAGGGAAGAGCCAAAGCATGATAAGGCGCAAATCAGTCCATGTACGTTACTGAGACTCACGCCGCCAGATCGCCATGACCTCCTCAACGACCGCCTCCACCGGCCTGCCAGTCGTCTCGACCTGCTGGCTCACCTTCGAGTAGAAGGGGGCACGGTAGGCCAGAAGCGCTCGGACCCTCGCCAGCGGGTCCTCGACCGCCAGCAGCGGCCGGTGCGTTTCGTGCTTGACCCGCTTCAGGATCGCCTCGGCCGTCGCGTTGAGGCAGATCCCGACACCGCTTCGCTCGAGCACGCGGACGTTTTTCTCATTGAGCACCACGCCGCCGCCTGATGCAATCACATGGCCTTCGAGCCGGCTCGCCTCGGCAGCCACCTCGGCCTCGACCCGGCGGAAGTACGGCTCCCCCTTCGCGGCGAAGATATCGGAGATCGTGGTGCCTTCGCGCGCCTCGATCAGATCGTCGAGGTCCACGTACGTCATCCCGAGCCGCTCGGCGACTGCGCGGCCGACGCACGTCTTGCCTGTGCCCATGAAGCCGAACAGCACGATGTTCTGCTTGGCGCCCATGCTTCCGCCTCTTCCTGAGTCTCCGCGACTCGGAGGTTCAACTTGGTACAACTTGATGGGCGGTTGCTGCAACAACTTTACTTTGGTCGTGCGGCAACGTTTTTGCTAGAGTCTGCCAAGAGAGAGGTCTGCGCCGATGTACGCGATCCTGCTGAACGAGCAGCAACAGCTCGACCTGCAAAAGACGGCCACGATCCTCGCCAAGGCCGAGAACCTCGTCTACGGCGACGCCACCCGCGCGGTGCGCACCTGCACCGGTATCCTCGCCAGGAACCTACCTTATGACGAAGCGGATGCGATCGCCAACGAGCTGAACGCAAACGGCGTTGGCTGCTTCGTCCTGGCGATGGCGGAGTTCTACCACCCGCCCGAGGCGCGCGTGATTACGCGGAGCGAGCTCAGCCCCGAGGCGTTTGGACCTATGGATCTCTACGACCGAGTCAAGCCGGTGGCGTGGGGCTCAATCGTGTTGCTGAGCGTCGGCCACATCGCCGAGCAGCGGCGCGAGCACTATACCCTCGGCGATAGCACCCTCGAACACGGTATCGGGATGAGCAGTGTGGGCGGTATCGGCTACGGCCGTGTGGGGGGTGTCAGGCCGACTATCCAGCCCGAGCGCCGCAAGGAGATCAAGGAAGGCGCCAAGTGCGTCCTCGACATCTTTGCCCAGGCGCCGAACGAAGGCCACTGGCGCATCGAGCACAACAGCTTCAGCTACGCCTGCCTGGGGCCGAACCTTCGCCCGCGCGCCGACGAGAACTTCCGCGTGCTCACCGGCGAGATGGTGCGGCTCGCCACCTCGTGCTACGGCAACCGTGGCCTGAACGCGTTCCTCGAAAACGCCCCCGAGCAGACCTACACCTACGGCGGCATCAACCATTTCGACGAAGAGAACTTGTGGCTTCTCCAGAAGGTCTACCTCAACTTGCGCGCCCAGTGACCTCGCCCGCCGAGGCCGACGAGCGGCTCGTGCGCACCTGGGCGGAGATTGACCTCGATGCGCTGCGCCACAACGTGCGCACCGTGCGCCGCCTCGTCGGCGACGACACGCGGATCCTCGCCACCGTCAAGGCCGACGCCTATGGGCACGGCTATGAGCGGATCAGCCGGACGCTTGTTGACGAAGGGGTCGAGTTTCTCGGCGTCGCCAACGTGCTCGAAGCGCTCCAGGTCCGCGACACGCTCAACCACTCGCAGCGTGACGTACGGATCATGACGCTCGGCGCCAATCTCGACGAGGAGATGGACACGGTGATCGCCAACGGGTTCGTGCCGCTCGTCTGTTCGTCGGAGGAAGCGGTCGCCTACGACGCCAGGGCCGCTGACGTAGGCATCACGCTCGACGTCCACGTCAAGGTGGACACCGGCATGGGTCGCATCGGCTTCTGGCAGGAGGGGTGCGTCGAGCAGATCGAACAGGTCGCACGCCTGCCGCACCTGCGCATCGAGGGGATCGCCACCCACTTCCCTTCCGCCGACGAAGCGGACCAGGCGTTCAGCCACGAGCAGCTCGACTCGTTTGGGCGGATCGTCAACGCGCTCGAGGCGCGCGGCGTGCGCATCCCGCTCAGGCACGTCGCCAACTCGAGCGCCATCGCCCACCTGCCCAACAGCGTCTTCAACATGGTCCGGCCCGGCCTCGTGCTCTACGGGCACGCGCCGTCGCCGCATCTCGCCGAGGAGCACCCACTCGATGTCCGTCCGGTGCTCGCGCTCAAAACGCGCGTCGTCTTCGTCAAGGAGATCGACCCCGGCCGCACGATCAGCTACGGCCGCACGTTCACCGCCGAAAAGCCGATGTGCGTCGCCACGCTCGCCATCGGCTACGGCGACGGCTACTCGCGTGAGCTTTCCAGCCGCGGCGAGGTGCTCGTGCGCGGCCGGCGCGCGCGCATCCTCGGCACGGTCACCATGGACCAAACGATGGTGGACGTCACCGACATCCCCGACGCCCGCGTCGGCGACGAGGCGGTCCTCATCGGTCGGCAGGGCGACGACGAGATCACCGTCGCCGAGCTCGCCGCGCACATGCGCACGATTCCCTACATCGTCACCTGCTCGATCAGCAAGCGCGTCGTCCGCCGCTACATCGAGGCAGGCTGAGACCCCATTGCGCCGCGCTCGAGGCGCCTCTACGCGCCCTCGGCGGGCGTCGCGCGGTCCGCGCGCGCGGCGACCCGCCCAACAACGCTATCGCCACCCGCGGACCGGCGGGAGGTAGGATGGGTCGAGGGC
>CBDUSE010000087.1:0-13606 GCA_965369835.1 uncultured bacterium
GCAAGGGCGTCTGAGCCGCGACGCCTGTGCTCTGGCCGGTAGCCCGCAAGGGCGTTTGGCAGTAGCCTCGGGCGCAAGCCCGTGGTACGAGGCCATCGAGTGAGCGAGAGCCCCGCCAGGGGCGATTGAGTCGTAAACCGCTAGCTGAATCGCCCCTGACGGGGCTCCTGTGGCATAATGTGCGCGTTTCCTCCACGGGCTTGTCCTGCTTCGCCGGAGCTACGCAGGACGAACGCCCGTGGCTACTCCCAATCGCCGCTTCGCGGCTTAGGGGGTTCGGATGAATCGGTCCAACAGATACGATCTGGTTGTCGTCGGGGGCGGACACGCCGGATGCGAGGCGGCGCTCGCGGCGGCGCGGATGGGCGCGCGCGTCGCGATGCTCACCGGCATGCGCGAGACGATCGCGCAAATGTCGTGCAACCCCGCCATCGGCGGCCTCGCCAAAGGCCACCTCGTGTGCGAGATTGATGCGCTCGGTGGTGAGATGGCGCGAGTGACCGATCGCACGACGATCCAGTTCCGAATGCTCAACACGAGCAAGGGGCCCGCCGTCTGGGCGCCGCGCGCGCAGTGCGACCGCAAGGCGTACCGCGAGGCGATGCGCGGCGTCGTCGAGGACCAGCCCGGCCTCGCCGTTTTCGAGGATATGGCGGCCGAGCTCCTCGTCGAGGGCGCGAGGGTCCGGGGCGTGTGGGGTTTGAGCGGCCGGACGTGGCTCGCCGGGGCGGTGGTGCTCGCGACCGGTACGTTTCTCAACGGCCTCATCCACGTCGGCGAGCGCTCGTGGCCGGCGGGCCGGCTCGGCGAGGCGCCGTCGCTCGGGCTCTCGGAGAGCCTGCGGTCGCTCGGCTTTCGGCTCGGTCGGCTCAAGACCGGTACACCACCGCGCCTCGACGGCAAGAGCCTTGATTGGGACGCTTGCGTGCTTCAGCCGGGAGATGATCCCCCAAAGAGATTCGCGCGCACCGAGTCGCCGGAGCGGTTGCGGCAGGTCCCGTGCCACATCACCTACACGAACGAGCGCACGGCCGACATTATACGCGCCAACCTCGACCGGTCGCCGCTGTACGCCGGGCGCATTGTCGGCATCGGGCCGCGCTACTGCCCCTCGATCGAGGACAAGGTCGTGCGTTTCCCACATCGGGCACGGCACCAGCTCTTCCTCGAGCCGGAGGGGCTCGATACGGACGAGGTTTACGCGAACGGCATCCCGACGAGCCTCCCCGAGGACGTGCAGGTCGCGCTCGTCCACTCGATCCCCGGCCTCGAGCGCGCCGAGCTGACGCGGTACGGCTACGCGATCGAGTACGACTTCGTGCCGCCCGAGCAGATCAAGCGCTCGCTCGAGTCGAAGCTCGTCGAGAACCTCTTCCTCGCCGGCCAGATCAACGGCACCTCGGGCTACGAGGAGGCCGCCGCGCAGGGGCTGATGGCCGGGATCAACGCCGCAAAAAAGCTGCGCGGCGAGGAGGCGGTCGTGCTCGGCCGCGACGAGGCGTATATCGGCGTGTTGATTGACGACCTGTGCACGAAAGAGATCCGCGAGCCGTACCGCATGTTCACGTCGAGGGCCGAGTACCGGCTGCTGCTGAGGAGCGACAACGCGGAGGCGCGCCTGATGCCGCTCGGCTATCGCCTCGGCCTCGTGACCGACGATGACTTCGAGGCGTTCGAACGCCGCGAGGCGCTCATCGCCGACGAGGTCGAGCGCTTCAGGACAGTGCGCGCGAACGGGCAGCTACTGGCGCAACTACTCCGCCGACCCGGCACGACGTACGAGGGCCTGCGCCGACGCTATCCGGAACTTGTCGCCGGCCACGAGCCGGAGATCGAGCGGCGAATCGAGCTCGAGATCAAGTACGAGGGGTACCTCACTAAAGAACGCCGGCAGGTCGCCCGGCTCGAGCGCACGGAGCGGCGGCGCATCCCGCCGGACGTGGACTTCGAGGCGATCCGTGGATTGCGCAACGAGGCCGCCGAGAAGCTCGCCGCCGTGCGGCCCGAGACGTTCGGCCAGGCCTCGCGCATCGCGGGGATCAACCCGAGCGATCTCGCCATCCTGGCCGTCTCCCTGCGCAGCCGGAGGAATGAACCACAGATTTCCACAGATCAACACAGATAGGGCCTTGACCGCTTTCTTCATATCCGATGGCCCTTAGCCATCGGATTGAATCAGTGTCCATCTGTGAAAATCTGTGGTTAATTCATCCCTTGCTTCCGGGCATAAAAAAAGAGCGACGGAAGGGGCTCGAACCCTCGACAACCAGCTTGGGAAGCTGGAGCTCTACCAACTGAGCTACCGTCGCATTGTCGCTTCTTGTATGTGTCAACAAGGCTCGATTTGTCAAGTGGGAATCGTGCGGCGCTCGGTCGGGCTGAAGCCCTGGCTCTTCGGGAAGAAGCCCGTTGAAACGGGCTCCGGTTGAGCAGGATGTGAGCCGCTCGACGCCAGCCCTCAAGGGCTGGCCTGGTGGAACCCAAGAAGCCCGTTGAAACGGGCTGCGCCTTTGCATCGTTGAAACCAGAGGGGGGGCGTTTTTCCCCGGAAGTTCCCGTTCAAGACATTGAAGAGAGCGCGTTTTAACGCGCTTGTCCGTGTTCCCTAGGCCAGCGCTTTAGCGCTGGTACCCACGCGTGCCCAACTCGCCCCTCACAGGGTGTTTTAACGTCCTTTCCCGATCTCGGGCCGGTGCTTTGGCGCCAGTGCGTGGCTGTCGGCCAGACTCCGCTTCGAGCGCTTTTCAACGCGCTTTCTGTAACCGCCGATATGACATTCAGCACTGCACGTCGCGACGGAGGAAGACGGCGAGGCCGACGGCGAACAGCCCGGCGTTGTAGAGGGCGAAGTAGCCGACCGTGCACCAGATCTCCCCGCTCGGCGGGTCGGGCATGAAGACCGGTATCCAGTAGTCCATCTTGGTCACGAACAGGTAGGGGCGCCAGCTTTCGAGCCACGGCGTGGCCGCCAGGATGTGCAGGATAAAGTAGGTCGAGATCGCGATGATCATCGCCGTGCCCGTGTGCTTGACCAGCGTCGAGAGGGTGAACGAGAGCGTCGTCATCGTCATCACGGCGATCGCCACGAGCAGGTAGGCGACGAGGTAGCGTACAAATGCTGTCTGCTCACTCAGCGTGTGCAGCGCCGGGAACGTCACGGAGCGTGCCTGGCCGAAAAACGCCGCCGGTACGAGGAGCGGCCCGCGACCGAGAAACGCCACGCCGAGCCCGTAGGTCAGCAGCGCCGTGAAGAGGACGAAGGCGAGCGTAATGATGGCCGCGTAGGCATACTTGGTCATGTAGTAGCCGAGGCGCGTGACTGGGCGCGTGAGCGCCGTGCGCAGCGTGCCGAGCTGGATCTCGCTCGAGATGAGCTCTCCGCCGAACGCCACGGCCAGCACCGGCATAAGCGCGTAGCTCAGCAGGCCCATGAAGAGCGTGGCGAACAGCGTGCCGTGGCCGTAGCGGTCAACCATGCTCCTCGCGATCGTGGCCTCCGCGGACGACAGTCTCTTTGCGTACTGCTCGGCCGGGTTCCAGCCGTGAACCAGGTAGGCGGTCAGCAGGATGCTCACAAGCGCTGTGACCGCCACGAACGCCCAGAACGTGCGTTTCTTCCGCAGGTTCTTGATGAGCTCGAACTTGAGTGCCCGCAGGAACCTCATAAAATTGATTTCTCCGTGAGCTCGAGGAAAAGGTCCTCGAGCGACTGCTGCGCCGGCACGATCGACTGGACGCGGTAACCGGCCTCGACGAGCGCGGCGTTCACATCGGCGATGCGCTCGTGCGGGAGCTTGAGGCGCAGCTCGATCTCGTCCGTTGAGAGAACCGGCAGGCCAAGCTTCCCTTCGACAAACGCGCGCGCCTCGGCCGGGCGATCCAGGCCGAAGGTGACGACCGGCTCGGCGCCGCGCAGCTCGCCGATGGCGCCCTGTTTCACGAGCCGGCCGTGGTCAATGATCGCGAGGTGGGTGCACATCTGCTCGACCTCGCTCAGGATGTGGCTCGATATGAAAACGGTCACGTCGAGCTCGCGGGCGAGCGACACGATCAGGTCACGTACCTCCTTAATGCCGCGCGGGTCAAGGCCCTCGGACGGCTCGTCGAGCACGAGCAGCTCGGGCCGCGGAAGCAGGGCGCACGCGATGCCGAGCCGCTGCTTCATACCGTGCGAGTAGGTCTTCATCTTGTCGCTGCCGCGGCCGAGGAGGCCGATGAGGTCAAGCGTCTCATCGAGTTCCACGCGCGTGATGCGGCGGCTGAGCGAGCCGAAGGCGGCGAGGTTCATCCGGCCGCTCAGGTGCGGGTGGAACGCCGGCGTCTCGACGAGCGCGCCGACATGGCGAAGCGCCCTTCTGCGATGCCGACGCAGCCGCACGCCGCCGATGGCGATCGTACCGCCGTGCGGGCGCATCAGGCCGGTGACCATGCGGATCGTCGTCGTCTTGCCCGCGCCGTTCGGACCGAGAAAGCCGAACACGTCGCCGCGCTCGATGCGCAGGCTCAGCCCGTCCACGGCCACCCGCTTGCCGAACCGCTTCGTCAGCCCCTCGGTCTCGAGAATCGTGTCGTTCATGCTCTCCTCAGTTCCCGACCATTATATGCTCTGACGACTAAAAGCCTTCAGCTGTTCCGACAGATTCTCTGGAAGACGATCTCACGCAAAGGCGCAAAGCCCGCCAAGAAGGGAGAGGGACTACCGGTTTCCGAAGTGGTCCGTCACGATGTCGACGCCGGTTTGGACGCCTTCGCGGACCACGGCCTTGCCAACGGGCTGGTCCTCGATTACTCCGGAGCGCATCCCCACGCCGTACTGGGAACGCTGCTCCCCATCATCGGCGACTTCGGCATCTCCGGCTGCTTCCGCTCGGACGCCGGTCCATGGACGACCTCTTGCTCAGGTATCATCGGGAGCATCGAGATGCTGAACGCCACGGATGAGCCTAGGCGGCTTCGCCGTCGGGCTCCATGTGGTTGTTTGAGTCTATTTGCATATCGTCTGAGTCTTCCTCGCCACGTCTTGGACAAGCTCTTTCGGAAAGAGATGGGGGAACCCCACGCAGAACTTGTTGTGATAGACGAGGACATCGCCCGGCCTACAACTCAGAGTTGCCAGGAGGAATAGCGCGTCATTAGGATGATGTGCACCGAGGAGTCTGCGCACCTCTTGTTCGGGTATCCGTCGCTGCCTGAGTTCAGTCTGACGCCATTCCTCCACGAAGAGGGAGCGACTGGCGTAACAGCGAGAGACAATGTCGGCCCTGTCCTTCACAGGATGTGTCGCGGCTTCACGATTACAGGATTCCAGTATCAGATTGTCTGTTGCTTGCTTCAAGATGATAACGAAGTCCAAGTCCTCTGTATGAATTACAGAGAGCTTGCTCTGTGCCAGGGCGGTGATTAACGCTGCTGCTGCCAACCTCTCATCAGTCCAGCGGTAGCTTCCGTCCCTTAGGCCCTGGAAACGCGCTCGATGGTATTTGTAATAGGCATTGTGCAACCACCGGCTTTGGTCTCGAATAGCCTTGGCAAACCGGTGAGGCTTCTCCTTCTTGATGTCTTCTGGGTCTGCAAACCCCGTGGGTCGCTTGGTCAGGTAGCAGTGATTTCGGTGCCAGAGAAACGTATGGTCGGCAACGTGCTGGGTGAGTCTCAGAGCCTTGCCATACTTCTCGGCAACTGGAGGGTTCTCTGCATCGAGTTGCTCCATGTGGCGACGCAGCTCGGGGGTGAGAGCAGAGGTACACCCGTAGATGTACTCGTACATCTGGCCCAACCCTTCGCGTCGGAATGTGTCTCTTCCCACGACCTTCGTGTACTTCAGCAGGCGGTCAAGGTAGGAGTTGAACATCACGTCAGGATGCTGCCGGATTTCCTGAATTACCTCCGGCGTGACATAGGGGGTATGGATTGAGTCAATGTTGAAGTGGTTGGCGCGATTGAGGATACAACTCGTGTCGAGAAAATGGGCGAAGACGCCGTCCGCAATGTGTACGATGGGATTCATAGCTCGAACACTGATCAGGCGTACCCGCGAAGAACGCGGGGCTTCGTGTTTCCCGTCCTATAACACGTGGCTTGCACGGAGATCGCGGGGACCGCAGCTCTTTCACAAAGGACCTCTTCCGGCGTGCCTTTCCCGGGAACGTCAGCGGAACGCATGGGCACACTGCATTGCTGTCTGTGCCTAAGTCAAGCGCATTTCCCCCGTTGGGTAAGGTCCTTCTGCAACAGAAAGGACGGTCCCACGCATCCTGCTCTGCCGAGCCTAGGCAGGGCCAGAAAGCATAAGGGGGACGTAGGGAGACTACACGTCTTCTTTTGGAAAGAGGGGGACGGGTTTCTCGACGGGGGTGCCGGGCGTGAGGCCGCCGAAGGTTTTGATGTCGTCGAGGCGGGCGGCGGCGTGCGCGTCGCCGAGGCCGAGCTGCTGCCAGATTTTCTGGCCGATCGTGGGCATGAACGGCGTCACCAGCAGGCCGACGATGCGGAGCGTCTCGGCGAGGTTGTATAGAACAGTATCGAGGCGCTCGGCCTTGTCCGGGTCCTTGCGGAGCCTGAACGGTGCGGTCTCCTCGACGTACTGGTTGGCGCGCTTGATGAGCGTCCAGAGCTCGGCGAGCGCTTGGTTCAGCACGGAGCGCTGCACGAGCGACCAGACGTTGGCGACGGTCCGCTCGGCGACCGCCTTGAGCTCGGCGTCGGGGCCCTGGTCGCTTGCCGGTTCCGGGATGGCGCCGCCGCAGTACTTGCCGATCATCGAGACGACGCGGTTCAGGAGGTTGCCCAGATCGTTGGCGAGGTCGGCGTTGTAGCGCTCGTCGAATTTCTCCAGGCTGTAGCTGCCGTCGCGATCCCAGGCGACCTCACGCAGGAGGAAGTAGCGCAGCGCGTCGGGCCCGTGGCGTTCGGCGGCGACGATCGGGTCAATGAGCGGCGCGAGGTCGGGCCGTTCGGCGAGCACGCTCTTGCTCATCTTCCACTTGTGCGGCGTGCCGTCCTCGTCGAGGCTGACGGCATTGACCCAGCCGTGGATCGAGACCTGCTTCGGCACGGGGAGCCCGGCGCTTATAAGCATCGCGGGCCAATAGAGGCAGTGGAAGCGCGAGATGTCCTTGCCGATGACGTGGATGTCCGCGGGCCAGTATTTTTTGAAGTTATCGGACGGCGGCTCGAATGCGGCGCCGTCGTCGCCCGTGCCGCGCGCGGGCGCGCCGTCGGGCGCGAGGCCGCTCAGGTAGTTCGTGAGCGCGTCGAACCAGACGTAGATGACCTGGGACGTATCGAACGGCAGCGGAATGCCCCACTCCTTGGAGGCGCGCGAGACGCTGAAGTCGCGCAGGCCCTGCTCGATCAGGCCGAGCACCTCGTTGCGGCGCACGTCGGGCTGGATGAACGTAGGATACTTCTCGATGTGCGCCTTGAGCCGGTCGGCGTACTTCGAGAGCGCGAAGAAGTAGTTCTTTTCCTTCAGGTACTCAACGGGCTTGCGGTGCGTGGGGCAGCCGTACTCGCCGTCGGTCGGCACGAGGTCCGCCTCGTCGTAGAACGCCTCGCACGAGCCGCAGTAGTAGCCCTCGTAGGTGCCCTTGTAGATGTCGCCCGCGTCGTGGCAGCGCTGAATGAGCGCCTGCACCGTGCGGACGTGGCGCGGCGAGGTGGTGCGGATAAAGTCGTCGTAGCTCAGGCCGAGCGAGTGCCACGCCGCCTCGAACTGCGGCACGATCTCGTCGAGGAACGCCTGCGGGGGGACGCCCTTTTCGCGCGCGGCCTTCTCGACGTTCTGACTGTGCTCGTCGGTGCCCATGAGGAAGAAGACGTCGTAGCCGGCGAGCCGGTAGAAGCGGGCGATGGCGTCGGCGCCGATCTTCTCGTACGCGGTGCCGATATGGGGCAGCGCGTTCGGGTAGTCAATGGCGGTGGTGATGTAGAACGGCGTCGGGCTCATGCTTTACGCTTGCGGGGCTCCCTTGCTTGCAGGACCTCGATATCGTTGATGGGGAACTGGCTTACGCGGTCGTCGTCGAGCCGGACGGTGACGGCGCGCTTGAGGATGTTCTGGTCAATGACGGTTCCCTTGCCGTGCGTGGTCTTGACGATCGTACCGTTGGTGGGCAGGCCCTTGGCCAGCTCGCGGTAGCATTCGTGCTCGTACTTGAGGCAGCAGAGCAGGCGGCCGCAGATGCCGGAGAGCTTCGTCGGGTTGAGCGACAGGTGCTGGTCCTTGGCCATGCGGATGTTGATCGGCGTAAAGCCGCGCAGCCACGACTGGCAGCAGATGATGCGGCCACAGCAGCCGATGCCGCCGAGCAGCTTCGACTCGTCGCGCACGCCGATCTGCCTCAGCTCGATGCGCGCCCGGAAGGCGCGGGCGAGGTCCTTGACCAGCATGCGGAAATCTATCCGCCCTTCAGCGGTGAAGTAGAAGATGATCTTGCCGCGGTCGAACGAGTACTCGGCGTCCACGAGCTTCATCGGCAGGTTATGAGCCTCGATTTTTTTGAGGCACGTTGCCCGCGCTGTCTGTGCGTCGCGGATGTTCTTGTTGATCTGGAAGCGGTCGTTGACGGTGATCTTGCGCACGACCATGAGGAGCGGGTCCTCGAACTCGTCCTCCATGGCGGGGCGCGGCTCGTCGAGCACCTGGCCGAAGTCGAGCCCGCGTTCGGCCTGCACGATGCAGTAGTCGTTCACCTTGAGGTCAAGGCCGCCGACCTTGAAAAAACGCGGCTGGCCTGCCTGACGCAAGCGTATCTGTACCACGGTAATCATGGGGAACACTCCTCCATGCGCGGGGCTCGCGATGTGCAAGGGCTTCAACAACCCGAGGAACATGGCGTCCTCATCTACACCTCGGCTTGGCTACGTCTTGCTCGCGCGAGCCGCGTGGCGGCGTCTGAGAGTAGCCACGGGCGCGAGCCCGTGGAATTGGGGTGCCTCAACACGCCCAGAGCCCCGAAGGGGCGACTGAATTCAGCGTCGCACTCTATGTGAATCGCCCCTGAAGGGGGCTCTCGGTCCTTCTGTTGCCTTCTGCCACGGGCTGAAGCCTGTGGCTACTTCCATACACCCCTGCGGGGCTCCGATGGGTCTTTTCGGCCCCGCTCAGGGCCAGCGAGGGCGACCAGACTCCGCTGGGCTTCGTCAGGCAAGCCCGCCCTACATCATGACACCGCTGTGGTCGTTGGCCGCCATCGCTGCCGGCAGCGTGTGAGCAAAGACGCGTCAGCGACCCTTGCCGGCACCGACCGGGGCGCTCTTGAGCAGCCCGAGCTTGAGGAACAGCGCTTCGAGGCTGTTCGAGAGCTTCACGTTGAGCGCAATCGCCCTGCGCACCTCATCTATCGTGTCGAACGCGGCGAGCAGCTCGTCGGTCGTCCGCTCGGCGGCCTGGGCCGCGATCTGTTCGGCGTAGTCCGCGTTGATGAGCGCCGTCGCGGCACCCGTTTCCCTGAAAAATAGCACGTCGCGATACCAGAGGACAATACAATTCAGGACGCCGTCCACCTCGCGGCGGAACTCGCTCTCGGCCTGAGCGTTATACTGATCGGTCAGGGCCTTTTGCGCCGCGGGCGCCATCGCCTTGAGCGTTTCGCTGCTTTCGTTGGCAAGCTGCTTCTTGAGCGTGTCGCGTCGCGTCACGAGCTGCTTCTCGATGCCGAGTGCCATCGCCTGAAGGTCGGCGAAATGCTCAAAGCCCCCGGCTGCGAGCACGTTGTAGAGATCGAGCCGGCGCCGGTCGGCGTGCTCGTCGAGGAACTCGATCGCCGCGGCGAGGCTGCCCCGGGCAAGGGAGGCAGCGATCGTGGCTCGTTCCGGCGCTGCGTCGTGGTGCTCGATGAGGAAGCGCTCGATCGCGTCGCGGGCGATGGGATGGAAGGCGATTCGCTGGCAGCGCGACCGAATTGTGGGTAGGAGCGCCTCGGGCACCGCCGAGGTAAGGATGATCGTTGTACCCGGGGCCGGCTCCTCGAGCGTCTTGAGCACCTTGTTCTGCGACTGGACGTTCAGGCGGTCGGCGTCCACGAGGATGAAGACCTTCCAGCGCCCCTCGTAGGGGCGGAGCGTGGCCGCCTGGAGGAACTCGGCCACCTGCTCGAGGCGGATCATGCGCATCGCGCCGGCGGGCCTGAACCAGCGCACGTCGGGATGGGTCTCGTGGGCGATCTTACGGCATGAGATGCACTCGTCGCACGCTCGCGATTCACCGCGCTCGCAATTCAGGGTCTTGGCGAACTCGCGCGCCACGAGGCCCTTGCCGACGCCCGCCGGCCCGGCAAACAGGTATGCGTGCGCGACCCGGCCTTGCTCGATGCTCCGGGTGAGGAGGCCGATCGCGCGCTCATTGCCTATGATGCGGACAGGATGTCCGGCGCTAAAACCCATTCGCTACTGAAGGCTCCCGTTGAAATCCAGCGCGGCCTTGAGATTGCCGAAGCGCTCCCTCACATGCTTTGCTTATTCCAAAAAGCTCATGTGAGACCCAGTCTCTCGGCGACGGCCTTCTCGATCCGCTCGTGCAACTCGTCGGGCGGGAGAGTTGCGTCAAGCACCTCGAAGCGTTCCGCCTCCTGCTCTGCTAACTTTAGAAAACCCTCGCGGACGCGCCGGTGGAACTCGAGCGACTCGACTTCGAACCGGTTTGCCTTGCTCTCGGGCGCCGAAGAACTCGCCGCATCCAGTTTCCGGTTTCGCTTGAGGCCTTCCTCCACGTCGAGGTCGAGGAGCAGGACGAGGTCGGCTTGGAGGCCGCCCGTGGCGAAGTCGCAGATTGGCTCGACGGTCTCGAGGCCGAGCTCGCGGCCGAAGCCCTGGTAGGCAAGCGACGACTCGGCGAACCGGTCGCTTAGGACGATCTTGCCGGCCTCGAGGGCGGGGCGGATTACCTGCTCGACGTGCTGGGCGCGGGCGGCGTTCATCAGCAGCAGCTCGGCGCGCGCCGTCATCTCGCCGAGGGCGCGGTCGAACAGGATCTCGCGGATGCGCCGGCCGATCTCCGTGCCGCCCGGCTCGAAGGTGACGACGACGTCGTGTCGCTTCGAGCGCAGATGCTTGGCAAGGCGCTCGATCTGCGTCGTCTTGCCCGAGCCTTCCGGCCCCTCGAATGTAATAAACTTTCCGTGTGCCATTTATTCACCACACATCGCAGGGCCAGCAACCGACTCTTGGACCAGCAGGCTTCCGAAACGGCCCACGCAGCGAGACCTGACAAACCTTTGTCTTACCCTGAAGACCCTTTGCGTCAACTGGTCGCATGAGCCGCGTAGCGGCGACTGGCAGTAGCCACGGGCGCAAGCCCGTGGGACGGGACGAGCATACAACCAAAGAGAGCCCCGCAGGGGCGATTGACCTCTCAGTCGCCCCAAAGGGGCTCTGTTCATTGTGCCGCCCTCGACCACGGGCTTGCGCCCGAGGCTACTCTCAGACGCCCCCTTGGGGCTGAACGGTTCATACAGGCCTGAGTCTCTCATTGGCCCTTTCTGATTCGGTAACCGTCTCGCTTATCGTCAATGATGAAGCCGCGTTCGACAATCTCGTCGCGCAGGGCGTCGGCTGCAGCGAAGTTCTTCCTCTCCCGGGCTGCTCTTCGTTCGTCAGCCATGCGCTGCACGTCGGCAGGTACAGGCACGACTGGGCCTGCGCCAATGACACCCAGCACCTTGTCGAGGGCGTAAAGAAAGTCTATTGCCTCTGTTGCTTCGCTTCGGGTGACCGCGTTCTGGGCGAGAAGCGTGTTTACTTCGCGGATGAAATCGAAAAGAGCAGCAACACTCACAGAGATATTGAGGTCGTCGTCAAGCCCTTCTTCAAATTGCTTGCGGGCCTCCTCGATCAAAGGCGCTGGTTTGCCCCCTCCGTTTTCGGGACCTTGTGCGGAGGCCCGCTCGAGCTCGAGACAACACACGTCAATGCGCTCGAGGCTGGCGCGGGCGGCGTCGAGACCGGCGAAGGTGAAGTTGAGCTGAGCGCGGTAGTGGGTCGTGAGCAGGAGCCAACGGATCTGGCGGCCCGAGTAGCCTTTGTCGAGGAGGTCGCGCAGCGTGTAGAAGTTGCCGAAGCTCTTGGCCATCTTGCGGCCCTCGACGATGAGGTGCTCGTTGTGCAGCCAGTAGTTGACGAATTTTTGGCCCGAGCAGGCCTCGCTCTGGGCGATCTCGTTCTGGTGGTGGGGGAAGATGTTGTCCACGCCGCCGGTGTGGATGTCGAAGTGCGGGCCCAAGAGCTTCATGGACATCGCCGAGCACTCGATGTGCCAGCCGGGCCGGCCGGGGCCCCAGGGACTGTCCCACTTGACGGCACCGTCCCCCTCGTCCCACGCCTTCCAGAGCGCGAAGTCGGCCGCGCTCTCCTTGTCGTACTCGTCGTGGGCGACCCGGGCGCAGGCCTTGAGCTCGTCAACTTTGATGTGCGCCAGCTCGCCGTAAGTGGGGAACTTGGCGATGTTGAAGTAGACGCTGCCGTCGTCGCTTCGGTAGGCGATGCCCTTTTCCTCGAGTTTTTTGACGATCTCGATCATCTCGGCGACGTAGTCGGTCGCGCGCGGGTAGTGCTCAGCCCGCTCGATGTTGAGCGTGTCGAGGTCCTCGAAGAACGCCTCGATGTATTTTACCGTGTAGTCGGCGAGCGGGATGCCGGCCTCGCGCGAGGCGCGGATCGTCTTGTCCTCGACGTCGGTTAGGTTCATCACCTGTGTGACCGCGTAGCCCCTGTACTTGAGGGTGCGGCGCAGGAGGTCCTCGAAGATGTAGGCCCGGAAGTTGCCGAGGTGCGCGTAGTCGTAGACCGTCGGGCCGCATGTGTAGAGCCCGACCTTGCCCGGCTCGATCGGCTCGAAGTCGCGTTTGGTTCGTGTCAGTGTGTCGTGGAAGCGCAGCGCCACGGCCTTCCTCCTCCAGGTTCTTCGAGGCGTTGGCAGGCAGCACTATACACTATCATCGCGCAGGTTGGCCAGAGGGAGGGAGTGTGGGGCCTAGTCGTCCGGTTCGTCCGATGCGGCGGTCTGTTCGGTGGTGGGGTGGTCTTTGTCGCATTCAAGACAGGGGCGGTTTCTTGGGGCGATCGGCGTCTTTGGCGGAGTGGTGGATGGCCATGTGCTCTGCGCGGATCAGGTCCCAGTCCTTCCTGAACCGGTCGTACTCGACGGCGGCCTGTTCGAGGTGCGCGATGCGCTCGAGCATGAGCTGCTCGAGCTCGCGGATGCGCTCGAGGACGGGGTCGGGCAGGTGGACGTGGTCGAAGGTGGTGGCGGGGCTGATGCGCTTGCCCTCCTGCCGCACGATGCGGCCCGGTACGCCGACGACGGTGCAGCTCGGGGGGACGTCCTTGAGCACGACGGCGTTGGCGCCGATGTACGAGCCGGCGCCGATGGTGATGTTGCCGAGCACCTTGGCGCCCGTGCCGACGGTGACATTGTCCATCAGCGTGGGGTGGCGCTTGCCGGTCTCCTTGCCGGTGCCGCCGAGTGTGACGCCCTGGAAGAGGCTGACGTTGTCGCCGATGATCGCGGTCTCGCCGATGACAAGGCCGCTGCCGTGGTCAATGAAGAGGCTCTGGCCGATCTGGGCGCCCGGGTGGATTTCGATGCCGGTAAAGAAACGGGCGATCT
>CBDUSE010000088.1:0-13527 GCA_965369835.1 uncultured bacterium
CGGTGAAGCGCCTCGACCGGCGCCCGAGCCGGAACCTGCCGAGCTCGAGGCGGCGGGACCGGCCGTCGCCGAACCGATCCCGGCCCAGCCCGAAACACCCCAGCCGCAGCCGGAGCTTGCCGCTACGGAAGCGCAAACCATGGCGGAGCCTGTCGAGCAGAAAGGCGGCCAGGCCGCGGCCGAGGTGGGGCCGCGGAAGGTGCAGGCGGTCAAGACGATGCGGATCGACCAGGAGAAACTCGATATTTTCATGAACCTGGTCGGCGAACTGATCATCACGAAGAACACGTTCGCGCACATCGTCAGGCGGATCGAGGGCAACGACTTCACCGACGAGATGCTGAAGGAGTTCAAGTCCGGTGTCTTCTCGGTCAACCGGATCTCGGACGACCTGCAGGTCAACGTCATGGATATGCGCATGGTGCCGGTGCGCGTGGTGTTCTCGCGCTTCCCCCGGCTGGTGCGCGATCTGGCGAGGAAAAACGGCAAGAAGGTCCGTCTTATCGTCCACGGCGAGGAGACAGAGCTCGACAAGGGCATCGCCGAGGACATCGGCGACCCGCTCGTACACCTGATCCGTAACTCGGTGGATCACGGCATCGAGACGCCCGAACGGCGTCGCGAGGCGGGTAAGGATGAGACCGGTACGATCATCCTGCGCGCGGCCCACGAGGGCAACGCCATCGTGATCGAGATCACCGACGATGGCGCGGGCATTGATCCGGAGAAGGTGAAGCGCAAGGCCCTCGAAAAGGGCCTCATGACCCCGGACGAGGCCGACGGCATGAGCGAGCGTGATCTGGTCAAATTGATCTGCCGGCCCGGCTTCAGCACGGCAGAGAAAGTCACCGACGTGTCGGGCCGCGGCGTCGGCATGGACGTGGTGCATACGAACATCTCGAAGCTCAACGGCACAGTAAAAATCGAGAGCAAAGTTGCCGAGGGCACGATGATCCGTGTCGAGCTGCCGCTGACCCTGGCGATCATCGAGGCGCTGCTGGTGCGCGCCGGCGGGCAGGATTTCGCCGTACCGCTCGATGCAGTGGACGAGACGATCAGCATCGCGCGTGACCAGATTCAGTGGTTACAGGGCAAGGAGGCGATCATGCTCCGGGGCGAGCCGATAGGTCTTGTGCACCTGGACCGGCTTCTGCGCCTCAAGGGCAATGGCGGGAAGAGTCGGGCAAAGCTGCCGGTGGTGATTCTCTCGGTTGGGGTCCACCGGGTCGGTGTGGTCGTCGAGCAACTGCACGATCAGGAAGAGATCGTGATCAAACCGTTGGACGAGTGCCTCGCCACGATCAAAGGGCTGGGCGGGGCTTCGATCATGGGCGATGGCCGGATCGTGGTTATCCTCGATCCGCTCGAGATAGTCGGGATGGCCGTCGGAGGCGCGTAGCGCGGCGGGCGAGGCGGCTAGAGCTCGAAGAGCCCCTTTTCCGCCTCGAGCGTTTCTTTGATCATTGTAAGGAATCCGTCAACTCGTTCTTTGGAAACGCCAAGGGCCTCCATGGTGATCTCCATGCCTTCGACGGGGATCTCGGCGCCCTCGGAGACCGGTACGAGTATCTGGTTAGTGATGCCGTCGGCCAGGTTGATGAGCGCGGTGAGCTCCTTGGGACGGGGCTTGAGCTTGTTGAACGCGGGCCTCTCGAGCGAGTGGTGTAGCCCGATGGCGGACTCGAAGTTCTCCGGCAGGTTCCACCGGTTTATGAGGACCGCCCCGACGTCGGCATGGGTAAACCCGTAGGCGTCACGCTCGCTGATGTAGCACGGGACGCCTTGCTTCTGCTGGGCGAGGATGTCGGTGTAGCGCTCAGGGTCCTGTGTGTGGAAGATGAGTTTGCCCAGGTCGTGCAGGAGCCCCGCGGTGAAGGCGTCCTCGAGGTTGCCGGGGCAAAACGCAATCGCAAGGACATGCGAGGCGACGCCGACGGCGAGCGAGTGCTCCCACAGCGTCTGTTCCGTGGCGCTCTGCTGGTGATAAAGGCTCTTGGTGCTGGTGGCGATGACCAGGTTCTTCAGGGTGTTGAACCCGAGCACGACGACGGCAAGCTGGATCGAGCCGACTTTACGCGCGCAGCCGTAGAACGCCGAGTTGGCGATCTTGAGGATGCGGGTCACCAGCGCCTGATCGGTCTCGATGACCTTCGAGAGCGAATCGGCCGAGGCCTCGAGGCTCATCAGTTCGCGCATGACGCGCGTGGCGACCACCGGCATCGGTGGGAGCGTGCAGGAGTTGCTGATAAGTTCATGCAGGTCTGTTGTCATGGTCCTCGCCTTTGCTGAAGGCTTTGGCCATTGATCCGTCACCTGGCCATTCTGGGAGGGGGCGGACGGCGTGTCAAGCACGAGAGGCGGGTTTTGGAAATACGGCAGGGGAAACCGCCGGCGCCGCCGGACCACTGGTTTAGCAGCCGCCCGGTGCAAAAGTGGCATAGAAATAGCGTGCAAGATCAATAGGCAGGGAGGGAAGAGCTCATGCCGAGCATGAAAGTGTTGGTCGTTGACGATTCTTCGACCATGCGCCGTATTATCATCAATTCCCTGAACAAGCTGCAGTTCAGTCAGGTCGCCGAGGCCGAGAACGGCGTGGACGCGCTCGAAAAACTCACCGCCGAAACCGGGTTGATCGTCACGGACTGGAACATGCCCGAGATGAACGGACTGGAGTTTATCAAGGCGCTCCGGTCGAAACCGCAGTACAAGGACGTGCCGATCATCATGGTCACTACCGAGGCGGGCAAGAGCGAGATCGTCGAGGCGATCAAGAACGGCGTGAACAACTACATCGTCAAGCCGTTCACGATCGATGTGCTCAGGGACAAGATCCAGAGCGTGCTGGGCATCGAGCTCGGAGAGCTCGGCTAACCGACGCGGCGCTGGACCAGACTGCTTCATTAGGAGGTTACCATGCCTGCATCCATGAAGGTTGATTACATCAACCCCTTTATTCGCAGCACGACCAATGCCCTCGAGACAATGGCGTTCACCAAGGCCAAGATCGGCAAGCCGTATCTGAAGACGGCCGACGCGCCGAAGTGCGACATCTCTGGCACGATCGGCTTGACCGGGGAAGCCACCGGCTCGGTCACCGTCAACTTAGGCAAGGGTCTCGCCTGCGCGGTCATCTCGAGAATGCTCAGCGAGGAGCACACGGAGATGGATGCGACCGTCAAGGACGGTGTCGGCGAGATCGCCAACATGATTGCCGGCGGCGCCAAGGGCGAGATGCAGGACAAGGGCATGAACTTCCAGATCGCCCTGCCGACAGTGACGCTGGGGTTCGACCAGAGCCACAGCCATCCGCCTGATGTGAGCTGTGTCGTTGTGCCGTTCTCGACGGACGTGGGGGATTTTACGATCGAGGTTGCCCTCAAGATAGGCTAGCCGCCGTACGCGGACGCAACACCGATGGCGGCCCAGAGGCAACACTTCGCGGTCTCCTTCCGCCCATCTTCCGAGATCCGGAAGAGGCTTCGCCTCGGCACCATTGTGCGCGCTGTCGTTGTTCAGCCGCTGGCCAAGGGCACCGCGATGATCAGCGTCCGCGGCCTCAACACGGTTTCCGTTTCACCCCTTCCACTGATGCGTGGCCAGGTGCTCTACGCCGAAGTGACCGACATCGGCGAGAAGGTGCACTTGCGCATTGTGCCGTCGCCGAAGGTGCGTGAGGCAAGCCGGGCCACCACCGCCGCCGAACTGGCGCGCCACCTTGCCGGCCTCGGTATCGAACCGACCGAAGCGGCCATCTGCCTCGCCGCTGCTATGCTCTCAGCCGAGCTTCCGATCACGGCGGAGGATTTTGCCACGGTGTCCCGACTGGTGCATGAAGCGGGTCGCGACGACGAGGCGACGGCCGCGGCCGCTGCATACACCGTTCGCCATGGGCTCGCCGACGATGCGGAAGCCATCGCAGCCGTGCGGGTGGCGCTCTTCGAGCCGCCGTGTCTCGGGGAGCTGCTTGTCGCCCTCGAGGCGGCGCTCTCGTCGGCCAATCCGGCGCCTTCCGGTCGGGAAAGTATCGCTTCAGCGGTCCGATCGCTCTTGAGACGCCTTCGTTCGGGCGGCCCGGGTGAGTGGCTCTCGTGCGCGGCGGAACTCTACGCGGCACCCGCCCAGCCGGAAGCCGAATCCCCGTGCGACTGGCCGGCCCTGCTGGCGCAATGCGCACCCGGGGGAGAAGGAGACCTCGCCGAGATCGCCACCCGTTTGCGCGCCGTGCTGGCCGGTTTGCGTGCGGCACACGAGGTCGGCACGCGTGCGGGGGAAGCTCGCTGGATGTTCCAGGTGCCGTTCGTCCGAAGGGGCGCTGTTGCCACCGCTTTTGTCGAGCTCGCCGGACCGCCGGGAGCATTGCACGCTATGCTCCTGCCAAGCCACGTCAAGGCGCCTGTGCCGAGCCTCATCGAGGTACGGGCCTGGGTGCCGCTCGAGGCTGACGGCATGGTGTGGTGCGAGCTTCGCGTCCAAGACGGGCTGGCAAAGGGCAAGCTGCGAGTGGTGGGGGCTGACGAGGCAGGCTCGGTCGCCGCTGAGGCCAAAGCCTGGATCGTCCGGGAGCTGCGTCGCGCCGGCACCGAGCTTTCGAGCCTTGTTGAGGAAGCTCCTGACGACGAGGGCGCCGGCGCGGGCCGGAGTACCGGCCCGGAGCGTGATCAGGTCATGCCGACAGTCGGCCTGGACTTCAGGATCTGAACCGGCCTCTGCACAGGTCAGGCGCTGCGGTCAACGCCCGCCTTTTTCCCTGGAACAAAGTCCCTGGCGTAGGCGTGTAGTGTCTCCCGCCCTTTCCGCAGCCCGTTGAGTTCATCGGTCATTTCCGCTTTTCGTGTGCTGATCACCTCGGCGATGAGGTCGTCCTGCTGCGTGATGGACTCGACGAGTTTGTCCGACTTGCTGATGAGCGTGCGCAGGCGGGCCTTCTGGTCGGCGGAAAGCGTCCCGGCCCGTGTAGGCTCTAGCTGCGGGCCGAGTGCTTGCTCAAGCTCACGCCACTGCCGTAGTGCATGGTCGCGGCGGCGGATGAGCCGGTCGAGCCGTCGGGTTTTACCCTGCTCGACGCACTTGCGCTGGCGCTGGGCGAGTTCAAGCACCTCGGTCAGCAGCTCGACGCGCCGCTCGAACTTCGCAATGAGGTCTTCGTTGAGTGCGGTGGTCGTCATTTCGGACCTCCTATTTCGACACGATGCACAGCCCGCGATCGGCGAGCGGGAGCGTGACGCGTGCGCCGTCGCGCTTGCTCGACTCGAACATCGCAAGTGCCAGCTCGAGCGCCGCGCGGGCATCCTCGGCCGTCGAGGAGGTTGTGCCGCCCTGTTCAATCGCCTCGACGAGCTCTTTGACGGCGAGCACGTAGGGGTTCGTCTCGCCGGCGGGCGGCGACGGGAACGGCGCGCGGCGCAGCTCGAAGAAGCCGTCGTAGTGCGGGCTCTCGCCGGACTCGAAGAGCTCGAGTACGCCGTTGTTGCCGATCCGGACGCGGCCGCGGGAGCCGAGCAGGTCGAGCTCGAACAGCGAGTAGTCCTTGGCGATCGCGTCCACGTGCGCGTACGCGCCGCACTGCATCTCGATCGTGGCGACGCCGTCGCCGTCGTCGTTCGTCTCGTTGGTGTCGGGGTCCACGTGCGGCCACGTCGAGGCCGAGACCGATTGGGCCGGCCCGGCGAGCCACAGGAGCGCGTCGAAGAAGTGCGTCCCGGTGTGGATCATCTGGCCGCTGAACGCGCCGCGAACCGACTGCAACTCGCCAAGGCGGCCGTCGTCGAGCAGCGCCTTGAGCGCACGGAAGTCCCAGCACCATCGGCGGCTGTGGTTGACGGTCATCGCGATGGTGCGTGTGCGGCAGAGCTCGACGATCTCATCCGCCGCCGCGAGGCTCGTCGCCAGCGCCTTCTCACAGAAGATGCCGCGCACGCCGCACGCGATGGCCGCGCGCACGACGTCGAGCCGGACCGACGCAGGAGTACAAATGCTGACGAGATCGGGCCGTTGCTCGTCGAGCATCGTCTCGAAGTCGTCGTACGCGGCGGGGATGTCGAAGCGCTGCGCGAACTGTTCGGCGCTCTCGATCGTGCGGCCGGCGCAGGCGACAATGCGCGTCGCTTCGACCGCCCGGTAGGCGCCCGCGTGCGTGCTCGGGTGGCCGCGACGGGTATCGTCCTCGAGCAGGCCCGCGATCCGACCACACCCCACAATGGCAGCGCGTATGGTTTCTTCTCGAGCGGTCATGACGGCTCTCTCGTGCGGCCGACGGCCTCCTCGATTGTCATCTTGCGGACGATACGCTTGACCTCGGCCATGATCTCATCGCCGTCGTCCGGGGCGAACTTCTCGTCGAGGGCGCGGTCAATCGCAGCGAGCAGGTCCGGGTCGAGCTGCGCTGCGGCACTGCCGGCAAGCACCTCGCGGCCGATGCCCTCGACGACCGCCTCGCGCACGTCCCAGCGCTTGAACTGGTCGAGGTGCTTCTCGGTGAGGCGCGTGCCGCGCGGCAGGAGCATGAGGCCCTTGCTGTTGAACAGCGGCAGCGCCAGGACCATTCCGGGCTGAAGCTCGCTCAGGCTCAGCAGGCCCATCCGATGGTGTCTCCTTTACGTCCCGGCACAGTGCAGCCTCCTCGTTCTGAGTGATGCAAGAGACGTGCCACGGACAGCGGGCGGCAGGCTGCATGAACTCCAGAGAAGGGGGTAGGTGAGGGCAAGAAGAGGAATGTGGGCCTTTGCGACACCCTGTCCCCTGGCAGAGAGGGTACGTCCGGGTCAGAGCGGTAACTCGGGGGATGGTACGGATATTGCGTTGGAAAAGCTGAGTGAGCGAGTTTCTGGAGCAGGTGCGTGAGCAGGATCATAGACATCCAGGGCGCGGCCGAGCTGCTGGCGGTTGACTACAAGACCGTGTACCGGCTCATCCGGAGCGGTGAGCTGCCGGCGGCCAGGATCGGGCGCATCTATCGTCTTGCGCTGGAGGACGTTGAGCGCTACTTCGAGGAGCGCAAGGCGGCTACGATGCGCGAGCTCCGGGCCAACGGCCGGGACAACCGTGTGGCCAGACCGCTGCACGGCGACGATAAGTCGGTCGAGCGCCGCTGCGCCTGGTGTGGCCGCGAGCTGGTGCTCAAATACTCCGTCGCCGCCGAATGTGATGAGCCGGGCTGCGAGGCGGTAATTTGCCGCGAGTGTGCCCGCGTGGATAAGGCGACCCGCTGCCCGGCGCATGCCCGGCCGAAGGACCGCAACGAGCAGGTCGAGAGACTGCGCGCCGAAGGTCTCCCGGTCGTGGGCGCGGAGGACCTGCAAGCGCTTGCCGCCTCGTATCTCTCGGAGGTGACCGATCGCTTCGATCAACTCTCCGGCTGGCCCGCGGACAATGCGTCCCTCGTGCCCCGCGAAAAGCTTGCGGTGACGATTCGTCGCAACCCGGCAGCGGAGGAATGGCTTGCGCTCGACGGGGGAGCGGCGGCGTTCGAGGCGGAGATTGCGCGGCGCGGCCGGGTCCGAACCGGTCGGGCGTTTCTTGCAGTACTGCTTGTGCCGGCGGTGCACCGGTCGGCATACAAACGGCACGGTTTCGACGTACAGCCGTGCACGGCCGCCGATCTCCGCGCAGTCCTCGATGAAACAGTAAGGACTCGCAAAGACATGGGCTACCTTGTTGTTACGGTTTGGTCGCCGACGGGATGGACGGAACAAGCGGTGGATCGGGCGGCAACGGGCTTGCGCGCCGGCATTCGTGTGGTGCTCGTGGACCGGCCGGGCGGTCGCTGCTATGGCGCGGGCGAGCCGGTGGAATACCTCCTCAACCCGCTCTCGGATGGGCCGGTGATCAGCGAGTGCGCAGCGTTCGTGCGGAACGGGCTCGCGGTGCAGTCGAGCATCCGGCTCGAGACACTCGTCGAGGAGGGCGGCTTCCACCGCGAGATCGCGCACCGCTGCTTCGAGCGGCTGGCGGCAACAGGCGAGTACCTCATTGACCGGTTCGACGACCTCGGCGCGGTTATTTCGAGGCGCTAGGCGATGGGCTTTTTGACGACACAATGTCCGTACTGTGGCGCGCGCGTGCGCAAGTCGAGCAACTTTTGTGGGGCGTGCGGCAAGCCGGCGCCGAAGCGGGCGGTGCATTGCGGCCGCTGCGGGCGTGCGAGCGCGTCGGGCGCGAAGTTCTGCTCGCACTGCGGCGCGGAACTCGCCCGACACGGCAAGGCGATGCTCGTGGACAACCGCTGGGCGCGCGAGCCCGAGGAGTTCGCGGTCGTCCTCGACGTTGAGGACCTGGCGGGTTTCTTGGCCAAGTCGCTGGTCGTCGAGCCGGGCACGCGCGCGCTCCTATTCCGTGGCGAGCGACACGCGGGCGTGCTCGAACCGGGCCGTCACACGGTCGAGAGCGTGCCGCGGCGGCTTGCGACGCTGGGGCGCGATGGACCGACGACGGTGGTTCTTGTCTCGGCTGACGACGTGGCGGTCGAGCTGGATCTGCCGGAGGTGTGGACGGCCGACGAGCAGGTGGTGTCGGTGAAGGTCTTCCTCGTCGTGCGGCTCGTGGACCCGCAGGCGTTCCGGCGCGAGGTCGTGGGCGCTAGGTGGCGCGTCCTGCTCGACGACATTCGCGAGCTGTGGCGCGCGGAGGGATTGCCGGTGGTGGCGGAGATCGTCCGGCGCGAGACGCTCGAGTCGCTCTGTGCGAGGCCGGGCCTCCGCGAAGCGGTCGAGGAGGAGCTGCGGATCGAGCTCAACGGCACGTGTGCGCGAAGCGGCCTCGAGCTTGTGCAGCTTCGCTGCCTCGACTTCTACGGCGACGCCTACGAGCGGCTTCGCGCCGAACGCGGCGAGGCGTTCCAACTGAGCCGCGCGCTCGAGCTTTACAGGCGCGTGCAGGGCGAGCTGTCCGCCGAGCGGATCGAGCGCTTTCGGTCCGAGCAGGAGTTCGAGCAGTTCGTGCGCGAGGCCGAGCACCAGGCGGGACTCAAGGTGCTGCTGCGCGAGCAGGAAATCGAGGACTTCAAGCGGGCGTACCGCGAGCGGCTGGCGCTCGACACAGCGAGGCGCGAGATCGAGCAGGGCGCCGTCGCCTTCGAGTCGGAGCTCGAGAAGGAGAAGGCGCTCGACGAGCTGCGGTGGGCCAAGCGCGAACGTGGACTCGAGCTGCTCGAGAAGATTCGCGAGCTGCGCCACCGCGAGCGGCTGCGCCGGATCGAGACCGATGAGCTCCGGCTCGGCATCTACAGCCGGGCGACGATCGAGGCGCTCATCGCCATCCTCGACGACGAGCGGGCCGACCGCCTGGTCGAGTTGCGGAAGTTTCAGGAGCAGACGAAGATGTCGCCCGAGCAACTGCTGGCGCTCGTGGCGGCGAACTCGCCCGAGGCGGCGCTGGCATTGGCGGAAAAGTACCGTTCTGAGGCGGCCATAACGGCCGAGACCTACGAGCGTGTCAGCGGCGAGATTGCCGCGGCGAGTGAGACAAGCGACGGCGAACCGATGCCGGAGCAGGAAAAACGCGAAGAGCAGGAGTACGCGTGATGCCGCCGACGAGCTCCGAGAGGCGCGTGGCCAGGTGCCCCGAGTGCGACCACGAGGTATCGCACAAGCGCTACTGCGAGCATTGCGGCGCGCTCCTGTCGAAGGCGATCGTGCCCGGGTCGCTCGGACTGGAGACGGTGCCGGCCGCTGCGGGCGACTTTCGGCTCGAGATTGACGCGTCGCGCGTGTTGCAGCAGTACGCGGTCGGCGTGCTCGAGCTGCGGCTCACGAACACCGGTGCGCACGAGGTGCAACTGGCGATGGTCGAGATCGAGACGCCGGTGGTGGACTCGCCGCTGCGCAGCATCGTGCGGGACGTGCGGCGCGGGCGGCACATGCCGTTGAGGTTCTCGGTCATCCCGGTGCGGCACGGCGAGGCGGCGTGCCGGGTGCGCATCAAGGCGCTGGATGCGGCGCAGGTCTTCAGCGTGCACGTGGGTGAGCTTACGCTCATCGTCAACCCACCGCACGTCGAGGAGACAACGCTACAATTTGTCATCAAGAACAGCGATGTGGTGGGCGACTTCGAGAACGTCTTCAAGCCGGCGCGGCGCTGGCCGCGCGGCGTGATGCAGCCGCGGCGCCGCGCACTGTGGGTGCCGGTGCGGCTCGTCGAGGAGGTGCGCTGCGAAGTGCGGCCGGTGCGCAAGCAGATCGTCGGTCCGGAGCGCCTTGCGGGCGTGCCGCCGATGGAGAGAGCGGCGCTACGCATGCTCGAGCGGGGCGAGATGCGCACCGTGGCGCTCTTTGCCAAGCTCAAGCTTGCCTTCGGGCGAAGCTCAGCACCGGACCCGCAAAGCCGGGAGCGCAACGACGTGGTGCTTCGGCTCGAGCCGGACACGGCGCCAACCCGGGACCTCTCGCGGCGGATTCATCGCTTTGCCTTTCAGTTGCGCGCGGGGGCCGACGAGGTGCAGCTTGTGCGGCTCGGACGGCGCGATGGTCGGGTCGTTGTCGAGGCGATCGAGCCACTCGGCGACCGTGAGCCGATTGATGTGGCGGGACTTTTTGAGCTGATGCCCCGCATCGTCAAGGGGCCCGACTACCTCAGGTGGAAGAGGTTCAACGTGTATCGCGGTTCCGAGCGCGCGCCCGAGATCGAGCTGGTGGAGGTCTGCGTGCCGAGCGCCGAGCAGGTGCTCGGCGTGGTGCTCAGCCGCTCCGACGAGGCGGCCGAGCGCGAGGCGTACGTCCAGGTGCGCCGGTACGTGACGATCGGCGCCTCGCCCGAGGCGGCGATCGTGGTGCGCGAGCCGGGCGTCTCAGGCATTCATGCGCGGCTGATCGCTAAGGGAGGCCTTTTTCTCGTCGAGGACCTCGGCAGCGCGAACGGTACGTGGGTCAACGAGCGGCGCCTCCAGCCGGACGAGGTCGCGCCGCTCAAGTACGGTGACCACATCATGCTGGGCAACACGGCGCTGGCGTTCGAGCCGTTTGAGCAGCACTTTGGAGAGGGCGATTCGTGAACCGGGACGCGCCGGGCACAAAAAAGAGCCGACCGCACGATCCGCTCGACGAGGCGACCACCTTCGTCGAGGGACGCCGGGTGGCGCAACCGTTCGAGGTGGGCGATACGGTCTCGGACCGGTACGTGCTACGTGCGGGGCTTGGCCGAGGCGGGATGGGCGTCGTGTACCGTGCCGACGACCTGCTGTTGGACGAGCCGGTGGCGATCAAGATGATGAGCCCGGCGCTGCTGGCGAGCGAGTCGCTCTCGCGGCGTTTCTTCGAGGAGGCGCGAATCGCCCGCCGGCTCAACCACGACAACATCATTCGCGTCAACGACGTCGGCGAGACCGAGGGTGTCAAGTACATCACGATGGAGTTTGTGGATGGCATCTCGCTGCGCGAGTGGATCCGCGCGCACGCACACAGCGAGACAGGTTCAGAGTACCTGGCGGACACCCTCTTCATTGTGCGGCAGATCTGCGCCGGGCTGCGATACGCGCACCGGCACACGCTGCACCGCGACCTCAAGCCGGAGAACGTGCTCCTGAGCAACGACGGGCAGGTCAAGATCGCCGACTTCGGCATTGCCCGGCTCAAGGACCGGGCCGACTACACGGTCTCGAAGGCGCGGTTCGGCACGATGTACTACGTCGCGCCCGAGCGGCTTTCGGGAACGGGCGACGACGCGCGCTCGGACCTCTACTCGCTCGGCGTCCTTTTCTACGAGATGCTCACCGGCCGGCTGCCGGTCGGCCTGTTCGCGATGCCGACGAAGCTCGACCCCGAGCTGCCGGCGGTCATTGACGAGATCGTGGCGAAGCTGCTCGCCTTCAACCCGCGCGACCGCTACCGGTCGGCAGCCGACGTGCTGCTCGAGCTTGACAAGCTCAGCGGGCGGCAGGTCTGGCGCGAGGCGCCTGCGACTGCCGCGGAAGCCAGGGCAAAGGCGGAGGTCGCGACTTCCTTGGAAACGGAACCGACCGTCACGACTGCTCGCGCCACACCGGCTCCCCCCACGCGGCGGACGGCTCCCGCTGGGATGGTGCTCATTCCGGGGGGCACGTTCAAGATGGGGAGCGAGACGGGCGACGAGGACGAGCAGCCGATTCACGCGGTCAAGATCGAGCCATTCTTCATGGACCAGGCGCCGGTGACAAACGCGCAGTTCTTCGAGTTCCTCCAGGCACGGCCCGAGTGGCGCAAGGCCGCAGCCGATCGCGCCCGGACCGACCGCGACTACCTCGCGCTCTGGAACTACAACACCTATCCGCCGGAGCTGAGGGACCACCCGGTGGTGTTCGTGAGCTGGTACGCGGCGAGGGCGTACGCCGAGTGGCGCGGCTGCCGCCTGCCGACCGAGGCGGAGTGGGAGCACGCCGCGCGTGGCGGGCTCGAGGAACGCGAGTTCCCGTGGGGCGACCTGCCGGATTCGGACCGGGCGCACTTCCACTCGAGCCTCGGGACGGTGCCCGTGAAGTCGTTCCCGCCGAATGGGCACGACCTGTTCGAGATGGCGGGCAACGTCTGGGAATGGTGCGAGGACTGGTACGACGAGAAGTTCTACCGCGGCCTGACCGAAAGGGTTGAGGGTCCCGTATGCAGCGATTCGGCGAGCGGCCTGAAGGTGATTCGCGGTGGCGCGTGGTGCTACTACGCTTATGTGATGCGCTGCGCCTTCCGGAGCGGCTTCCCGCCGCATTCAGCCGACATCAACGGCGGCTTCCGCTGCGCCCGCAGTCTTGGCTGACCTCGGGCGCACGCATGCCTCTGCGTGCTGCCCCTTGGGGCATGGGAAGGTACGGCGCCGGTGAGAGAGGGAAGAAGGGTTAGGTCTAATCGGATTCCGACCCGTTGGCGCCGGAGCGCCGTTGAGAATCCCCGTTCCGATTGCTTTCCCTGATCACGTTGGCGGCCTGTAAGCCGCGCGGGTCCTCCACGATCTCAAACTCAACCGGCTCGTTACGGCGCAGGGTCTTGAATCCTTCGCCGAGGATCGCCGAATGGTGCACGAAGATCTCGCCGTGCTTCTCGTCACGGATAAACCCATACCCTAGCTTGCTGTCGAACCACTTGACAGTGCCACGCATCATAGCTGCTACCCCCTCACTCCAAGAGCGTGCTTGGGTGCTTAGTCCGTAGGTGGAGAGTGGAAGGCAGGGAGACTGAGTGCCCTGCACGCGCTCACCGAAAACGGAAAGCATCACCCCGATAAAAAGACCGCTACTACAAAGTCTCTTGCCGTGTATTGCATTTCATACACCGAAAGCGTCGAATAGTCAAGATAGAAAGTACATATTTGTACGTTTCAGCCATATATCGCGGAAAGCTTGAGCTCAGGCATGGCAACGCTAGCCCGCATTTCTCACCCGCCGAGCGTGCGAGGGCGCTCGATGCGATGGAACTGCCTTCACAAGAATCCGTTCTGTCGCTGATCGCAAGCGGCCTGATCCAAACACGGTGTCACATAAAGCGATTCGGATTTTGGTCTTTGGGCGAGCACCCGAGTCGGCTTGAGCTGAAGCCGGCGCATGAATCCAAGCCCCGCCAGGGGCGTCTGAGA
>CBDUSE010000089.1:0-13484 GCA_965369835.1 uncultured bacterium
TACCGAACGCCCATCAAAGAAGCAAGAACAATACGTCATCGTACTTATGAGGCGGCGTACTAGCCTAAGAAATCGGGGCGCATGCGGAAAGCGGTTCCGCGGCGTCCCGGCCTCTTCTTACCACTGAGGACACGGAGAACACGGAGCTCTGAATCGGACGCCATGGACGCCCTTGCACTCACAGCCATTCAGCTTGCCGTCATCTGGGCGGTCTCGACGGGGATCGTCTGGGCGTCGGTCCGCCTCGTGGGGCGCCGGCTCAAGATGGCCGACGCGGCGAGCGTCGCGTTCATCGGCTCGCTCCTGAGCCTCTTGCTGACGCTGCTCGGCGGGATCCTGGGCGTTTTCCTCCTCTGGACCGTGCTCCTCTGGTTCCTCTGCCGGCTCAGCCTGTGGCGCGCCGCGATCTCGTCGGCCCTCATGCAGCTCCTCGCCCTCATCGTCTTTCGGATCATCATCTGATTCTCTGCGAGCTCCACGCCTCTGCGAAAGTTTCTTTATCTTCCTCTCGCGGAGGCGCGGAGCTCGCAGAGACTTTTTCCGGCTTGATTCGCCAAGGGTGTCCACGCATAATGCGCCGGTCTTTTTCTCACCCATAACTCGCGGGGCGCACGCGCACGTAGCGCACGCGCACGAAGCGTAAGCGCACGGAGCGTAAGCGCACGGAGCGTAAGCATGAACGAGACACTCAAGCTGATCGAGCAGGAACGAATCGTCGGCATCATTCGTACCAAGACGACGGAGCAGGCGCTCGCCGTCGTGGACGCCATGGCGGCCGGGGGCCTCAAGCTCATCGAGATCACCTGCACCGTGCCCGACTACGTCAAAGTGATCGCACGGATCAAGGAGCACGAAGGGGCGGTCGCCGGCGCGGGAACGGTCACCGACATGGAACGCGCCAAAGCGGTCGTCGAAGCAGGCGTCAAGTTCGTTGTGGCGCCGAACGTGGACGAGGAAGTGATCGCCTACGCCAAGCAGGCCGGCTGCGTCGTCATGCCCGGCGCGGCAACGCCGACGGAAATCCTCCGCGCATGGAAGCTCGGGGCGGACGTCGTGAAGGTCTTTCCGATCAACGCGCTCGGCGGCTCGTCGTTCCTCGGCCTGGTCAAGGGCCCGTTACCGGACGTGCGTCTGATGCCCACGGGCGAGATCGAAATGGAGCAGATTGACGAGTACCTGCGCGCCGGTGCGTTCTGCGTCGGCGTGGGCGAGGCGATCGTTGACGGCCACGCCCTCGACGACGGCGCGTACGAGCGTATCGCCGACTACACACGCGCCGCCCTCGTCCGCGCCCGCTCGGCATAGGAATCAACCACCGATTTGCACAGGTTACATAGATAAGAAATGCGCGAGGTTCCTGCCTCGCGCAAAATCAGTGCCTATCTGCGTAGATCGGCGGTTAATTTCTTTCCTAAATCTCGTCGCGGGAGCTGACGATTTTGCTGACGAGGCCGTAGTCTTTCGCCTCGTCCGCCGAGAGCCAGAAGTCGCGCCGCGTGTCGTTGCCCACCTGCTCGAGCGTCTTGCTGGTCGCCTCGGCGACAATCGTGTTGTAGCGGTCCTTCATCTTGAGGAGCTCCTTGGCCGTGATGGCCAGGTCGCTTGCCTGCCCGTACGAGGCCGAGAGGAAACGCGGCTCGTGCACCATGAAGCGCGAGTTCGGCAGCGCGAGCCTTCTGCCCGGCGCGGCGCCAAGGAAAATGATCACACCCGCGCTCGCGCATAGGCCCGTCACCAGCGCCGTGACCGGCGGCTTCGTGAAGCGCAGGATATCGTAGATCGCAAACCCGCAGTCGGCGGCGCCGCCCGGCGAGTTGATGTAAACCGTGATCGGCTCGGTCTCACTGTCCTGTTCCATGAGCACCAGGTTTCGGATCACGTCCTCGACCGTCTCCTCATCAATGCTGGCGGAGATCAGGATCGTGCGGCTCTTGAGCAACCGCTCGGCAATCCGCCCAAATGAGCGACGATCTTCGCTGTCCCCGCTGTTGAGTCTGATCGGCCCCATAATTGTCGCGCCCTCCGTGCCCTCTTCCCAATAAGTTGCGCGGCACACGGTAGCCGTCCCCCGCCTCGCCGTCAAGCGAATTGCCTCCGGGGATGCGAACGGTTTTCGATTGATGCCGCTGGAGCGGAGAGCTAAAGTGAGTTCGCCTAGGGGTGGAGGAGAGTTGTGTCCCGACGATTGTTGTTTGTGATCACGCTGAGCGCGGCGCTGGCGACTGCCGGCGCCGGGGCCGTCGAGCTGCCGGACGATTTCGATGACCTCATCGAGCGAGCCCTCGAGACGGCGGCCCTCACCCCTGCCGATATCGTCCTGAAGACCGACTACACCCCGCCGGACGAGTTCCGCCTGACAATCGCTGACGAGCTGCTCGCCGAGCCGTTGACGATCCCCAGGTGGACCGAGGCAATCGCCGAGCGCGTCGCTCAGGCGACCCGTCTGGGCGATCTCATGGACCTGGTGGCCGAAACCAAGGACCTCGACGTCAGGACAACCTCATTCGCGCCGAACAGGCGGCCGGACTGGACGCTGTACAAGGCGCTCGAGGTGCTCGCGCAGGCCGAGGGGGTCAAAATGACGATTCGGCGCAAGACACTTGCCGCACAGCTCAAGCCCGTCGCGCCCCCGATTCGCGAGGCGCTCACGATCCTCGTGGATGCCTCCGCCGCGGCCCGGCTGAGCGCTGCCGGCGCATACAAGGCGCTCTCCGACGACGATCGCGCATTCCTCCTCGCCAACGTGAGCCATATCGCGACGCACGGCGAGCACCCGGAACAGGAGGAGGTGGATCGGCTCTTCGCGTTGCTGAAGAAAGTGGACCAGCAGAAGCTCGCCGAGGCGGCAAAGATCCTGTGCGCCGCGACCGATCACGCGCGCGACCTGCTCGCGAAACACGCCGACGAGATCGCCGACTGGAAAAGGCCGGAGGCGATGGAGCGGCCGGTGCGGATCGCCACGCCGCTCGGCGACATCGCGATCGGGACGTGGGGCGACGACGTCCACCTCGATCCGGCTTTCATCTTGATTGATCCGGCCGGCGACGACATCTACCTCAACCGTGCCGGCGCATCGTGGTGCAGGCTCAACGGGATCGGCATCGCGCTCGATCTCGCGGGCAACGACCACTACATCGCGCGCGAGCCGTTCGCCTTCGGCGCGGCCAACTGCGGCTTCGGCATCCTCGTGGATGAAGCAGGCGACGACAGCTACTCGGGCACGCACAACTCGATCGGCCGGGGCCTGCTCGGACTCGGCTTGCTCGTCGAGGCCGACGGGACCGACCGCTACTATGCCGACACCGCCTCGCAGGCCAACGCGCACTTCGGCTTCGGCATCCTCGTGGACGAGGCGGGCAACGACCACTATACCGCGCACCTCAACAGCCAGGGGCATGCCGGGATCAACGGCGCGGCGTTCCTCATAGATACCGAGGGAAACGACGTCTATTTCGCAGGCGCCAAGCACAAGGACTATCGCGAAGAGCAGCAGTACTACGGCAGCCTCTCACAAGGTTTCTCGATCGGGTGGCGGCCGCTCTATTCCGGCGGGTTCGGCGCGCTCTTCGACTACGCCGGCAACGACATCTACATCGGCGACTACTTCGCCCAGGGGAGCAGCTACTGGTACGCGGTGGGGCTGCTCTACGACGACGCCGGAGACGACCGCTACATCGCGCGGCGCTACTCGCAGGGCGCGGCGACGCACCTCTGCGTCGGCATCCTCGCCGACAGCGCCGGCAACGATCGCTACAGCTCGTGGGGCGTCTCACAGGGGTGTGCGCACGACCTGTCGGCGGCAATGCTCATTGACGGCGCCGGCGACGATCGCTACAGCGCCGAGTGGCTCTCGCAGGGCGCCGGCAACGCCAACGGCATCGGCTTCCTCATTGACCTCAGCGGCGACGACCGCTACATAGGCGAGAAGGACACAACCCAGGGCGCGGGCACGTACGCACGCAAGGAGACAACGTATTTCCGCGCGCGGGGCTATCCGTCAATCGGGATCCTGATTGATGCTGCCGGCATGGACACCTACTCCCGCCGTGGGCGCGACGGGACGTTCTGGCATAACAGCGCGTTCGGCGTCGGTTTCGACGCCGGGCCGAAACAACAAGACACGCAGTGAAACGCGGGGCCACCATGGCACGCACACACACAGCCGATAAAGACAGAACGATCGCGGCGCTGAAGGCAAAGGTCCAGGCGCTTGAAAAGGAGCTCCGGCTCACCCGTGACCCGGTTCTCCACTTCGAGCTCGGGCGCGACCGGCGAATCTCGAACGCCGACGAGGCCCTGGCCCACGTCACGGGGCGGCGTATCGGCAAGCTGAACGGCCTCCGGCTCGATACCGTTCTCTCCCCACGTCAGGGGAAGCTCGACGTCATCTTCGACCACTTCCTCAAAGGCACGCCCTATCCCGGGCCGGCAGAGCCGTTCCAGACCATGGAGATCAATGGCACGGGCCGATTCTTCCGGTTCTCGTTCCGGCCAAAACGGGACAAGCGCGGCACGATTCGCGGCTTCCGAGTCACCGGCAGGGAAGTGACCAAGAGGCTCCTCACAAAGAGGGTCGAGCAGTACCACCGGACAGGCCAGGCGATCCATCGCACAATTGACCGCCTGCACCTGGGCTGCCTCCACACCTATAATGTGACGGGGGCACAGTTCACACCCTCCACCTTGATCGCCGGGATCACAAGCCGTATGGCCCGAAGTCTCGGCTACACAGTGAAAAAAGTGCCCGGTCGGGAATACGAGGCCAAGCCGGAGCTCTACCGACAATCGGTCACGCGCCTCATCGCACCGGAGACGGTGCGCGCGCTCAACCGCTGCCTGGCCGACGGCACGGAAGACTGGACCGAAGGAGAGATCCTAGCGCACGACGGCTCCCGCCGTCCCGCCCGCTTCTCGATCATCCGCAACGTGGGCGTCTGGGGAAACAGCGTTTTTATCGTCCTCATATCCGACAGGAGTGAGGACGAGAAGGCCCTACGGCGGCTCAACGAGCGGCTCGTCGAGTCGGAGGAAAAGTTCCGGAACCTGTTCGAAAACGCGAGCGACCCGATCTTCCTCGAGGACTTCGAGGGCACTATCCTCGATTGCAACAGGCGCGCGTGTGAGCTCTACGGCTACTCGCGAAAGGAGATGCTCGCGCTGAAGGTCAAGGACCTCGTGCGCAAGGACACCTTTCAGCTCGTATCGGCCCTCCGGGAGATGGTCGCCCGGGACGGACATGCCGTCGTCGAGACCCGGAACACGCTGCGCGACGGCTCGGAGATAGACGTCGAGGTCAGCGCCAGCACTATCGAAATCGGCGGGCGGAAGCTCGTCCATGTGATCTGCCACGACATCACCGAGCGCAAGCGGGCGGAAGAAGCGCTGCGCGCATCGGAAGAACGTTACCGCGGCATCATTCAGGATCAGACCGAGCTCATCTGCAGGTTTCGTCCCGACGGAACGCTCACATTCGTCAACGACGCCTATTGCCGCTGCTTCGACAAGAAGCCCGGGGAACTGATCGGCAAGAGCTTTCTGCCGCTTATCCCGGAGGACGACAGGGAGAAGGTCTGGAGGGGTATCGCTTCTCTAAGCCGGGAGAACCCCGTGGGTGCGCACGAGCACCGTGTCACAACCCCTCAAGGGGAAATCCGTTGGCAGCGGTGGACAAATCGAGCCATCCACGACGATCAAGGGCGTCTCATTGAGTACCAGTCCGTGGGGCGCGACATCACAGAGAGCAGGCGTCTCGCGCGGGAGATCCGCCAATCCGAGGAGAAGTACCGCGCGCTTGTCGAGAACCTGAACGCCGGCCTGCTCATCATCCAGGACGGGCGTATTCGGTTCGCCAACCGAACCTTCCAGGACATCTCGGGCTACTCGGCCAAGGAGCTCCAGGGGAAGCCGTTCGACGAGCTCGTCAGCAACGTGGACCGGGAAAGGATACGCCATCGCTACCGGGCACGAGAGGCCGGACAAGAAATATCGAGCGCAACCGAGCTGCGCGCAACACTCGCCGACGGCCGCGAGATCACCGTTCAGGCCTACGCATCACTCGTGCCGTACGAGGGGCGAACCGCAACACAAGTAGTCCTGCGCGATGTGACCGAACAGAAGCTCCTGCAAGGCCAGCTCCAGCGCGCCGCGCGGCTCGCATCGGTCGGGACGCTGGCCGCGGGCGTGGCACATGAGATCAACAACCCGCTTGCCGTGATCTCGGTGGACCTGCCCCGGCTGAAGCGCCAGTACAAGGACGACCCGTTCATCGCCAAGCTCTGCTCGAAGCTCCTGCGGATGACGAAGCGAATCTCCGAGATCACCGGGGGGCTGCTGACCTTCTCGAAGGCCACAACCGGCGTCTTCGGCACGCATCCTCTGCACGGGCCGCTCAATAGAGCGCTCGAGCTCATGCGCTCGCGCTTCGATTTCGAGCACAAGCGGCTCATCAGAGACTTCCCGGAGAAGCTGCCGACGGTCTGGTGCGACAGCGACCAGCTCCAGCAGGTCTTCGTCAACCTGTGCATCAACGCGCTCGAAGCAGTGCCGGAAAACGGAACACTCACGGTCTCGGCCAAGACAAATCAGCGGGACAGGACGGTGACGCTCCGGTTCGCCGACTCCGGCAAGGGAATGACGGCCGAGGGAATCGAACGGGCCTTCGACCCATTCTACACCACCAAGGAGGCCGGCACCGGCCTCGGGCTCGCGATCTGCCACCGCATCATTGACGACCACGAGGGCCAAATCTCTATCAGGAGCAAGCTGGGCGAGGGCACGTCCGTCTCAGTGATCCTGCCCGTTCACAAACCGAAGCGGCCGCGCCCGCAGGCCGAATCGCGCCGTTCGGGCCGCCGCAAACGCGGGGCGTCATCATGAGCCGGCTTCTGGCTCTTGCCGCGTGCATCCTTTGCACCGGGGCCGGGGAAGCGCCCGCCGAAGGTGAAGCCCCGGCCCGCGAGGCGGAGGTCGTCCGCAAGCACGTTGCCGAGCTCGTCGAGGAGGCCTCCTCGTACCTCGAAGAGGACAGGCCGAAGCGTGAAGCAGCCAAGGACACGCTCGTCGAGATCGGTGCGCCCGCGGTCGCCTACCTCGTCTCGCGCCTCGACACGACAGATGTGATGGAGAGCCTTGCGCTGTTCGACGTGCTCCCCAGGATCGGCGAGCCGGCGGTGGACGCCCTGCACGAAGCCTTCCTCAACCCGAGGTCGCCCCTCGAGCACCGGCGCGCCATCTCGCTCATCGGCGCAATCGGCAGCGCCCGCTCGCGGCCGGTCTTCATCGAGGCGGCCCACGACGGCGACTGGGCCGTCCGCGCGTCGGCCGCAGCCGGGCTCAGCAAGCTGACAAAGGAAGACCCCCAAGCGCGGGAGCACCTTCTGGCTTTGCTCTCGGACGAGGATCGGAACGTTCGCCTCCGCGCAGTGCTGGCGCTCGGCGACGCTGGGGTCGGCGAGGACCTCCAAGCCGTAGCGGCCCGCCTCCGGGACCGGCATTTCTCCGTGCGGCTCGCTGCGACCGAGATCCTGGGTGACCAGAGGCGCAGGGCCGTCGCCCCGATCGCCGAGCAGCTCGAGGCCAGGGGCGCGACCGTAGTGGAGCGGCTCACTTGCCTCCAGGCGCTGGGGCGGACGAAGCATCCGGCCGCAGCGGTCTACATAGAACCACTACTCATACACCCCCACCCGCTCGTGCGGACCTACGCAGTCGAGGCGTACGCCTCGACAGCTTCTGCCTCAGGAGCGCCTCTTTGCACGACCCTGCTCGACGAGGAAAAGGACCCGAACGTCCGCCTGGCGCTCAGGCAAGCGTTCAAGGCGATCGAAGCACGCGCCGCGAGAGCCGGCGGATTATGACCTGCCTTGCAAGGCCCGCTTGTGCATTCTTTTACTCAAGGCATTGCCTTCTCCGTGCGATACATATGGATGATGATGGTACAGGGGTTTGTGGACCGGTTCGGTGCCAAAGACGGTTGCTTATCAGGTGGTAAGGGACTGAGAGACCCGCGAGGAAGGGCAGGAACCGAAAAAAAAAGATAGATTATCCTGCAATCAGCCCTTGACTTTTGGGAGTTCTTGGTCTATTATACGTTCCGGGCATAAAGCCTAAGTGCTTTTGAAGGTGGTCTTCACGTCTGGGGGATGTTGAAGTTCAAGGCCGTAAACAAGGTCTTCCTAACTTCTTGCAATATGACAGGTTAGCCAAATCGGCAGGTTTCTCGGGAGGAGGCTTGGACTGGCTTTCTCTCCCCCGCGCTGCACGTTTGTTTTCACTGGTGAACGTCGGGCTCCCCGGCGACCGGTTGGATATTCTTAATTGCTTTTAGCGCAAGAGGTAACAAACACAAAGCGGAGAAAACAGGAGGGTCTATGATGCAATCGCAACAGGGTTCCGATGGTCGGAGCCCGCAGAAATGTCCTTCTACCTTTTATCACAACGGTTGAGGGGGAATTATGATGAACAAGTACTTTGCATTTGCGGCAGCGCTCGCGGTCGCCTTCATGGTGACCGGGGTAGCCGTGGGTGGCCCGGTCGGTTACATGCCGATGACCGGGGCGGACACCCAGAACACGTCCATGTTCCTGAGTGGCACCACCTACGACATCCTGCCGTATCCGATGTGGACGGTAAACATTCCTGACGGTGTCTGGTCCACGCCTCTCATTGACGCAGACGACAACATCTACGTCACCTCGAACGGCGCGAAGACTTACATCGCGCTCGACAGTGACGGGAACGAGCTCTGGTCGGTGGGCACCAGCGAGAGCTGGGGGACGGACGGCCAGGGGTGCCTGGGCGCCGTAGGCGAAAACGTCTACTGGTACGTACCGTTCCGATACGATGACGACACCGGCGAGGTTTGGAAGCTCGACACCGCGGATGGCTCGCTCATCTGGACGGTAAACATCCCCACAAGGGGCGGCATTCCGCCGCAGTTGAATGCCGTCCGGATGAAAATTGATGCCGACGGCGACCTCTACCTTGTTACGGTTGACAGCGGCTACGCCTACAAGATCACCGACAACGGGGCGAGCGGCAGCATCGTATGGGAGAGCTACACCGGCCATATCGGTTGGGCGGCGGAGCTCGCGATGAACTCCGCCGAAGATCGCGTCTACGTGGCGACCAGGTACGCCGCGGTGACCCCGGCCGACAGGCAGAAACTGATCGCGCTGAACGCATCGACCGGCGCCACTGTCTGGGCCACTACATGGGGCGACCAATCCACTGTGCCGTGTTTCGATTGGATTGGCAGCTTCCCCGTGGTTGACGACGCCGGGGGCATCTACATCTACATCGACAACGACGAGAACGTCGGCGTTCCCAACTTCCAGGGCATACACAAGTACAACAGCTCGGGCGTCCTGCAGTGGTCACGGCCCGTCGCGTGGGGTTGGTACAACACCTGGTGCGTGGGCCAGAACGGCCTGAGCTTCAACCCGGATCAGACCCGCATCTACAATTTTGGGCGCGGCACGGTTTGGTCGGGTTGGGTACACGCTCTTGCCATTGACACGACCACCGGCTACGTGCAGTGGTCGCATGAGTCCGCACTAGGCGGTGGTACCTCTGGTGCCTGCACGCTCATCGGCCCAAATGGTAAGATATACCTGGGCGGTCTGAACTGGGGGGACACCGACGTTGCGTGCTTCACGGACAATGGGACATACGGCACGCACGACTGGGACTCCACCACGGGCATGCAAGGGAGTTACAACGGCGGGATCTCGATAGACAGCGAGGGATACCTCTACGCCCCGTCCACCACTGCGGGCGGCGGTCTCTCCAAGCTGTACTTTGACGGGCCTCCGTTGGCGATCATCCTTCCTCCGACACTCGGTCCGTTTGAGGAGGAGATCCCGATCTACGGCCTTGGCGGCACGGGTTTCCCGGTCTACGTCAAGGGCGCAACAGGTACTGTGACCTTCGACGTCTTCAGCGGCGCATTCCCGCCGGGTGTGTATATCACTTCCGACGGTCGCGTTTGTGGCTTGCCTGATAAGGGCTCGTCGGCTGGGGGTCCGTACACCGTGACGATCCGGGCGACCGACGACATCGCGAGCGCCACCAAGACGTACGTGATCGAGGTCGTCATGGCCGCGCTGCAGCTCGGTCCGGGCGCGCCGCTCGGCGTTGTGGGCAGCCCGTACGGCTGCAGTGGCTGCCACGGGAGCGACGGCCTGTGGATCCTCGGCGGCACCGGGGTCTACACCGTCACGATCACCCCGGGCAAGGGTGACTATGTCAGCGGCGGCCAGCTCGGCTGGACGACCGGCCTGACGCTCAACAGCGACGGGACGATCACCGGCACGCCGACAGCGATCAGCTCGGCTACGGTCGAAGTGACGATCAACGACGGCAACGACACGATAACGGCCGACATCACGATTGACGTGGTGGACAACCGCGTGTGGGATACGTTCCAGCGCACGACGCGCCGCGTCGGGACCTCGATGCTGCCGGCGCCGCTGAGCTACCCGCACAACATGGGCAACTACGACCCCGGCGACACGAGCAAGGGTCGGACTTTCCAGTACAACAGCGCCGATACATGGACGTGGACCTATGAGATGATGCACGCCCCGCTGTTCGCCATGTGCGAGAACGATGCGGACGAAGACGGCTTCGACGACGGGTACATGTTCATGTACGACAGATTCTGGGCCTCACCTGATTGGGGGACGCCATGGAATCAAACGCTCCGCGTGGCCGCACCGTATGACGTGGATCCGGGCGGCATCTATCCGGACGCGACCGCCTTCGGCGGCTGGTGGTACTCCCCGTCCCTTGACGGCATCCCGGGTAACCCGGCACAGGACGTCGGCGTGCTCAGCCTCAAGGCCAAGGGCGACGACGTGAACACCCTGTACGCCGACAAGTGGTTCTGGTCGAACGACATGCAGGGCGGCGACGCGAGACTGGCGTGCATGGACGCCTGCGACGGGACGCTCTGCTGGTCACTCAGGGGTGACCCGCAGCACGTGTGGCCCGACGAAAAGAGGTCGGGCTTCAGGGGCATCATGGCGCTCCTGGAGAACGGCGACCTCGTGGACGTCATCGGCTCGGACCAGGTCTATTACTTCGAGCCCATCGGGGCTGTCCCGGGCGCGTGGGATACGACCGCGATAACCGCGTGGTACAAGACCGGCTATGACCACTGGGTCCGCACGTACGGCATCATCAGGTACATCCCGTGCACCAGGGGTGAGGTCATCTGGACCGCCGGCGAGGACAACACCATGGCTCGCGCCGGCATGGGCCCGCTTTTCGGTAACCTCGGGAAGCCGTATCATGGGCTGGCCGGTGCGGATTACCGTGGCTCGCTCTCGATCTTCAAACTGGCGGACGAGGGCGAACTCGTCCTGGCCCAACGCGGTGGCCCCAACCCGTACTACGTTGCTGGGCGTTGGGTGATCCGCGCCGACAAGCCGGGCTCCCATGTGGTCTGGACGATCGGCCAGCAGGGCCTGAACTTCACCGGATGGACCTGGGAAGCGGCCAGCGCAAGGGCCTGTCCCGTGGTGGACTCCACCAACAACATCTACATCACCAAGGACCGGCGTCTTGACCAGGGTGGACCCAGTGCGAACTATCCGCCCGGTATCTGGGCCATTGACGCCGCGTTCGCGGCCGATAATGTGGATGTCGCGTCAGGTGACCAGTGGTTCAACATCAACTCCGACAGTGCGATCAAGTGGTTCGTCCCTCTCGCGGACGCGGAATACCGCAGGATCCCGGCGACGCCGTGCTTGAGCTGCAATCAGCGGACGCTCTACACGGTTGCCGTGGCCCGCGCAGTGGTTGATTCAGACACGTATGGCCACAGCCAGCCGGTGCATCTGCATCCGGGTACGAAGTGCCAGTTGATTGCGATTCACACCCTGAACGGCGTGGTCAAGTGGGTCAAGGACCTCGAGATCGACGGCCTGAGCGGGTGCGACCTTGTCGAAAGGGACGAAGCCTACAGGCCGGCTTTCGCGCCTATGGCCGACCCCGACGGCAAGGTCCTGTGCTACACCGCCGGCGACCGTCGCCAGTGGTGGCTCACACCTGGTGCGGCGGAGAACGAGCAGGGTCCGGAGTTCGCCGGCCTGCTGCGTCCGATGGCGTGGTGCTTCAAGGACACCTGCAGCTCCGCGACACTGCTGTGGACTCGCGCGATGAGCCAGCAGCAGTACCTCGACTGGGGTGGTCCTGGTTCGTACGCGGTCACGCCGAACTACCGCCTGCTGTTCGCCGGCAACCTCGATCCCGAGTGGATCGTGCCGGGCCGGCTGGACGGCTGGGGCGCCGGCAACCCCTACTACATGACGGGCGTCCACATCATCCACCCGGATGACATCCACATCACGGACGTGTTGTGGAGCCAGCAGGCCACGTCGGTGGTGCTCACCTTCACTACCCAGACTGGTGTGCAGTACACCGTCGAGACAGCGGACGCGGATGAGTACGACGACTCCGTGACCTGGTCCGACTTGACGACGGTGACGGCGACCGGTGACGAGACCACGGTGAGCGACAACCTGACCACCAACGCGCTCACGCATGACATGCGGTTCTACCGTGTGCGCCGTACGGAGAGCGATCCGTTCTACAGCGACGAGGTGGCGGCGGTGTTCGAGCTTGACATGCAGGCAGGGCCGCTTTCCCCGGTGTACTTCATCGGCACGCCGCTTGTGCCGGATCCGGACCACAAGTCAGTGCGCGAGGTCTTCGGCGAGGGCGCCAACCGCCAGATCCCGCGGACGGGCTTACGGGTCACCGACCTGGACGAGGCCACCGGCTCGCTCTCGGCAATGGAGTACAACTTTGCGGGCACCTTCGACGTGATCGCGGGCTCGGAGTTCGACTTCGTCGAAGGCACCGGCTACGAAGTGGTGATGGGTTTCGGCCCGCCGACGCTCTACACGCTTCGCCTGACCGGCTACGTGAGCGAGCAAGACCTGATAGTGGCGTTGACCAAGGTTGGGGGGACGCAGTCGCTGCGCTGGTTCGCCTACAGCCTGCCGCGGCCGATCGCGCTCAACGACCTTGGGCTCGAGAACGCCGTGACGCCGTGGAACGCGCTGAATCAGGTGCGGCTGCTGCCGCTTGGCTCGAATGCGTGGAGTACCTACCAGTACAACGGGACCTACTGGTACGACATCGGCGACCCCGGCACACCGGTGAACCCGACGATCGAGGCGGGCATGGGCATCGTGTTCATCCGCTTCGGCCCGCCGGATGCGACCGATGTGCTGATTGAGGCGACGTGGTACTTCCACCCGCCGAACGCGTGGTAAACATCTGAAAAGGGACTCCGCGGGGAGGGCCGGCCCTCCGGGCCTCTCCCCGGTGCCGATAAGCTAGGGAGCGACCGATTCGATCGGTCGCTCCCTTTCTTGTCTTTGGGGAATGGTGGCGGCTCAACAGGATCAGACGCACGGGGCAAGCTAGCCCGGATTTCTCACACGCCGAGCGCGCGAGGGCGTTCGATGCGATGGAAC
>CBDUSE010000090.1:0-13441 GCA_965369835.1 uncultured bacterium
TTCAGCTCTAGAGCACGACCTGTGCCGCGGCGCGGATCGAGACGCTTGTAGTGGAGGAACTGATGCACAAGTTGCTCCCCGAAGTCCTCAAATGCATCAATCACTGACTCGCCGGTGCCGATTATCCCAAGCTTCTCGCTCTCAGCGAGACAGAGTCCTTCATCCCTCGTTAGGCGGATCGCCACCGGTTTCGACGACAGGACCACAGTCTTCTCCCGAGCGAAGTACCAGGCTGGCGTCCTGGAGATTGGCACATCACAGACCGGGTCCGAGCCCCTTTCAGGGGCCGTAGTCTCCGGCGCGGGTGTCTCCATGAACGGGGGCCAGTTGTAACCAGGAAACAGACCGAGGCGTTCATGCATCAGCTCGTACCCGTTCTTGATAGCAGACAAGCTCATATGCTTTCCCCTTTCAGGTACTCGCGGTACTCGTCCGTTATAAGTCTCTCGAAAAGATCTCGAGTGTTGTCATGTGCATGCTTCACGTAGTCTCGGATCGCCGAGAATCGGAGACTATCCGTCATCCCGAAATCGAAGTCGAGAAGAAAGGCTTCCTGGTTGTCCTCAGGCCGCATCAGCGATTCCAGCTTCGTAGTAATCGTGCCTCCGGGAACGCGAGAAAGAAGGAGCATCTTCACGTTCTCAAAATGCGTCGACACCCCTTCAGGAACGTCCACGCCCAGTCTCAAGAATCTGCGAATCGGTAGGATTCCGTCCTCGCGCGTAAAGGGGATGACGTTGATGTACCGCCACCCGACCCGATTCAGCTTGTCGATGTGGAAGATGTCCGACAGAACTCCCGCCAAGCGAAGGAACTCCGGTATGAACGTCTTGTGAGACCCGTAATTCGTCTCGTAATAGGCGAATCTGTCTACCGCAAGCATCACACCGGCTGCAGTCTCCGGGCTCTCGAAGCGGTAAGGCTTGGTTGCCACTGGCTGGCCCGCCTCAACATTAGGGGCAAGAATCTTCGAGTAGGCATCCCGTATTGCCCGGTGGAACTCGTGCTTCCGGCAGTCAACCGCCAAGTCTCCGGGGAACCGGATTTCGCACACAACCTCAACGAGAGGAGAATTCGGGTAACCCTCAGCGGCGACAGGCTCCTTGCTGTTCTTGTCTCCCGACATAGGCAAGTGCTCGCGGTGTGAAGGTGAACACTAGATTACCCTATGCGACTGACTCCTTGTCAAGCAACGTCCGTGCCGGAGCACAGGTTTCTCAGGGCTCCGATACGACAGGCCACCAATCCCCCGTCAATGGAACTCGCTGGATGACAACCAGTTATGTTGTTTGCCATGCGCCAGACGAGATTAGTCAACCAAGTGTTCTGTCCCTCGACCTGGGCTGACTCGCTCCTCACGGCTGGAAGAAGATGTAGTAGAGGACGAAGAGGGCGGCGAGGACGTGCAGCAGCGGCTTGACCTCGCGGCCCCGGCCGGTCAGCAGCTTGATGAGCGGGTAGGAGATGAAGCCGAACGCAAAACCCTTGGCGATCGAAAACGTCAGCGGGATGCCGATCATGATGAGGAACGCCGGCACCGCCTCGGTCGCGTCGGTCCACTCGATGCGGGTGACCACCGTCATCATCATGCTCCCGACGATGATGAGCGCCGGGGCCGTCACCGGATGGATCACGGCGCCCATGTAGTCGTAACCGGCGGCGATCATCATCACAAGCGGCGACAGCAGCAGCGCCAAGAGAAACAGCGCGCCGGTGACCATGTTCGCCAGGCCTGTGTGGCCGCCCGCCTCGACGCCGGCGGCGCTCTCGATGTAGCTGGTGACCGTCGAGGTGCCGAGCATCGCGCCGGCCACGACCTCGCGCCGCACAGTCGTGCCGTTCGCCTGCAGCTTGAACAACCGCTCAATCATGGTGCGACCTCGCACTCTCTGCGGTGAGCTCAGTCGAACCGCCTGTGGTGAGCTCCATTGAACTAAGCAGGTTCCCTCGTCGGGCGCGATTCTACGCGGCGCGGGGCCGCCGATCAAGGCGAGCGCAACGTCTTACGCCTGGGGCGCGTGGATCGTCGCCCAGGCCATGGTGAGGTCGTCGAGCAGCGCGGCGCCGCCGGCGAAGCTCGTGATCGCGTGCTGGATCGCGGCAATGGCGTGATGGGGCTCGGCGTCCGAGTGGCTCGCCGCCAGCAAGGCGAGGCGCTCGGCGCCGACCGGTTCGCCCGAGGGGCTGCGCGCGTCAATCGCGCCGTCGGTGTACATGAACAGCGCGTGCTCCGACGAGATGCGACGGGTCTCCGACTCGATCGGCGACGCCGGATCCACCCCCATCATCATCCCCGTGGGTTCGAGCGTCACCATCACCTTGCCGCGGCACAATAGCAGCGACGGGCAGTGGCCCGCCGAGGCGTAGGTGAAGGTGCGGCGATCGGCGTGGATGACCGCGTAGCACACGGTCGCCATGCGGAGCGATCTCGACGCCTTCTTGCAAATCAGGGCGTTTGCCATGCGCAGCACCGTCGCCGGGTCGCGCTCGCTCAGGGCGCACGAGTGCAGGATGCTCTTGGCCTCCATCATAAAGAGGGCGGCCGGCAGCCCCTTGCCCATGACGTCGCCGACGCAGATGCCGAGTGCGCCGTTGGGATGCTCGACGAAGTCCACGAAGTCGCCGCCGACCTCCTGCGCCGGAATGCACAGCGAGGCGCACCCGAGCCCGGCCAGGTGCGTCGGCGCGGGCGGCAGCGCGTCGCGCTGGATGGCGGCGCTGATCTCGAGTTCGCGCTTGAGCCGCTCGCGCGCGGCGGTGCTGGTCCGGATCTCCTCGACGAGCTTCGCGTTCTCGAGGTGGACGGCGATCTGCTTGGCGAGGCCCGAGAGCAGGATCAGGTCGCCGCGCGAGAACTCCGGCCGTCCCGGCGACGAATGCAGCGCCATGACGCCGAGCAGCTCCTCCTCGAACATGAGCGGGATCATCATCGTCGAAAAGCACGGCTGCTGCCCGTCTCCATTGGCGTCACCCGAGCCGGGTGGCTCGCGAAAGATCAGCCCAACCTGTTCGTCAATCACCTTGCGGAGCAGCCGCTTGCTGCAGCGCGCCTTGGTGATCGCGTGCGCCCGGCCGCTGCGCCAGTACAGCTTCGCCACCATTGCCTCGTCCCGGCGCAGGAACACGATGCCCGAGTCGGCCGGGATCAGCTTCATCGCGTTGGCCATCACGAAGCGCAGCGCCTCGTCGGGGTCGAACAGGCCGGCCACCGAGTTACCGAAGTCGTTGAGGAACTTGAGCCGCCGCGACAGGTCGTTGAGCCGGTGGAAGCTCTCCTCGGAAAAATCCTCATGCGCCGGCACGAGGCTTTCCGCATCGTGAAACAGCGACAGCCCGTCCACCTCCTGCTCGTTGGGCAACAGCGAGAGCTGAACCGCGCCCGGGCCGGCGGCCGACGCTCCCTCCGGCTGCTCGATGGTGAGCGCCGCATCGCCGACGCGGATCTCGTCGCCGGGCGAGAGCGAAAAAGGGCTCAGCGCCGCCGGCCGCCGAGGTAGGTGCCGTCGGCGCTCGCGAGGTCTATGAGCTGTGCGCCATCGTTGCGCACCTGGATCAAGCAGTGCTGCCGCGACACGCGCGGGCCGCGCAGCGTGATCGCGCACGGGCCGTCGTGGCCGACCAGGTGGTAGCCCCGGCCGAGGTTGACGGCCTGTCCTGAGGGGAGCAGAATCGTCAGAGACATCAGTCGTCCTGCCCGAGACGCGCACCGACGCGCGCGGCCCTTATCTCCTCTGTCTCCGCCGGAAAGCCATTCCTGGGCGACGCCGCGACGTCACCGGCCCCTCGGAATCCCGGCCTGCCACACCCCCACAGCCAAGCGCACAGCGACGACGGCATCCGACCAGAGCCCAGCCGTCGCAATGAAAGGGAAACGGAATGAAAGACGAAAAATCCCCGGCACGCTCAGTGCGGGTCGCCCGTCGCGGGCTTGCCCGCCGGAGGCGGGCGAGCTGGTCGCTCCTGGCCATCGGCGCACACAGCCTGTGACCGCCGGCCACACATCCTGCGGCCTCGGCCACGCATCCTGCCGCCGGTCGCCCCATCGTGGCTTGAAACAAGCTTGAGCAAAACCTTCCGCGGGCACGGCCGCGCGGCACGTAGGGTTGCAACGCACCAAGCTTTGCACAACGATCACAGCCGCGTCAACTCCTTTCTGGCGTCAAGACAGCAACCGTCACGACACGATACGCGAGGGATGGGGTGGCCACTTTCGGTTTTACGTGGTAAGTCATTGGGTACGATGCCGAGCGACTGAGCAGACAGTCCGGAGGAACCGTTCATGGAGACGCAGACGCCGCCGAGACGAAAGGGCCTACCGCCCGCCATCCGCACGCTCATTTGGATGGTCATCATAGGGATTCTGTCCGCGTGGCTCGTTCTTAGCTACCTCCAGGCGCGTGAGTCTGCTCGACGAGCGAGCTGCCTTAACAACCTCAAGCAGCTTGGCCTCGGCCTGATGATCTACTCGCGAGACTTCGGCGACGTCTACCCCTGGCGCGTGGGGATGTCAAACCGTCAAGACGCCTGGCGTGACCTTGGCCTTCTCTATCCGCAGTACCTATCGGACTCAAAGCCCTTCTTCTGTCCAAGCACCAAGGATAAAAGGTCGCAACTCGAGCGTGAGTTTTTCGGGGAAATGCGTGGGTTGAAGCAGGAGGAGCGTCCCGGGCTCGAGCCGATCAAGAGCAGCGGGTCACGCGCCGTCATCAGCTACTCCTACGGTCTCAATGCCGGAGGCGGGGTACTGGAGGGAAAGGAGTATGCGTGCCTCCCGTGGACGGGAAATGCAGAATCAACTGTCCGGATTCTCGCCGATAAAAAGGCGGGTCGCAAAATGACTGGTCAGTCGAGCCACTACATCCTGCGAGGTCGCCCTCAGGGCCGCAACGTCCTCTATCGTGACGGACTCGTCCGGTGGAGGGCCGTAACAGGGCCGCTCGATCCGAATGAGGAGGACGACGAGATCGGCGCGCCGGACGCCCGCGACTACACTGACTGGTGGTCCGACCCGCCGTACTACGGCGAATAGGAACACTAACCACGTGGCGGAACACACATGGAGACGCAGACGCGGCCAAGACCAAAGGGCCTACCGCCTGCCATCCGCACGCTCATTTGGGTCATTGTGGTTGTGGGGCTGATGACCGCGCTGTGCGTACGCCCCTGGATCCGGGCACGTGAGTCTGCTCGACGAACGAGCTGCCTTAACAACCTCAAGCAGCTTCACCTCGGATTGATGCAGTACGCTCAGGACTTCGGCGATGTGTATCCCTGGCGCGTCGGCGTCTTGAGCCGTGAAAGGGCCTGGCGCGATCTGGGGATGCTGTACCCGGACTACGTTTCCGAGTCGAGGTCCTTCTTCTGCCCGAGTGCAAAGGACAGAAGGTCGCAACTCGAGCGGGAGTTCTTTCGGGAGATGCGGAGGCTGAAACGAGAGGGACGCACGACGCTCGAGCCGATCAGGAGCAGCGGCTTGCGCGCGGTCATCAGCTACTCGTATTGCTTCAACGCCGCGGGCGGCACGCTGGGCGGGAAGGCGTACCCGTACCTGCCGTGGACGAAGAACGCGAAGTCAACCGTCCGGCTCCTCGCGGACAAGAAGGCGGGGAAGGAAATGACACGGCGGTCCAGCCATTGGCACTTGGACGCGCTCGGCCGCAACGTGCTGTACAAGGACGGCCACGTCAAGTGGAAGGTAGGAATAAAAGCCATAGACCCCGACGAGGACGACCACGAGGTCGGCAAGCCCGATGCCCGCGACTACACCGCCTGGTGGTCCGACCCGCCGTACTACGGCGAGTAGGCAGGCGACTATCTCAATGTGCCGAAGGAGGGACGCTCATGAACATGGAAACGCCTCGTCGGGGGATAAGGATTCCACGCATCGTGCCTATTCTCTTTGGTGTGGTCGCTGTCCTGGTCCTTCTCGCGTGGTTGTGCACCTATATCCCCTATGCGCGCGAGCAGGCCCGACGTAGCTCGTGCCTGGGCAATCTGAAGGGGCTTGGCCTAGCAATCATGCAGTACTCAAAGGATTTCGGCGACAAGTACCCCTGGCGTGTTGGCCTCGAGAGCAGGGAGAAAGCCTGGCTCGACCTTGGCTTGGTCTTTCCAGGCTACAACACAGCATTCCGGGACTTCTTTTGCCCGAGCTCCAGGGAAGCAGGATCGCGGTCTGCGGAGAAAATGAGAAAGAGGGCGGACGAAGCTTTTCGTCGAAAGCACCATGAGTGGGGCATATCGCCTTACCGTGGCGAGCCGCTCGAGAGCTCCAACACTTATGAGGTCATCAGCTACTCGTACTGCTTCAACGCCGCGGGCGGCACGCTCGGTGGCAAGCGATACTCGTACCTGCCCTGGACGGAGAACGCCAGATCAACGGTTCGTCTGCTCGCTGACAAGAAAGCGGGCGTTGCATTGACAGACAAGTCAAATCATAAGCGCGACGGGCGCAACGTGCTCTACAACGACGGTCACGTCAAGTGGAAGGCGGGCGAAGCCGCCCTCAATCCCATAGCCGCCGGCTGGGACGAGACCGAGGAACCGGATATGGGAGACCCCCGCGCCTGGTGGTCCGACCCGCCGTATTACGGCGAGTAGGGCCCGCGACTTTTCCGGCCGAGTTCGCCGCTCCCATCCAGACGCGAACCACCGCGCAAGCCGCGCCGCGAAAACGTGCCCTTGAATTGTCAGGATGATGCGATACAATTCTGAACAATTGGACGTCGCCACCCAAGCAACCCGTTACTATGAGGCGTGACGAAATCTTCAGGCTCGCCGACCGCATCGCCGACGGGCACCAACTGACCCGCGACGAAGCGCTCCGGCTTGCGTGCTACACATCTCGCAACGGGGCCGCGTTGGACGACCTCATGGCCGGCGGCGCCGCGCTGGTGCGGCGCTTCAGGGGCGACGAGGTCGAGTTCTGCTCGATCGTCAACGCCCGCTCCGGTCTGTGCCCGAATGACTGCGCGTTCTGTGCCCAGTCGGTGCACCACGACACCGAGGCGCCGACCTACGGCCTGCTCGAGACGGCCGAGATCATCGCCGCCGCCCGTGAGGGCGCCGCCTCGGGCGCGTGCCGCTTCAGCATCGTCACCAGCGGTTCCGCCGTCGAGGACGAGGCAGACTTCGAGCGCATCCTCGAGGCAATCGGCGAGATCGCCGCGCTCGGCACGCTCGACGTCTGTGCTTCGCTCGGCACCCTCACGCCCGAGAACGCGCGCCGCCTCAAGGCCGCCGGACTCAGTCGCTACCACCACAATCTCGAGACGTGCAAAGAATTCTACCCGCGCATCTGCACGACCCAGGACTACAACGCGAAGCTCGAGACGCTCCGCGCCGCGCGTGCTGCGGGCCTTGAGGTCTGCTCCGGCGGCATCTTCGGTCTCGGCGAGACGTGGGACGACCGCGTCGCCATGGCGATGGCGCTGCGCGAGATCGGCATTGACTCGGTTGCGATGAACTTCCTCATCCCCGTGCCTGGCACGCCGCTCGAGGCCCGCAAGCGACTCGCCGCCGCCGAAGCGCTCCGCATTATCGCCCTGCATCGCTTCATCTTGCCGCACGGCAGCATCAGGATCTGCGGTGGGCGCGAGGCGATCCTCGAGGAGCGCCAGCCTGAGATCTTCTTTGCGGGCGCCGACGGCGCCATGATCGGCAACTACCTCACCACGCCCGGCCGTCCGCCCCGAGAGAACCTCGAGATGGTCGCCGCGCTCGGCCTCAGCATTCGCACGCACCCAGCGAGCCGGGAGCAAACGTAAGATGCGTGCTCAGTCGGTCGTCATCACCGGCGCGACCGGCGGCCTCGGCCGCGAGCTCGCCGCCGCCTTCGCCCACGACGGCTGGAGGCTCGGCCTGCTCGGCCACTCGGACCGCGCCGCGCTCGACGAGCTTACCGCGTCGCTCGACGCAGAGAAGGTCGCCACCGCGTGTTGCGATGTCCGCGACGCCGAGGCTGTCGAAAACGTATTCTCACGGCTCGCCGAAGAGCTCGGCCCGCCCAACGTGCTTGTCAATGCCGCCGGAGTTTCTCATCACGGTCTCGTTCTCAACCTGACTCCGAATGAATTCGACGACGAGATCGCCGTGAACCTGACCGGGGCGTTCCACAGCATGCGCGCGGCGATCCGGCGCATGCTCCCGCAGCGCGACGGCCATGTCATCAATATCGGCTCGTACTGGGGGCAGCACGGCCTGCGCGGCGGCTGCGGCTACAGCGCGTCGAAAGCCGGCCTCGTCGGCCTGACACTCTCGGCCGCGCACGAGTACGGCCCGAGGAACATCCGCTGCAACGTCGTGCTTCCCGGCTTCTTGCGAACGCCGATGACGGCGCACCTCGACGAGAAACGCGCGGCACGCGCGGTCGCCGACAACGTGCTCGGCCGGGCGTCGGACTTCGACGAGGTGTGCGGCTTCATCGTGCGCCTTGCCGCGATGCGCCACGTGTCGGCCCAGGTCTTCAACCTCGACAGCCGTCCCGGCCGGCTGTGATGCGCTACTCGAACCTCCCAGACGAAAGCCGCGTCGTCATCACCGGCTACGGCGCCGTCACGCCATGCGGCGACGGCGTTCAGCCCTTGCTCGACGCGGTCATGGCGGGCCGATCGGCGCTGATCGCGGCGACGCTCGACGATGGGCGCCGGGTCGGCGGCGGTTGGGTTGATCCGCAGTCGCTCGAACGCTTCGGTGACGTGGACAAGACAACGGCCCTCGCACTTGCCGCAGCGGAGCACGCGGTAGCGGCACTGCCAAGCGAGCTGCGCCGTGAGCTCAGCGTCCTCGTCGGCACGGGCAAGCCCGGGATGCGCCTCCTCGAGCGCGTGCACCGCGACCTCATTCAGCAGGGGCCTGCAAGCATTCCGGCCGACTTCATTCGGCAGGTCGTTCCCTCTGCCCCCGCCGACGCCGTCGCCGAGCGGTTCGGCTGCGACGGCGTCCGCCAGGCGCTGATCGGCGCGTGTTCGACGGGACTTGACTGCGTTGCGATGGCTGCACGGTTCATCCGTGCTGGGCGAAGCCGCGCCGTGCTCGCCGGGAGCAGCGAGGCGTCGCTCACACCGCTCACGGTCGCCGCCTTCGAGCGGATGGGCGTGCTTGCCGTGTGCGAGCCCAACCCCGCGCGTGCGATCAAGCCGTTTGCACGCGACCGCTCCGGTTTCCTCGTCGGCGAGGGCGCGGCCATGGTGCTGCTCGAGCCGCTCTCGTCGGCACGAGCGCGAGCCGCCGAGATTCTTGGTGAGGTGATCGGCTGGGCCATCGTCGGCGACGCGCACCACCAGACGAACCTCGCGCCGGATGGCGCCGGCATCGCACACGCCATCGGCCGCGCACTCGACATGGCGGGCCTCGCGCCCAACGAGGTTGACCACATCAACGCCCACGGCACCGCCACGAAACTCAACGACATCGTCGAGACACGCGGCATTCGCGCAGCGTTCGGCCGTCACGCGGACACGGTGAAGGTCTGCTCGACCAAGCCGGTCACCGGCCACCTGCTGAGCGCCTCGGGGAGCGTCGAGCTTCTCATCACGATCGGCGCAATGCGGTCGGGCTTTGCGCCCCCAACGATCAACCTCGACGAGCCGGACCCGGCGTGCGATCTCGACTGCACCCCGAACGCGGCGGTTCAGTGCCCGATCCGGCACGCGCTCGTGCTAAACTATGGCTTCGGCGGGCGCGTGGGGGCCGTCATCCTGAGCCACTGGACGGACCGGTAGGATGGATTTCATCAACAAGGAACTCGAGACGCTGCGGCGCCGCGGCCTCTACCGCGAGTTCAAGACGCTCGACGGGGCGACCGACCGGCTGGTGATACTCTACGGCACGACGTTCCTCTGCTTCAGCTCGAACAACTACCTGGGGCTCGCCAACGACCCTCGCCTCGTCGCGGCGGCCAAGGATGCGCTCAACGACTACGGCGTTGGCGCCGGCGCCTCGAGGCTCGTCAGCGGCAACCAGCGCATCCACCGCGAGCTCGAACGCCGCCTCGCCCAGCTCAAGGGTACCGACGCGGCCATCGTCTTCCCCACCGGGTACATGGCCAACATCGGCGCGATCGCCTCGCTCGTCGGCGAAGGGGACGCCGTGATCGTGGACCGGCTCAACCACGCCTCGATCATAGACGGCGCGCGCCTCTCGCGAGCGAAGCTGCTGGTGTATTCGCACTGCGACCTCGGCTCGCTCGAGCAGGCGCTCACCCAGGCCCGCGCCTTGCGGCGGCGACTCGTCGTGACCGACACCCTCTTCAGCATGGACGGCGACATCGCGCCGCTCCGCGAGATCGCCCTGCTCGCCAAGCGCTACGACGCGATCGTGATGGCCGACGACGCGCACGCCACCGGCGTCCTCGGCGAGAACGGGCGCGGCGCGCTCGAGCACTGCGCCTGCGAGGGGGAGATTGACGTGGTGATGGGCACGCTGAGCAAGGCGCTCGGCTGCCTCGGCGGCTTTATCGCCGGCGAGCGGCGGCTCATCGAGTACCTGCGCAACACGGCGCGCAGCTTTATTTACACGACCGCGCTGCCCGCTTCGATGTGCGCCGCGGCGCTCGCTGCGATCGAGATCGTCGAGCGCGAGCCGGAGCGCCGCGCCGCGCTGCGCGAAAACGTCGCCGCCTTCAAAGCGGGCCTGCGCGGAAAAGGCTACGACGCGGACCACACGCCGGCGCCGATCGTGCCGATCGTGCTGGGCGAGCCGGCCCGCGCGCTCGAGAAGGCGCGCGAGCTTTACGCCAACCACCTCTTCGTACCGGCGATCCGGCCGCCGACGGTCCCAAAGGACACGAGCCGCCTGCGCGTGAGCCTCATGGCCGGCCACACGCGCGACGACATCGAGCGGCTGCTGTCACTTCTGTGACCAGACCCACTTGTTGCCCTGCTTCACCTCGATCCACGCGCCCTTTGGTGCGGCCGCCACGTTCGCCTTGAATTGCTCTTCGCGAACGAGGCTCACGGCCACGCCTTTCTGGGCCGCTATGATCGCGATGATTGTCTCGCGGTCGGCGTTCTCCTTGGCGATCGTCTGCCTGACCGCCTTGGCGTAGTCCGCATCGGCCTTCGTCTTGGCCGTGGGCCGGAAGCTCAGCAGCCCCTTGTGGTTCTCGCCCACACTGCCGTCTGTGAGGTACTGCTGGACCTTCGCATAGCGGGTCTGTCTCCCCTTCAGCGCAGCCCTGAACTTCGCTTTGGCGTCCTCGCCGGCTGCGTAGGCGACGTTGACAAAGAGCCGCTCGATGCCGCGCAGGAGTGACTCGCCGCCATTCGACTCCGAATCGCCGAAGAGTTCGTCCACAGCGTCGTCAATGGACCCCTTGCCGGCCACGACGTCGTTGACCTGGTGGGTGTAGTGGTGGATCTCCTGCCGGATCGTGATCTCGATCTTGATCGGCTCAGGCGTGACCACCTCGTGGCGGCACGTCGCACCGAGGAGAGCGAGTCCGGCCAACACCAGAACGGCGATCAGGACGTGGGTCTTCATTGCATCGTCTCCTGTGGCATTAGTGTATGATGACTTTTCGTACGTACTGAATCGTGAGGTCCACCGGAAGCGGGTTCTTCTCATCGCGGTCCCTGATCTTCACGTCGAGGACGTAATCTTCCCCAGACATGCCCGCGTCAATATGGATGCTTTCGTACGTGTAGTTCTTGAACTTGTCGAGAAAGTGCTGGTACTCGCGCGTTGGCAGGCGCTGCTTGAGCGCCTCGAGAACTTGCTCGCCGCCGGGGATCTCGTCGAAGCTCTTCTCCTTCTCATTGAGTTTGATGATTCCGCCCGGCGGCTTCGTGTCGAGGCGCGCGTTGAAAGCCTCGACCCTCTCGATCCCAAGCGTCAGTGCGATGGTCCCCTCGGCTGTGCCCGTGATCTGGTCGCCTTCCCGGCAGATGGTGGCAAAGAGCGGCTCGACGTGCACATCGTCGAACCGGAGATTGAACTCGAGCCGGCCGTCGGGGAAGGCGTGAATAGTGCCCCACCCCTTGCCGCTGTAGAGCGTGGCGCGAAGGTCCTCGATCCACCAGTCGTTATTCCGCATCCAGATGCTGCCGCGCGCGTGGGTCGCCGAGTACTTGCTCCAGATCACCCGCCTGGCGGCGAGGCGGCCGGCGCTGATCATCCGGCCCGGGTCGCCGACGGACAGCTCCGTCGGTCCGCCCTCGGCGGTCGAAGCCAAGCGAAACGGCATCGTGATCGCCCCGCCCTCGATCTCGAGCTCCATCGAACTCGACTCCGCGTCGAGCCCCACCGCCTCGATCTCGCCGTCGAGGCGCAGCCCGCCCGCGGCGGGATCGTGCGAGACGACCAGCGCGAGGCGATTGACCGTTCCGCTCAGCTCCTCGAAATCGTGGATGAATGGGATCTTGTACTCGCCGTCTCGCCGAAAAAGCCCGAGCAGCGCCTCGGCCTCGTGCCGGCCGAACTCGGCCTTGAGGCTCGTTCCGTCCACGCCCAACCTTGCCTCGACCTCACCGGTCAGGTCGCCCTTCGGCCCGCCGATCGTGATCGCCCCGCACACCTCCGCCGCCTGCTCGACCGGGCGACCGTAGAGCGTCACGTCGAGCGAGCCGGCGAGCGTGTTCGTCCTGAACCCGCCGGCCTCAAAGGTCAAGTCAGCGAAGAGCACCTTGAGCCGTGTCGAGTGGCCCGAGCTGCGCCGTCCCGGGTTGGTGAGCTCGATATCGAGCTTCGTGCTGACCTCGAGGTCCGGGTCGTAGACGGTGACCGTGCAGTCGCGCACCCTGAGCCGCCGGATGAGGAACCGGTCCGACGAGCTCTTGCGCTCCTTGGCATACAGGTCGGCAAACGGCGGCGAATCGCCCCCGATGTTGTGCAGCACGATCTGGGGCCCCGGCACGTCGAGGTCAACGTCGAACTTGAGCGCCGCCGCCAGCGAGAAGTCGGCGGTGACCCGCTCGAGCTCGATCGTCGAGCGCGCTTCGGGGTTCGACCGGTCCTCGATCTTCAGGTCGTACACGGTCAGGTTCGAGAACGGGTTGAGCGTCACCCGACCGACCGTGATCTCGCAGTTGGGCAACTGCGTGCGGAGCACCGAGAGCAGGATCGAGCGAATCCGCAGCGTCACGATGCCGACCGCGGCGGCCGCGAGCGCCACCACGACGAGCAGCACCACGGCCAGCCGCCTCAGCCGGATATGCCTGCGCCGCTTGTGTGCCCTGAGCTTCGCCACCTCAGCGCTCCTCTCGCTTCATTGCTGCCCGACCCGTTTGGACGCCCCCGACCCGCCGGCATTCGATTCATCCCAGATGTATCGGCCTTAAGCGGGGTCGGGGCGGCGGCGCGACTCCGGAGTTTGTAGCGCCGGCATCTTGCCGGCTGTCCGGCGGGCATCTTGCCCGCCGTCCAACTGCTGCATCCCGAGCTCATCGACGGGCCCCCTCATTCATCGAGCGCGAAGATCTTCGGCGCCTCGGTCGCCCGGGCC
>CBDUSE010000091.1:0-13236 GCA_965369835.1 uncultured bacterium
ATACGGCCCGCATGCTGCGGTTCGCAGGATGTGGCCTTTTCCTCGTCGAGTCAACTGCCGAGTTGCGGCGCGCGTTGACTGGCGAGGCCCGGGCCGTTAGACTTGTATGCATGATTCAGCGGCACGCACATGAGATCACGGACGAGACGCCCGACGTCGAGACCGCCTCGGACGACTACGCCCGGCGCTTTTCCGGGTCGGTTGGGGCGTGGTTTCTCGACGTTCAGGAACAGTCGTGTCTCGAGCTTGTGCGGCCGTGGCGCGGCGGCACGGTCCTCGATGTCGGCGGCGGCCACGCGCAGGTCGCCGTGCCGCTCGCGCGCGAGGGGTACGCGGTCACCGTGCTCGGAAGCAGGCCGGCGTGCCGCGAGCGACTTGATCGGATGGCGCGGCGGGCAGGTGTCGAGGTCGCTTTCGAGCGCGGCGATATCGAGCGTCTGCCGTACGGCGACGGGAGCTTCGACCTCGTCGTTTCGTTTCGGCTGCTGCCGCATGTGCGGCGCTGGCGGCGGCTGGTCGCGGAGCTGTGCCGCGTGGCGCGCCATGCGGTCGTCGTGGACTACGCGCCGCTCGTGAGCGGGAACCTGCTGACGCCGTTGTTGTTTTCCCTGAAAAAAGGGATCGAGAAGAACACGCGCCGCTATCTGATGTTTCTCGAGGGCGAAGTGCGCGAGGCGTTTCGAGCGGCGGGCTTTCACGTTACCGGGCGTTTCGACGAGTTCTTCGTGCCGATGGTCGTGCACCGCGCCGTGGGACGGCCTGCGTGGTCGGCGCTCGTCGAGGGCGTGTCGAGACGCCTTGGCCTGACGCGGCTGTTCGGCTCGCCGGTGATCCTGCGCGCCGAGCCGGTTGAGCGCACGTCGCCTGAACGAGTCTGATTCACACACTGTTTCGAGAACCTCTTGCGCATGCGGATACTTCTTGGCTTCGTCGAGGTGAGTCAGCGCTTTGGCGCGCTCGGCTTCCAGCACGGGCTGATGTCCATCTCCGCCGTGCTGAAGCAGCACGGCCACGACGTGCAGCTTGCGTACTTCACGAAGAGGAGCGAGCTCGACGAGTGGCCCGAGCGCCTGAAGGCACTTGACCCGCAGATCGTCGGCTTCTATGTTGCCGCCGAGCAGGGCGAGCACGTGGCGTCGCTCATCAACGCCGTGCCGCCCGGTGTGGCGTTCACGATCATCGGGGGGCCGCACCCGACGTGCTTCCCGCAGATCCTCGAGCAGGTCGAGCGACTCGACGCCGTCTGCATCGGCGAGGGCGAGCAGACGATGCTCGAGCTGGCCGAAGCGCTTGAGGCGGGGCGGGACCCGGCGACGGTCGAGGGGCTGTGGCTCAAGCACAACAGCAGGATCGTCCGGACGCCGCCGCGCCCGTTCATCTCGAACCTCGACGAGCTCCCGTTCGAGGACTGGGACCTGTTCGATACGCAGGAGAGCATTGACCGGTATGGGCTTGGGCAGATTCGCGTGCTCGCCTCACGCGGCTGCCCGTACAAGTGCAGCTACTGCGCGAACCACATCCTCGCGCGCGTCCAGCCGGGCCGGTACGTGCGCTTCCGGTCGGTAGACAGCCTGCTCGACGAGCTCAGGATGCTCAAGGAGCGGTTCCGGTTCGACGAGGTCTTTTTCGACGACGACATTTTCATGCTCGACCGGCGGCGCCTGCGCGAGTTCGCCGAACGCTACCCGGAAGAGATCGGCGTGCCGTTCGTTTGCTGCGGCCGCGTCGAGGTGACCAACGACGAGACGATGCAGCTCATCAAGGCGGCGGGTGCGAGACGTATTGATTTCGGCGTCGAGGTCGGCAACGAGGCACTGCGTCGCAAGGTGCTCAACCGCCGGATGACCAACGAGCAGATCATCGAGGCAATCGAGTGCGCGAGGCGCGCGGGGCTGCAGATCAAGACGCTGAACATGGTCGGCGTGCCGGGCGAGACGCCGACGATGCACATGGAGACCGTACGGATCAATCAGCGGCTGCGGCCCGACGTGACGAACTGCAGCGTTTTCTGGCCGCACCCGGGTACGGAGCTCTACGACCTGTGCGTGCGCGAGGGGTATTCGCCCGCCGACGGCAAGGTGCCCGACCGCTACATCGCCTACCGCACGTGCTACCTGAAGCTGCCCGGCTTCCCCGCGAAGGAGGTCAACCGCGCGTACCGGCTGTTTTGCTTCCGCGTATTTTGGAAGCAGAACACGCTCAGGGCGCTTGCATATTGGCTGCTCTACAGCCGGCTCGGTGTGGCGCTCGTCGCAATGCTCTCACGCGGGAAGAAGTACGTGCGCAAGTTATTTAGGGGGATGTAGCCGATGCGTCCCGCTGCACGGCGCCTTGACACTGAGCGAAGCTGCGATCAATATGCCGCGTTCCACTGAGGGTGTACCGGCCGGGCGCGGTCCGGAAGACGAGGGAAGCTGAGTGTGAAGGTATCCATCATCATCCCGGTGTACAACGAGCGCGAGAGCTTCGAGGACCTGCTCGAGCGCGTCAAGGCATCGCCGATCGAGCACGAGAAGGAGATCATCGTTGTTGACGACTGCTCGAGAGACGGCACGCGCGACCTCCTGGCGAAGCACGACGGCGCGGACGGAGTCAGGGTCTTTTTCCACGACAGGAACCAAGGCAAGGGCGCGGCGATCCGCACCGGCCAGCAGCATGTAACCGGCGACGTCGTCATCATCCAGGACGCCGATCTCGAGTACGACCCGTTCGAGTACCCGAAGCTGCTTGCGCCGATCGAGGAGGGTAAGGCCGACGTCGTGTACGGCTCGCGTTTCGTCGGCTCCGAAGCGCACCGCGTGCTGTATTTCTGGCACATGATTGCCAACAAGGGGTTGACGCTGCTGTCGAATACGTTCTCGAACCTGAACCTCACTGACATGGAAACCTGTTACAAGGTGTTTCGCGCCGAGGTCTTCAAACGGATTCGAATCGAAGAGGACCGGTTCGGATTCGAGCCGGAAGTCACAGTCAAGGTTGCCCGGATGGGCGTGCGCGTCTACGAGGTCGGCATCTCGTATTCGGGCCGGACGTTCGCGCAGGGCAAGAAGATCACGTGGCGCGACGGCATGAAAGCGCTCTGGTACATTCTTAAGTATAACCTCTTCAAGTAAGCCGGGCGACCGTTCAGGAGGCCGCGGTGGCGGTCCGGAACCGACTGTCTTTCCCGAGGGGATCCGTGACATCGAGCACTGGTGCTGATTCGCGAAACGGACAGGTGGCCGTGCTGAGGGCCGACGGGATCGCACGTCTTCTCCCGACGCTGGCACTGGTCGTCGTACTCCTTGGCGCTCTTGTCATACGCGTTGATTTCGCCCGGCACGTCGTTGTGTTCAAAGACGACCACGGCACCGCGGCGCTCATGTCGCTGCACATCTTGCAGGGGCGCGAGACGCCGGTCTATTTCTACGGTTGGTTCTACATCGCGGCGATTGGCGCGTACGTCGGTGCGGCGATGTTTGCTCTCTTTGGCGTTTCCGTCGGCTCGCTGTGCCTTGCTATGACGCTTTTCACGCTGCTCTGGGTATACGCGACGTACCTATTGTTCAGCCGGCTCGTCGGCAAATGGGGCGGCGTGATCGCCGCGGCCCTCGTCGCCTTCGCGCCGTTCACGGTGATGTGGTATTCCGTCGTGCCGCTCTTAGGGTATCCGCCGACGTTCGCATTCGGGACGCTCGTGCTCTACCTCGGCGTGCGGCTCAACGATCGCGAGCTCTCGTCCCGGGCCGAATGGGGCTGCCTGATCGGCATGGGCGCACTCACCGGCATCGCGATCTGGACGAATCCGCTCTGCGCGGCGTACTTGATTGTCGGCTTCGGCCTGTTGGTAGCGCACGTCGTCCGGTCGCGTTTCAGGCGGGGATTACTGATCAAGCTCGCGGTCGCGTTTGGCGTGCTGCTTGTTGCACTCTTGCCGGTGTTGGTAACGGTCTTCGAGTATGGATTCGCGGCGCTCTTCGGGTTTCGGTCGCCGCGGTTCTCGCTTGTGCCCCAGAACTTCGAGTTGCTGCACGGCTACTACGTCAAAGACATGCTGTTGAAAGGCTCGAGCGCGCAGGGGCCTGTGCGGTGGCTCGTCACGGCGGCCTACGCTATCCCGGCGGCGGTGTTTCTCGTCGGGTTCATCGTTGGGATAATCAAGAGAAACCGACGGGTACTGCGGGCTGCGTTTGTGCCGCTCCTGTTTGTGCTGGTTTATGGGCTGCTTTTTCTGCCGAGTCCGATGGCGAGCACCCACGCGCCGCGCTACTTCGTGCCGTTCTTCCTCGGCGTCAGCGCGATGTTTGCCTTTCCACTGGTGTTTCGGCGTGCGTGGGTCACGGCTGCGACCGCCGCGCTCGCGCTCGTCGTGGTCATTCTTAACATCGCCGTCAACATTGATCTCGGCCACGGGCAAGGCGCGGGGGCGGGCGCGCGGCGCATGGCCGAGATGCGCGCGCTCGTCGCCGAGGTCAAAGCGGTCGGCCTTCGCCACGTCATGATTGACACCCTCGAGGGCCAAACGCTTACCTTTGTCGCGCGCGAGGACGTTATCTTCGCGCGCACGTTCGGCGAGCGTTACTACCCGTATGCCGTAAGCGCCGCGACCGACGACACGACCGGCATTGCAAAGGGCGTGAGCGCTGCGCCGGCGTTCCGCGAGACGCTGCGTTCACTCGGCGTTGCGGCACCCGAGCCGATCGTGGGCGCGGACGTGGCGGTTTTTTGCGACTTCGTGCTTCCGGGCGAGGCGCTACGCCTCGTCGAGCCGGAGGCGGTCTTCGTCGGCACTGCCTCGCCCATCTCCGGCGAAGCGCGCTGGCTCGTTGATCGAAACGACGAGACAATCGTCGGTGGCCGATACGATGATGAGACGGTTCTTGTCGTGGATTTCGGTCGGGATGTGTCGCTATGCGGCATGCGGTTCGTCGCCCCTCATGAGCGAGACTACCCCGCCGGCTACACGCTCTCGGGCCTGCCCAGTGGCGCGGAATGGACGGAGAGTTCCGAGTGGGACGAGATCCAACGCGTCAACTGGCGCGAAGCGCTTGCCTGTATCTACGGCAACCGCCTGTACCACCGCGGCCACTTCACGGTGATGGAGTGCCGCTTCACGCCGAGGAGCGTTCGCTACCTCAAGCTCGACGGACTGCGTCGTCCGGCAGCGCGGGTGGATGCGTGGCGCTTTCGGGAGGCGTACTTCTACGAGTGCGAAGAGGGCACCGGCCGTCCCGACGAGCAGGAGGCGACCGAGATCGCACGTGAGCTCGCGTCGCGCGGCGTCGAGCTTGCCATCTGCGACGAGTGGCTCAGCCGCAAGATCGAGCGTCTGCCGCAGCCGCGTCCGAGCGTCCTGCCGCACTACGAACTGCGCAAACCGGCCTCGCAGGTCCCTCGCGTCGTGCCGATTCAGCCGGGCGTTGCCATCGTCATCGAGAACGGCCACGCCGAAGAGTGCCACAGGCTGATCGAAGGCGCTGCGCTCGACGAGGCAAAGATCGCCGCGCGCGAGTTCCCGCACTACACTGCGCTCATTATCGAGAAGGCTCCGGCTTGTTACGACGCTTTCCCCGGCCTGAAGTGGAGCAGCTTTACGCTCGTCGGAACGGCGCGGATCGCCACGGCCGCCTGGTACCACAAGCGCGGCGAATCGCTCGAGCGCGCCGGCCGCGCCGATGACGCGATGCGGTACTACGCGCGCGCGTTCAGGACGTTCCCCGGCATCCCGGCGAACCTCGAGAAGCTGGCGCCGCACGACGACGAAGCGGCATCACGGCTGAAGGCCCTGGCGCCCGAATTCACCACGCCGTGCAGCTTCTCGCGCAGCATCTCGCTCGTCGGCTACACGCTGGTTCCCTCGACTCTCGTGCCCTGCGAGAGCGTAACACTGCGCCTCGTGTGGGAGCTCGAGGGCACGATGCCGCACGACTACCTGCCCGTGTTCGTCCATTTCCTCGACGGAAGGAAGATTGCCTTTCAGGCCGACCACAACGTGGTCTTCCCCGTCGTGCGCGGCGCGGAGGTCCCGCGCTGCCTCGTTCTCGACGAGCACGAGTTCACGGTGCCTCGAAACTGCAAGCCGGGACGACTGGCCATTCACCTTGGCGCGCTCAAGTGGGGAAATCAGAGCAAGCGGCTCAGGCCGCGCACGAAGCTGCCGAAGCACCACCGCGCCGTCGAGGTGGGGACCGTCGTGGTGAGCCGGTAGCGCTGGGCAGCTACTCGACCGGTGCGAGCTCGATGTAATCCACGGCCTCGGGGCCGCCGGCAAGGGCCTGGACCGAAACGCCATAGACGGCACGCTCCGGGATCGTGAAGTTTAACTCGAAACTGGGTTGAAGAATTGGGTCACTGTCGCCGGCGTGGCGCACAAGCACGAGCCACCTGGTCATGGATATGTACGGGGGCTGCCGAGCCGCACACGTAACTCGGTAGGTTCCCTTGTCCAGGAGCAAGAAGCGCTCCTCGAGAATGACCGCATCGCGATCCGACAGTTCCTCAAGCTTGAGCAGGTAACCCTGCGATGCGTCGGCTTCCTCAGCCAACTGGCCTGGTGCGTGGAACATCTCCTCGGCCTCGATACGAAGCGGACCGCTCCGTCTGCTCGGTGCGCTTTGGATGAAGACGTAGTCGAGGGCGAGCGATGTGCCCGGTGTGCCGGCGAACCAGCCGCGTGTCTCGACGACCCACGTCCCTTCAAGCTCAAATGGGATTTCGATGAACCGGTAGCGGCCGGCATCGCTCCACTCGGCGCCGGTGAGCTTCAGCTCGACGAGCGGCTTGCCGGGCGCGGGTGTTTTGTCTCGCTTGGCGTAGACGTCGAGCGTGCCGATTTCGTTGTCGTCGTTCGCCGCGTGCGCCTTGATGCGGAAGATGGCAACGTATTGGCCCGTAGGGAGGACGGCGAACGGCCCGTAGAAAAGCTGACCCTCGCGCCCGTCGGACGCCCATGCCCGGCCGTCAATCGCCTCGGTATCCTCGATTTTGCGGCCCACCTGCTTCTTGAGATGATAGGTCGGGACGTAGCGTGACAGGAAGGGAAGTGCGGGCGCCGGTTGTGGTTCCGGCTCATCAAGGATCTCGAAAAGGTGGACGGGCCCATCCTCGGCGACGAGCTTGAGGCGCGGGTTGAGCCGCAGCATCTTGAGCGACGTCGTTGCCGGGAACTCGGAGACCTTTCGGGGGAACGCCTCCTCGTGGAAGTTGATGTACCGCACCTCGAGCCGCTTGCACAGCGCGGCCTCACGCGGGCCGAAGCGGCCGTAGTTCACGTCGTAGAGCGGCCACGAGACGTGCTCGATGTAGCCCCTCGGCACCGTCGGTGAGTAGCCGTTGACCGTCGGCACGTTCGTTCGCAGCGTCCAGTACTGGTAGATGGCCGAGTATGCGCTATCGCCCGGCCAGATCGGTATCTCGAGCAGCGGGGCGCCGTCTGAGTGCTCCGCGACGTGCGCATACGCTTTGTTCTCTCTCGGTAGGCGGGTCACTCCGACCCTGGCGATCCACAAGTGGTCAACGCCGATGATTGCCGCGAGTATGGCGAGCCACGCGAAGTTCGCATAACACTTGTGTCTGTTCTTCGCGAGCCGATCGAGAAACGTGGCGAAGAGGGCAATTGAAATGCCGCCGAACGTCGCCGTGAGAATCGCGTATTTCGCTGTTGCCCGAGTGAAGTTGAAGAACGGCACGAGATAGTACAGCGTTTCATAAAGTGGGAAGTATGCGCTTAGCAGCGGTCCACATGTGAGTAGCGCGCCAAGCGCGAATAACGCGGCTGAAATCCAGAATCTCCTGCGCTCAGACTGATAGGCAGAAATACTGCGCTTCGCAGAAAGGACCAACAGGGCGGCGATGAGGACACAAAGGGGCACAACCCATCCGATGAAGTCACCGTTGCCCGTCGTCCTGTCGAAAAGCTTCCCGAACGGCACAGAGAAAAGCCGGATCTCGTGGAGCGTGCGGCCGCCGGCGACGCCGGACACGTCGAAGACGGCGACCTTGAGGTACATCTCGTACGCAACAGCGATGACGAGGCCGACGGCGACGGGCCACATCCTCAGGATTTGCCGCCAGGGGAGTTTGATCCTTCCAGGCCGGAGCAGCCTCCCGTGTGCCGCCGCGACGAGGAAAACCACGTGCGCAATGACAAACAGCGCGACGCATGCGCGGACGAGGCGGATGCCGTACTTCGGTTTCTCAACCGCGCCTGCGAGGAAGTAAAGCACGAGCAACCAGAACGCGAACCACGGCAGCATGAGCCACCGTCGTCGGAACGCGGCGTCGGTCACGCCGAGCCACTCGACGATGCGCGCGATCAGCCATCGCATCGCCGAGACCACGAGCAGGAAGAACACAACGAGCGCGATGATCTGTGGCCCGAAACCGGGAATCACGTTTAGCCGGATCTGGTTGTAATGCAGGCATCCCGCGAAGAGCAGCGCCGCGACGAGCGCGGGCCATGCGTTGCGCAGTGAGCGCTTTCTCGACGGCGCGGCCTCAAATGTTCTTTGGGCGAACGTCCCGGCCTCGGCGAGCTTCCAAAACGCCCAGAATGGCAGGAGAAAGCAGAGGTAGAAAAGGAAGTGCGGCTCGAGCCTCGAAAGCAGCACGACGCACGCGGCCGCAAGCCAGCCCCACGCCGCGCGTCCTGTCTGCCAGCTCTTCTCGAGTCCCCACCACGCCATCGGGAAGAGGAAGAACGCCGAGCCGGCAGGATGGCCGCCGAAGAGCGACGCAAGCCGCGCCGGGAAAAGCGTCAGCACGACGCCCGCGCAGAACGCGCCGCCGCGGTTCGCGCCCCACGCGCGTGCCAGCCCGTAGCCCGCGATCATAGTCCCGACGAACGACAGCAGTACGATAGCGTTGTACGCAAAGGCCTCGCTCACGTGCGAGAGCGGCCAGTAAAGGAGCGCCGTCGGGAAGTAGAGGTAGAACTCGGTGAAGCCGTAGCCGCCCGCGAACTCGTACGTGTTGCGAAACCACGGTGCGCACCCCTCGGCGGCGAGCCGGAGCTGCCCGAGGTGGTACATGTACTGCAGGTGGTCACCCTGCACCATGCCGGCGACACGCCCATCGGGTTCCGCGGCCAGCGTGTAGGGCACGCCCGTCGCAAGGTACTTCGGCAAGGGCCGGCTCACGAGGAGGCCGAGCGCAAGCCCGACGAGTACAAGGGCCAGCGCGATCGCACCGTTCCTTAACCTATTCTTCTGCTCGGCCATATGTCTTTCTCGTTTCTCAGCACGCCATCGTCAAGCAGGCCGCTGAAAAAGGCCAGAGGCGCACGAGCCAAGATACCTCTGTCTTCAGCGAGCTCAGCCGAGCCGTCTGCCTCGGAAGCCCCTCTTTCATGAGCTCATCGCCCGAGCCGCTCGAGCGGCGACTGGTAGTAGCCTCGGGCGCAAGCCCGTGGTATCGGGTGCGCCAAGAAAATCCGAGCCCCGTCAGGGGCGACTGAGCCCGACGCCACATCGTGTTGAATCGCCCCTAATGGGGCTCCCTTCTTCGCCGAGACTACGAAGGACAAGTCGGCGGGCGTCGCGCGTTCCGCGCGCGCGGCGACCCGCCCTACAACCAACCGCCCAAACAGGATTCTATTCCTCATATCGCCTTATCCTGCTGGTCCTCACTCGCTTCCCTGCTCGTCGTGGTTCGGCTCGATCCTGAAATGATACAGCGAACCGCCGATTCGGCGCAGCGGTTTGTGCGCGTGCAGCCACGCATAACCGTCCTTGGGCACGCGGATCGCCTCGGCCCCGTTGTCCGGCGTCAGGTACGGATAGCCGTTGTAGAGGTTGATGCTGACGATCACGTCGCCCGTGACCGGTTCGTTCGGCCGCAGCGTTTCGTACTTGACGCCATAGACCTTCGCGTCAACACGGCCGAAGGTGGCGAGGTGTGGGCGCTCGATGCCGTGCGCCTCCAGGTAGCGTCGAAGCGTGATGTGGTCCTGGCTACAGTCGCAGTTCGAGTCGAGGAGGAACCGTTCGCCGTGCCCGCCGGCGAACTCGTTGAAGTAGGCGAGGTAGTGGGGGAACGTGATCGCCGACTCGACGATTAGCCATAAAACCAGCACGCCGGGGAATGCGAGAAGCGCCGGCTTTTGCATCGGCGCGGGGGAATCGGCTCGCACAATGGCGCCGAACGAGACGAACATGAGCGTCAGGACCGGCAGCATGTAGCGGATGCCCATGTTGACGCGTGTGCCGAGTGAGAACAGCGCGAAGAAAAAGAGCGCCGGCACGACGACGAAGATGAACACGCGTCGGTCGAAACACCGCACACCGGCGACCACGGCGAGCACGAGGAGCGCCAGCGTCGCGATCGGCACCTTGAAAAGGAAGGCGACCGCATAGTAGTACCACCAGCCGTGGTAGGACACCTTGCCCCAGAGGAACTGGAACTGCGGCTCGACCGAAGCTCGTCGCTGCACGGAAAGTCCCCGCAGGAACGCTTCGGGAAACGGCGCGGGGAGCGGCGCGAGAAACGAATTCGCCACCGACCCGATCGGCCGTGCCTCGTGCTCGTACGAGCGCCACTTCTTGAAGGTCCCTTTGAACCCGTAGCCGGCGTTGATGATAATCACGCATGAGACGGCGATCACGACAAGCGCCAGCACGCCGCGCACGAGCTCTTTCTTCCAACTCAGTTTGTCTGCGTCCGGATTGCGCCGCTTCAGCGCCGCCGCGAGCAGCAGGACCATCGGGGCAAGCGGCAAGAGGATAAGACCGGAGAACTTCGCGATCATCGCAATGCCGAAGGCAAGGCCGACGAACGTCAAACGCCACGCCGACCATTTCTCGCAGAGCTTGTAGAGCGCGTAGCACGCCAGGACGTACGTCGCCGCGGCGCCGAGGTCCGTGCTGACGATCCCCGAGTGATTGATGATGTTCGGGCTCAGGGCGTACACCGCCAACGAGAGCAGGCCGCCGACCGGCCCGAAGAGCTCGCGGCTCCATCGGAAGACGAGATAGCCGAGACCGACCGACAGCAGCGCGATCATCAACCGGCACCGCACGAACAGCGTCTGATACATCGCCTCGTTGCGGAACATGAAGTCGTAGCCGGCGGACCACAGGTTACCGTGCGTCGTGAAGCGCTTGTCGAGCCCGCTCCGAAACAGCGGCAGCGCGGCCCACATTTTGATGAGCGGCGGATTCCGGTGGTACACGAAGAAGTCGCCGGTCTTCCAGTAGATGTAGCCCGACGGGAGGTGCGCGAACTCGTCCACGGTCACCGACTTGAGCCGCGCGCTGAGCGCCGCCTGCGCGAAGAGCAACGCGAGGAGGCCCGCGACGATGAACGCTTGGCGCCTGGCGAGCCACTCGCGCCATCGAGGGTTGCTCGCGCGGGACGCGCGCATCTCGGGTTCTCCTGTCACGGGGGGTGCTCGTCGGTCGTCCACGCTGCTCGAGGGATGCAGCGCTCCGCTGGTACCGGCGCGAGGCACAGATGTACGACGAACGGTTCAAATGGGCAAGCGGAAAACGCGCCGTGGTCCGAAGGGAAAGATAAAAGGACGGCAACTTCGTACGGAGCGAAGCGTGCCGGTCCTACGGTTTCGTGCAGGTGTACTCGCCGTACTCGTCGAGGCCGTCGCCCTTGAAGCGGAAGGTCCCCGTCAGGCTGTTGCCGCTGACGGTGAACTCGATCGTCACGGTATGCGCGCCGGTGCGCACGCCCTTGAAGCGGTTGCCGCTCATCGTGCCGTAGAGATTGCCGACGTGGGAGGCATCACGCAGTTGCATCTTGCCCGACACCTTGCTGCCGTCCTGCGAGAGGATGAAGAACATGACGTTGTAGGTCAAGGTCGCGTCGGTGCCATGATTGCTGTCAATGATGTGGTGATTCATTGGACCCGACCACGTGCCGACGATGTTCACGGGCTCACCGCCGCCCCCATTGTCACCGCCGCCGCAGCCGGCCGTGATGAACGAGGCGAGCAGAATTGAGAGTATAACCATCCCAGCGCGGACCATTATGAGAATCCTCCAGGTACCCGTCCTCGAACCATTCGCTCCAACTCGATTGCTACTTGAGAAACGCGCCGACCGCCCCCTGGCGCCTCACACATGCAAGAACGCTGCCAGATTCCTCGGCGCCGCGCAAGCGCTTTTTCGTTGACGCTCCTCTACTTCAAATAGCCCATTTTGCGGTACCATTCCGCCGTGCGCTTGAGTCCCGTCGGCAGGTCAATGCGCGGCACGTAGCCGAGCTCGCGCTTCGCCTTCGAGATGTCGAACGCGCGGTTCTGCTTGAACCAGTCCACGCGGCGACGGAACAGCGGCGGCTCCCACGGGAGCGGCTTATAGATCGTCTCGCACACGACCGCCGCGGCGTAGATCGGCCAGAACGGCAGGTGGATTACCTTGAGTTTCACGTCGAGCGCTTCGGCAATCCCGAGCACCAGCGTCTTGATCGGCACGTGCTCATCGTCGGCGATGAGGTAGGCCTGGCCTTTCGCTGCGTCTACCTCGGAGGCGAGCTCGAACGCATCAATCAGGTTGTCAATGTAGAGCGGGTGGTAGGTCGTCGAGCCGTCGCCGAGGAAGATGAACCGACCCTTGTTCACCCGCTTGTAGATCATGAGGAACCGCTCGGGGTCGCCTGGGCCATAGATCGCGGCCGGCCTGAGGATCGAAATCCACATCCCGCGTTCGAGAAACTCCTGCGCCACGAGCTCGCCCTCGTATTTCGTGTACTGGTAGTAGTCGGCCGGGGCGATCGGCGCTTCCTCGCTCCCGGGCGGGTCCTCGACGTTGCCGTGCACGCCGCACGTGCTGCAATAGACGAATCGCGGCACCCGGTGGCGCTCGGCCGCCTCGAGCATCCGGCGCGTGCCGTTGACGTTCACGTCCCAGTAGACCGGCTTGCCGAGGTTCACTTTGCGGAACGCGGCGGCGAGGTGATAGACGCGGTCGCACCCCTCGGTCAGCGTGTCCACGAGCGTGCCGTCGGTCACGCTGCCGAGCGTGATCTGCGCGCCGAGCCGCTCGAGCTCGTCGAAAAACAGCCCCTTCTGATTGTCGAGCACGCGCACCTCGTGCCCTTTCTCGATCAGACGTTTCACGAGCGCCGCCCCCGTGAAACCCGTCCCACCGCTGACGAAACACCGCATCCGATTTTTCTCCTAACCCTTTCCCTTTCTGCATAACAGAAACCAGCCGCCGGCCATCGAGGCGGGGAGGAGGTCGGCGAGCCGGCGGTCGAGCCGGTCCACCGTCGTCCACTCGTCGCCCCGCCGCTAGAAGAACACGCTGA
>CBDUSE010000092.1:0-13149 GCA_965369835.1 uncultured bacterium
TCCCAGTCGCCGCTGGGCGGCTCACGGGTGGGCCGGCAAAGGAGGATCTTTCGAGCCAAGCAGAGCTATTTCGCTCTCGGAGCTCTGGCCTTTTTCAGCAGCCTCCAGGACTTGGCACGCCCCGAAGGGGCGCATTCGCGTTCGCAAAGCGAACGCGGGCGCGAGTTGGCGGTTTTCTTCGCGTTGGAGTTGACACAACCGGGCCAAGCCTCTAGGCTGCGCGCAAGCGCAGTCCTGCGTGGCCTGAGGCGAACCGGGTTCCTGCCATTGTCTCAAGGAGGGACGTATCTATGGGCATGTGGGTCGGACGGGGCCGCAAGGCCCGCCGTTGCTATGGCTTCGATGAGATCGCGCTCGTGCCGGGCGACGTCACAATCAACCCCGACGAGGTGGACTGTTCCTGGACGATCAAGGACCTGACATTCCAGGTGCCGATCCTTGCCGCCGCGATGGACGGCGTGGTAGACGTCAAGTTCGCCATCGAGATGGGCCGCCTCGGCGGCATCGCGGTGCTCAACCTCGAGGGGATTCAGACGCGCTACGGGAACCCCGAGGAAGTGCTCGACCGGATCACGAGGGCTTCGCCCAACGAGGCGGCCGAGGTCGGGCAGGGCATCTACCGCGAGCCGATTGACGAGTCGCTTATCTCGACGCGCATCGAGCAGATCAAGAAGGGGGGCGCGCCTGCCGTAGTCTCGGCCATCCCTCCCCGGGCCGCCCGCTTCGGCAAGATCGCCGAGGAGGCCGGGGCCGACCTGTTCGTCGTGCAGTCCACGGTCACCACGGTCTGCCACATCTCGAACGCGTACGAAACGCTCGACTTCGGGAAGTTCTGCCGGGAGATGAAGATCCCGGTCATCGTCGGCAACACCTGCAACTACTCGACCGCCCTGCAGCTGATGGAGACCGGCATTGACGGGCTCCTCGTCGGTATCGGCCCCGGCGCCGCGTGTACCACGCGCGGGGTGCTCGGCATCGGCGTGCCCCAGGTCACGGCGACGTGCGACTGCGCCGCCGCGCGCGACGCCTATTTCCTGCGCACGCGCCGCTACGTGCCGATCATCACCGATGGCGGCATGAGCGCCGGCGGCGACATCTGCAAGGCATTCGCCTGCGGCGCCGACGCCGTCATGGTCGGCTCGGCCTTTGCGGCCGCCAAAGAGGCGCCGGGTCGCGGCTACCACTGGGGCATGGCCACGCCGCACCGCAACCTGCCCCGGGGCACCCGGATCCACGTCGGCACCACCGGCACGCTCGATCAGATCTTGTTCGGCCCGGCCACCCTCGACGACGGCTCACAGAACCTCGTCGGCGCTCTCAAGACCTCGATGGGCAACCTCGGCGCCGCCACGATCCGCGAGATGCACGCCGTCGAGCTCATCATCGCGCCCGCGATCAAGACCGAGGGCAAGCTCTTCCAGAAAGCGCAGCACGTCGGCATGGGCAAGTAAGAAGACCCGTGGACTTCCCGTCGCGAGGCCCCGCATGAACAGCGCGCCACAGTTGCCGGCCGATCTGCACGTGCACTCGACCTGCTCGGCCGACGGCCGGAGCACGATCGACGAGATGTGCGAGGCTGCCCTCGAGCTTGGCCTCGGCGCGATCTGCTTCACCGACCACTGGGACTTCGACGAGCAGGATCCCGGCTACGGCCGCTTCGACTACGAGCAGTACACCGAGCTCGTCGAGGCGGCGAAGGCGAAGTATGCCTCCCGGCTCGTGGTCTTCAAGGGGGTCGAGATTGACTACCAGCAACGCTTCGAGGGCGAGGTCCGGGAAGCGCTCGTTGATAAGCTCTTCGACCACGTCCTCGGCGCCGTGCACTACGTCGAGGGCCGCATGCTGAGGCCGGAGCTGATCGCCGAGCGCGGGCTCGAGGCGGTCTATGCGGGCTACCTCAGCGAGGTCGCCGCCTCGGCCCGCAGCGGGTTCTTTGGGGCAATCGCCCACTTCGACTACGTGAGCAAGTACGCCGGTCCGAACAAGGCGCTCTGGCGCGACGAGTCGCTGCGGCGTCGGCTGCATGATTGCCTCTTCGAGATAATCAAGTCGGGCGCGGCGCTCGAGATCAACACCCACGGCCTGATGCGTGCTCCGCGCAACTTCTATCCGTCCGTCGAGCTGTTGCGCCCGTATCGCGAGCTCGGCGGCAAGCGCGTCACGGTCGGTTCCGACGCGCACGAGGCGGGCGAGATCGGCCTCGGCATCGGCGCGGCGTACGCGATGGTCGAAGCGCTCGGCTTCCGCGCCTACGCCCCCGGACCGATCAAGCGCTAGAGGCCAATGAAGTACCGGGTGCCACGGTTGCGCACGGAACCGGGCGGCGAGCTCTGGATCGCCGACGCCGACGGCAAACGGCTCATGCGCATCGAGACGGTGCCGCACGGCCGGTTCTTTGCTGTGATCGTACGCTCCGACGAGGGGGCCCTCGCGGTTATACGCCTTCGGCGCGCGCTCACAGGGACGGTCGCCGAGGTCGAGGTCGCCGGCGAGCCGTTCGCCTCGCTTGCCTTGCCTGCCGGAGGGCGCAGCGGGGCCGTTCGGGTGCGCGCCCGCGCCGGTGACTACGACATCGCCGGCGATTTCGCCGCGTGGGACTTCCACGTGCTGCTCAACGCCAGCCCGGTCGCCGACGTCGTCCCCCGCAAGACCGACGAGGAGACCTACCTCGTCGAGACAAGCGACACCGAGGCCCAGGTACCGCTGCTCGCCACGGTCCTCGCCGTGGATCTCCTCGTGCACGCCGCCCGGTAGTCGAGGAAGCACTTCACGCAAAGACGCAAAGCAGGATCTTTCTTGGCATCTTTGCGTCTTTGCGTGAGGTCCGTTCTCTGGTATCGTGTACGCACACCCCGACCGGATACGCGGAAATCATGGCAGACGAGCAGACGTTTGAGATCACCACCGAGGGCGTGGACACCGACGAGATCATGCGCGTGATCCGCGCGCGCATCGAGCAGAAGCGCAAGGCGGGCGTGTACGATCGCTACAACCTGACCGGGATCACCAAGCTCGAGGTGGCCGAGGCCAAGAGCGAGGAGGATTTTTTACGGTACTCGCTCAAGATGCTCCAGCGCACGCACGAGATTGATATCGCCGACTTCCCGATCCCGAGCAAGGGCGGGCCGTTCGGCTGGCTCGAGGTGATCGTCAAGAAGGCGCTCTGGTACCTGCTGAAGTTCTACACCTGGCGCATGTGGACCCAGCAGCGCGAGTTCAACGCGCAGCTCGTCAATACGCTGCGCGCCCTCAACCGCAAGATTGACGGTCTGAAGCGCGCCACCGACGAGGCGAAGCAGACCGACCAGCGCGATCCCGACGCAGAAGGGGCGTAGGCATCATGGGCAAGGCCGGTGTTGCGCTCCTCCTGATCGTCGCAGTCGGGGTTGTTGTCGGCCTCTTCACGTTCGACAGGAATTGGCCGCCACGCGAGGAGACACTCGTCTATCGCTTCAAGACCGACGCCCCGACACTCGATCCCGCCCTGGGTCGCGACACGACCTCCTCGACCGTGATGCAGTGTATCGTTGACGGCCTCGTCGAACAGGACCCGGTCACGCTCGAGGTCAGGCCCGAGCTTGCCGAATCGTGGGAGATCAGCGAGGACGGGACGATCTACACCTTCCATCTGCGCAAGGGGGTCAAGTTCCACAACGGGCGCGAGGTTACGGCCGAAGACTTCAAGTTCTCGATGGAGCGAGTGCTCGACCCCGCGACCGCCGCCGACCAGCGCTGGGTGCTCGAGGAGATCAAGGGCACCGACGAGTTCGACGGCAAAACGGTCAAGCACGTCGAGGGGATCGAGGTGCTCGACCGCTACACGCTGCGCCTCACGATCAAGCGGCCCTACGAGCCGTTCCTCGGCCTGCTCTCGATGGAGGCCGCCTCGCCCGTGCCGCGAGAAGAAGTCGAGCGGCTGGGCGAGGATTTCGCCGGCCACCCGTCAGGGTGCGGCCCGTACAGGTTCGTCAAGTGGAAGCGCGATGTCGCCATTGTCGTCGAACGGTTCGACGAGTACTGGGGCGAGCGACCGAAGATCAAATACATCAAGTTCAAGGTGATCCCCGAGGACGCCCTCGCGCTGGAGAAGTACCGACACGGTGAGTTCGACATGCTCATGGAGCTGCCGGTGAAGCGGGTGCGGGAGCTGCTGAACGGCTACCCCGACGAGGGCCAGCTCTGGCCGATGCTCGGCATCTACTACATCGCGTTCAACCATACCAAGCCGCCGTTTAAGGACAACCGTGCGCTGCGCCAGGCGCTGAACTACGCCGTGGACAAGCAGGCGATCTGCGACGTCATCATGGAGGGGGTGCCGATCCCGGCGCGCGGCATTCTGCCGCCCGGCTTCGCGAGCTTCGATGAGGCCCTCGAGGGCTATCCCTACGACCCGGAGAAGGCGAAGGCGCTGCTGGCCGAGGCGGGCTATCCGAACGGCGAAGGCTTGCCGGAGATCACGTTGCAGTACAACACGAGCGAGGCGCACGAAGCGCTCTGCGAAGCGATCCAGAACGATCTGGCCGACATCGGCGTGAAGGTCCGGCTCAAGAACCTCGAGTGGGGCGCGCACCTCGCGTCAATCAAGGACCACGAGCCGCCGATGTTTCGTGCCGGCTGGCTGGCCGACATCCCCTCCGAGGACAACTTCCTCCAGCTCCTGGTCACCGGCAAGGAGACGAATTACAGCGGCTACTCGAACGCGGCGTACGACGCGCTGTTCGACCGGGCGCGCTTCTCGACGAATCGCGCCGAGAAGCACCGCCTCTACCGCGAGGCGAACCGCCTCGCGGTCGAGGAGGCGGCCTGGCTTTATGTGTACTGGTACCGGGACACGATGATGGTGAAACCGTACCTGAGCGGCTGGGTCAAGCCGGTGCAGGGCGACTTCCGCATCCCGCTGCACAGGCTCTGCTTCACCTCGCCGCCGGGCTCGTAGCCGAACGATGGGCACTTATATCCTGCGCCGCCTGCTGCTCGCCATCCCGGTGCTGTGGGGAATCGCCACGGCAGTCTTCTTCCTCGTCTTCGCCATCCCCGGCGATCCCGCCGAGATCCTCATGGGCCACCACCCAACCGAGGAAGCCCGGAAGGCGATCAACGCCAAGTACCGCCTCGACAAGCCGAGGCTGGTGCAGTACGGCTACTTCATGGGCCGCCTCGTGCAGTTCGACCTCGGTCGCTCCTACGCGCACAAGGCCAGAGTCAGCGAGATCCTGCTGGACCGCGCCGGCGCCACCATCCTGCTTGCGCTCGCGTCCGTCGTGGTCGCCGTTGTGATCGGCATGGGGCTCGGCTGTCTCGCCGCGTACAAGCAGGGCTCGTGGATTGACGGGATCGTGATGGGCGTCTCCGTGCTCGGTATCTCGATGCCCGTCTTCTGGCTCGGCCTGATGGCGATGCTGCTCTTCTGCAGCGTGCTCCGGATCGTGCCGTTGCCCGATCCGGAGATCACGGTAAGGCACCTTATCCTGCCGGCGTTGACGCTCTCGGCGCTGCTTGTGGGCTACATCGCCCGGATGACGCGCTCGAGCCTTCTCGAGGTGATCCGCCAGGACTACATCCGCACCGCGCGCGCCAAGGGGCTCTCGAAGCCCGTCGTCTTCTTCCGCCACGGTCTGCGCAATGCGCTCATCCCGGTCGTCACCATCATCGGATTGAACCTGGCGTCGCTGCTCGGGGGAGCGATCGCCACCGAGACCGTGTTTGCATGGCCGGGTATCGGGCGGGCGATGTTTCAGGCGGTCCTCGAGCGGGACGTGCCGCTCATCGAGGGCGGGGTAATCGTGCTCGCGCTGATCTTCGTCATCGCCAACATTGTCGTGGACGTCAGCTACGCCGCCCTCGACCCGCGCATCCGGCTGACGTAAGCCGCGTCCGCGTCTATCTGTGAAATCTGTGGCTACTTCTTCTTCCCTAGCCGCTTGAGCGGCTTGTACACCTCGCCACGCATCCGCTCGACGTAGTCGGCGACCTTCTTCTTCATCTCGTCGGCGATCTCGCGCTTGAACGGGAAGACGACGGCGTTGCCCACCCGGCGCAGGAATTCGAGGATGTAGCGGCCCGTGATCGCCAGGTGCGCGCCGTCAATATCGTCTATCTCATCGCGCGCAGTGTGGATCTCGCAGCAATAGCCGCCGCCGCGCGTGATCGCGCACGCGGGCACGCCCTCGTTGCTGAACGGGACGTTGTCGCTCGAGTAGGCGTCCGTCGAGACCTCGTAGCCCATGCCGAACTCCTTGCCCATCGCGTCGAGGTACCACCGGAGCGAGTCCGGTCCGCTCACGAAGCAGGAGTTGCTGCCCAGGATGGCGCCGGCGATGTCGCAGTTGACGCAGAGCCGGAAGTTCTCCATTTCGCCCTTGTGCTTGGCAACGTAGTTGCGGCTGCCGTAGAGGCCGAACTCCTCACCGCCGCACAGCACGACGCGCACCGTGCGCTTGAGCGGCTCGTCGGCGAGGCAGCGCGCCACCTCCGTCATGATCGCCGAGCCCGAGGCGTTGTCGTGGCCGCCCATGCTCTTGCTGATGCCGTCGTAGTGCGCCACGAGGACGATGACCTCGTCGGGAAACTCCGTGCCGCGAATCTCGGCGACCACGTTCTGCGACGTGCCCTCGCGTTCGTCCTGCTTGACACGCACGCGCACCCGGCTCGCCCGTTTCTTCACCAGTTCGAGCGCGTCGTCGAAGACGATGTCCACGCTCGGCACCTTGCCGACGCGCATGCGCAACTGCTCCTTCCACGACTTGCGGTTGTGCAGCCGGTGCGGGTTGCCCGTCGTGATCAGCGCGGCGACCTCCTTGTCCAGAAGCTCGCGCACCTTCGTGTAGCCGAGGCCGCCGGTTATGAGCAGCGCCTTGCCCGCGACGTCGCCGAGGTACTGGCTCGAGCCGTTCTCGACGTACTTGAAGCCACACTCGAGCCCCCCCTCGGGCGTGGTGCCGCTCAGGCCGATCACGGCCGCCTCGTAGGTCGCCTGGTACGGCTCGAGTACCTCGACGCTTGCCTCGTCGCTGATGTAGGTCCACATCCGGAACGCCTCGAGCTGCGGCTCGAGCCCGTGCGCGCGCAGGTGGCCCGCGAGCGTCTCGGCCGCCTTGCGTTCGCCCTCGGTAGCGGCGAGCCGTTCGTGCGCGATGGACTCCAGGATGCTGTACGCGTTGTCGCCGTTGAACTCAGCCATTGCTGGCAGCTCCTGCAAGGAACCTTTCCAATTCACCACAGATTCACACAGATATCACAGATCAGAACCCTTCTCTGGTAGATCCGATGGCCAGCGACCGTAAGATCTATCAGTGCCAATCTGTGTAGATCGGTGGTTCATTCTCCCTTCTTGGGGCTGTCCGCGCGGGCGCGATCAGCCTCCGGCGCCCTGTTCCTGGTTGTCGCGCTTGAGCTTCTTGAGCGGCTTGTAGTGCCGCCCGTGCATCCGCTCGAGGTATTTCTCCACCTTCTTTTTCGCCTCGTCGGGGATCTCTCGCTTGAAGGGGAAGACCACTGCGTTGCCCATGCGGCGCAGGAACTCGAGCAAGAAGCGGCCCGTGATCGCCATGTGCTCGCCGTCAATGTCCTCGAGCCCGTCGCGGATGGTGTGGCCCTCGGAGACGTAGCCGCCGTAGCGGGCGAACGACGCGGCCGGGACGCCCTCGCCGCTGAACGGCACGTTGTCGCTCGAGTACACGTCCGTCTGCACCTCGCAGCCCATGCCGTACTCGTGCGCCATGCACTCGAGGTACCACCTGAGCGACTCCGGCCCGGTCGCCACGAGGCGGTTCGTGCCGAGGATCATGCCCGCCACGTCGCAGTTGACGCAGAGCCGGAAGTTCTCGAGCTCGTCCTTGTGCTGCTTGACGTAGTTGCGGCTGCCGTGCAGCCCGAACTCCTCGCCGGCACAGAGCACGATGCGTACGGTGCGCTTGAGCGGCTCGGCCGCGAGGCAGCAGGCGGCCTCGACGATGATGGCCGTGCCGGCGCCGTTATCGTGCCCGCCGACGGTCCCGCTCACCGTATCGTAGTGCGCCACGCAGACGATGATCTCGTCGGGGAACTCGGTGCCCGGAATCTCGGCCGTCACGTTGTTCGAGACGCCCTCGAAGTTCTCCTGCTTGATGCGGAGCCGGATGCGACTCGCGTCCTTCTTGACCATCTCGAGCGCGTCCTCGAAGATGAGGTTCACCGTCGGGAGCTTGCCGACCTTTGTGCGCATCGGCTCGCGCGCCAGCCCGCGGAAGTGAAGCAGGTGCGGCCGACCGACCGTCATGACGGCAGCGACCTTCTTCTCGATCAGCTCGCGCATCTTCTCGTAGTTCGCGCCGCCGCTCAGGAGCACGGCCTTGTCCTCGATGCCGGTCAGGTACTGGCTCGATCCGTCCTCGACGTACTTGAACCCGCACTCGAGCCCGCCCTCGGGCGTCTCGCCGCTCAGGCCCTGGACCGCCGCCTCGTAGGTCTTCCGATACGGCTCGAGCACCTCGACGCTCGCCTCGTCGTTGATATAGGTCCATACGCGGTACGGTTCGAGCTTCGCCTCGAGCCCCGCTGCGCGCAGGTGGTCCGCGAGCGTCTCGGCCGCCTTGTGCTCGCCCTCGGTGCCGGTGAGCCGTTCATACGCAATGGATTCCAGCACGCCGTACGCTTTGTCCCCATCGAACTCAATCATTGAACTCAATCCGTGTGCATCGGTGTAAATCGGTGGTTAATTCTTTCCCTTCAACGCGATCTTCAGCGTACGCTCAGCCAGGTCGCTGATCGCGTTCGTCTGCTCGCCCGCGACGGCGCTCTCGAGCCGGTCGTTGAGCGGTTCGACCCACTTGGGCGGCAGCTTGCTCGCACCGAGGATCGCGCCGAGCAGCGAGCCGGCCGTCGCGCCGTTGCAGTCGGTATCGAGCCCCGCCATCACGGCGATGCAAATCGTCGTCGTGAAATCGCAGCGGCCAAGTCGCAGCGCCATGAGTGCGATCATCGCGTTGTTGATCGTGTGGACCCAGTGCATCTCGCCGCAGTAGTCCATGATCTGCCGCCGGATGCGCTCCCAGTCGGCTGTCTCCACTCCTTCGCACCACCCCAAAAGATGCTCTGCCGCCTTGGTGAAGCGGCAGTTCGCCGGAACCGCGCGAAGACCCATCTCGATGATCTCGTCGAGATCATCCGTGATAAACGCCTGGGCGATCGCCGCGGCGAAGAAGAGCTCGCCATAGATGCCGTTCTTGGTGTGCGAGATGCAGGCGTCGCGCCAGGCGTACTCGGCGGCTGTGGCCGGATCGCCCGGATTGACCCAGCCCCAGATGTCGGCTCGGATCTGCGCGCCGATCCACTCGCGGTACGGGTTGCGGCGCGTGGCGCTATTCGGCGGATCGAGTCCGTTGACGAAGTTGCGGTACGCCGCCCGCTCGGCCGTAAAGACCCCCAGGTACGTCAACGAAGCGAGCCACTCGTCCGCCACGTCCTCGGGCGTGAAGCCGCGCCCTTTCCGCTCCAGAACTCGCAGCCCGACGATCGGGTAATCGGTATCGTCGTCGCGGACCGCGCCGGTGATGAAGCTCTTGTGCCATGACTTCGGCTGGGGCGTGAACTCCACTCCCGGCAGGGGCCCTGCAACGTAGGGGAAGTAGTCATCGAGCGGCCAGGCGCCGACCGACTTGAGCACCGGCTCGATCACGGCCTTCGGCCGGCCTTCCACCGGCTTGCCGAGCATGCAGCCCGCGCACCGGCCGAGCCACGCGCCGAGCACCTTGTCGCGCAACGTCGCCTCGTCGGGCAGCGGCGCAGGTTGCGGCAGGGGCGCGGGCCGCGCCGCCACGATCGCGTCGAAATCGTTCGGCTCGTCGTACGGAAAGCTTTCCTGCACGGGGAGCGCCTCGACCTCGTCAACAAGCGCCAGGTACTTGCGCCGCGTTGTCTCGTCGGTCGGCGGGTCGAGAGAGGCTGCCCGCTGCTGAATCGCCTCCACCCGCGCCGGATCGCAACCCTCCGCTACGGCCTGGGGGAAGGACAGTGTGAGCAGCTCATTGTACTCGCGAATGAGATCCATGACCCCCCGTCGGCGGTGACGTGAACAGGGGGCGTAGGATACCACGCCTGCCGCCGTGTGCAATACAATTGCCGCTGGACTCGCGCCATGTTACACTGACGACCCACGCTACAAACGGGGGGCTGAGCCATGGGACATCGGAGCACGACAATCGCGTTCATCGTCGTCATGCTCGTCGTCGCGGTGATATGGATTATCTTCAAAGACAGGGGGGAAACGCCGAGCGAAGAGAAGCCGGCCCCCGAGCGCGAGGCGATCGAAGAGGCGCAGGCCGACAAGACGGCACCCACCAGCGAACGAGCCGATGAGGAGCCGACTTCGGAAGCTGAAATCGAAGAACAGGTCACCGAACCCGAGCCACCACAGCCCGCCGAACGACCGGGCAAGGGCATGAGCGCCCTGGCGCTGCACGTCGTTGACAGGAACGGCAATCCGCCCGCCGCGCTCGGTGTCGCGCTGGTGCCTCTTGTCGGCAAAGGCAACGTGGTGCATGTACAGCTTCCGGTTGAGGCCCCGCAAACTGCCGAGGTTGCAGCGGGCTCCTACCTCGTGTGTGCGCTGGTGGGACAACACGGTAGAGATGTGCTCAGGCCCGCCGGGAGCGCGGTCCGCTTCGTCCGAGTTATGACTCTCCGGCCGAACCACGTTGAGACGCTCGCCCTCAGCATAGGACGCCAGGTCGTCGTAAGCGGGACCGTGCGCGATTTCGATAACCAGCCGCTGGCCGGCGCGGACGTGATGGTGCAGCCGCTGGCGACACCGAACCTTCCCCCTGCGCGACCGGCGTGGCTCCGCCGCGCCGACACGACGAACACGGCGGGTGCGTTCCGGATCGAGCAGGTGCCCGCTGGTGATCTCCTCGTGCGAGTCGCCAAGGGCGGCTTCACGCTGTCGAGCCGCGAGATTCGCGCCGATTTCGGCGACGAAGTCATCCTCCATATCGTCCTTGCCGCTGGGTTTGCCGCGTCCGGGACAGTCACAACGAAACAAGACGCGCCCATCCCCGGTGCCTCGGTGTTTTATCTTACCGGAGTTGACGACGTGTTCGCCGAAACCGTAGCCGACGAAGCGGGTCGCTACGAGCTTCTGTCCCTGCCGCACTCGGGCCTCGGCCTGTTCGCACTCGCCGATGGGTTCGCGTACAGTACCGTTCCCTACGCTGCGCCCCAACGCGCCGGTGTTGGCTCTATCTCGATCGCCCTCGATCCGGAAAAAACGATCGCAGGCGATGTGCGCTACGAGGATGGTGCACCGGTCTCCGGCGCGTCCGTGTGCGTCGAGCCGGTGGCGAAGAACGACCTGCTGGCCTACCCTGCTGCGCTCGAAACCGCGACCGACACCGACGGAGCCTTCACCCTCCACCACCTGCGCGACTACACGTACCGCGTCGTCGTCACGGACACCGTCACAGGCCGGACCATGGCGAAGAAGTTCGCGGCGGGGACAGAAGACGCACGTTTCACGATCTCTCCAGGCTGTGCGCTCACCGGCCGGATCACCGACGAGAAGGCGAACGAGCCGGTTGCGGGCGCGGCGGTGCTTGCGGGCAATGCCTCAGCCACATCCGGCCTCGACGGTGCCTACGAACTGTGGCTTGCGCCGGAGCTTACGGAGGTGGATGTCACCGTGAGCGCCGACGGCTATGAGCCGAAAACGGAGCCGAAGGTGCTGCTCACAGGCGACGAGACGGCCCTCGATGTTGTCCTTGTCCCGGTTCCGGTCGCGCGCTGCTGGCTCGTTGACGAGGCAACGGGCGAGACCGTGATCGGCGCGCCCGTCCGGTGGCGTCATACCGACGAGCCGTTCGCCCGCCGCTCGCTCCGCAGCTCGCTCGAGGGCGAGATCGCCTTCTACGGCGCCCGCCTGTCCGACGAAGTGCACCTCGAGGTCCGCGACCGGCGCTACGTCCCCTACATCAAGGACGTCACGCTCGGCCAGATCAACGGCAAGCAGATCGTCCTCTCCGCCGGCAAGACGATCCGCGGCCGCATCATGAACACCAGGGAGGAACCAATCGCCGGGGCCGAAGTGTACGTGGGCGAGGGCTTTCTCGAGTTCGCCGATCCATTCGTCAAGCGCGTGCGCTCGGGCTCCGACGGCCGCTACGAGATGCCCGGCATGTCCGAACAGATGTACCAGCTCACCGCCGTGCATCCCGACTACATGACCACGCAGTCGGTGGGAGTGGACATGCGCCACCGCGACGTGGTGGACGACGTGGACATCGTGATGGACGAGGGCGTGACGGTCACCGGCCTCGTTCTCGACGAGCGCAACGACCCGATCCCGGGAGTCGTCGTGCGCGGTTGGGGCGACTTCAACTACGACGTGGAACAGCCGGGCTACAAGCGCTCGGCAACAACCGACGCCGAGGGTCGTTTTGTGCTCGGGAGGCTTCAGCGCACGGCCTCCGGCTCGATGTTGGTGTCCGCATCGGCACACGGCTACGCCACCACCACCGCCTCGGTCAAGGTCGGCCGCTACGCAACCGCGCCCGAAAAGGAAGTGGTGATCACCCTGCGCCCCGAGGCGGCGATCCGTGGCCGCGCGGTGGACAAGGCAAAGGCGCCCATCGCCGGCGTCCGCGTCTACGTGCGCGTCAACGACCTCGAGCGGCAACAGGTCCGCACCGACACCGAGGGCCGGTTCACCTTCGATGGTCTGCTGCCCGGTCGCTACACGCTCATCTTCACCCGCCCCGGCTTCCTCTACAAGAAGCTCGACGTGCAAGTCGCGGGCGGCTCGCAACCCACGGAGGTCGAAGTCGTGCTCGAGCGTGGCGCGGTACTCAGCGGCCGCGTCGTGAACGCTGCGACCGGCGAGCCGGTCCGCATCTTCGGCGGCCGGATCGCCACCGAGGACCGCCTCCGCTCCTATATCCTGCACGTGACCGGCGACGGCTGGTTTACGACCGACACCGTGCCCGACGGCGACTACGTGCTGACGATTCATGCGAAGGGCATGCTGACCACCGTCGAAAAGGTGACCGTGACGGGCCATGCCGGACCGCCCGACGTGACAGTGAGGCTCGACCCGCTGCCACGCTAGGCCGGAGGGAAAGCCCAACCGCGGCCTCCGGAAAGCTGCCGAAAAAGCCCGTTGCTGCTTTGCGCTTCTTTGCT
>CBDUSE010000093.1:0-13030 GCA_965369835.1 uncultured bacterium
GATCACTTCTTACACGCGCGAGACGACGCGGACGGGCCCGGCCGGCTCAGTCGTCCTCGAGCCCGACGAGCGCTACGAGCTTGAAACCGAGTACGTCCGCGGGCTAAGCTTGGGTGGCGGCATCGGCGGTTTGCTTTACACCCGCGATGCCAACGGCTCTTTGGCATACTTCCACTACGACGGCCAGGGAAAGGTCGTCTCGGTTACCGAAGAGGCCCGCAAGGAGATCGCGTACTATGAGTACGATGCTTGGGGTAATATCCTGACCGAGTGTGGCTCTTTCTCAAACGAGTTCGCCTTCTCGACGAAGCAAGCCAGCGCAGGAACCGGCTTCATCGACTTCGGCTATAGGTGGTATGATCCAACCGTGGGCCGGTGGACGCAACGCGACCCGATCGGCCTCGCCGGCGGGGTAAACTTGTATGACTACGCCATAGGAAACCCGACCAATCGCATTGACCTGTACGGTCTCGACCCTAATGGCACCAGTTGGCACAACACAGATCTCGGCAAATTCTATGACAAGTTCATGGAGCTGGTGGCCGCGAAGTGTCCCCCACGACTATTCAAGATTATCAACGAGTTCTGGCACTCGGGTTCCGACATCGTCGCTAGGAAACCAAGCGCGGCAGAAGGCGGCGGTACTACAACCAGCAAAGCCAGCTACAACACTAAGACCAAGACTATTACCATCAAGAGCAAGGACTGGAAGGAAGCAGCGAAGAAGAACCCGTGCGCGTTGTATCTCACTATTGGCCACGAGGCTTGGCACCACTACGCAAATGTAAAGAACCTATTCAAGGACGACTTAATCTGGGACGAAGTCTATGCAATGACGATGGAGCAGTTGTTGACGTACTGTATTTGCGAGGGAGCAACCGAATACGCAAGCTATTTTGCTATCAACGATAAGGGACAGGTATGGGTCAACGTCACGGGCTTGATTTCATCAGTCTATGACCCCTACCATAAAGCCTACAACATAAAGAGGCCGCGCCAGGATTATACTGACTGTGAAGACGGGATCAAGCGCTATCTTGACTTCTGGAAAGTCGCAAGGCAGAAACTGCGGTCATACAAGATCGGAGGCCAGTAGCTGCGGAGGTGGGGTCATGGTGTCAGGATTCCTTGGGAAGGGAGGAAAACGAATGCTGGTGACTGGGGCGACCACAGGGCTTGTACTGGCGGGGCTCTGCTGTGTCTCCACAGCATGGAATGGGAATGCACAAAATGCGCGCCAGTCGAAGTCACTAGGTGTCCTGCTTGTAGATGGAGTGAACAAGGCCAGAGAGTTCCACAATCTTCCGCCCACCGAGCGGAGAGAGGTGACCATTCTCAACCGGTGCAGCTACAAAAAACCTCCCGAGCTCTTCGGCCATGCGGTGAAAGCGTCTTACCCACGGAAGACAGGGCTCTATGACGTCTTCGACGGAGAGTTCGTGCTGAAGTATTGGATCGCTATAGCGAAGGACAGGTCCTGCTTCTTTGTTCTCGGAGACAGTGCTACGCCGGAAGACATTACCGCCTTCCTAGCTTACGAGGGCAAGGCATCTTCCGGTGTCTTCACCGTACGTGAGGCCCTGGAGTTCATGGAGTTCTGGGCAGCCTGTTTAGCAGGTCCCGATGAAGCGTATTTAGTAAAAAGCGTGGAGGATCTCCGCCGGGTGTTCTTGCTTTCGGGATATACTCCAGAGCGGGTTGCTGATTTCATGAACGAGCTCGAAAAGGCGATGGAGCGAAAGAAAATCAAGGAGCTGTACCCACATCAGTATGAAATCAGTCCTTTCGTGGGCCACGAGATGAGGTTCTACGTCGCGGATACGTTCGCGTGCTGGCGATTGTATGAAGTGGTCATCGTCTACGAGACATCAGAGGACGATTCACCACCTCGAATCAAAACGCTTTCCGTAAGGACGATCGCAGGCCGCCGAAGTGCAACGGAGAGATTCCGGCAGGAACGCCGTGTGAAGAACGGTGACAAAGGCCAGCGGGCTGGTTCTTAGTGCTGCGATGAGGGGAACCAACGAAAGAGACACGAGCGACTGATGACGGCTGGTGCTCAAGTCGATGACACTGGCGAACGGGACGGCGACCAACTACACCTACGATGATCTGCGGCGGTTGGTCTCGATTGCCACGACGGGCCTGAGCGCCGGCGACATCATCACCAAGTTCACTTACCAATACAACGAGCTCGGCCTGCGCGATAAAGTAACGATGGCGGACGGTCGGACGACCGAGTGGGCCTACGACGACGGCAAGGCTTCGCCTTGCTTGCACGAAGCTTCGCTTCGTCGAGTAAGCCGCCAGGGCGACGGCCGCCTGGTGCAGGAGCATTTCAAGTCGGCGGGACCGAGTCCAGAAACCCTACTCCGCTATATCTACACGTACGACGCAGCCGGCAACCGCACTTCAAAGAAAACCGACTACGACGACAACGACGGCAACGGCTACGCGGCGACGGCCACCTACACCAACAACGCCTACAACCAACTCACCGCCGTCAGCGGCACGCCCGGCCGCGGCAACCGTGTCAACGTCACCGGCACGATCCTGGCAGGGTGCCGCGGGGAGCCTCGGCTCAATCGGAGAGGCAGTTAGGATACTCCAAAGGCGGATTCGCAGTTGGTTTCTTGGCAGTGAATCGGCAAGTGGGGTCGGGCGGTGCTCGAGGCTATCGGGGCCAGGATCTGAAAGAGAAGCAGTACGCCCGGAAGGAATTGAACCTTCAACCAACGGATTAAGAGTCCGCTGCTCTGCCTAGTTGAGCTACGGGCGCATGGGCGTCGCTTCGCGACGCCTTGTCAGTTCGGCAGAGCCGAACTGAGGACGCGCACAAAGCGGCTTTGATCGCATCGCAGGCGTCCGACGGACGGCTTGAGCGCGCGGCGCACGCCAACAGCACGCATCGAGCGCTCTTGATAGCATCGCGCCCAGCGCCCGTCAACAGCGAAAATCGTTGTCCCGCCGCTGCGTTGTGCTAGGGTGCTCGCGCCTGGAGAAATCCGTCGATTTGAGAAAGGCCCTCCAGTATGCGAAAAGCACCAGTTCTCGTCGTGATACTGTCCTCGGCGCTGCTGACTGCCGGGGCCGCGAGCCAAGCGGCCGAGCCGAACGCCCCGCCGCTGAGCACCGCGAGGCTCCGCACATTTCTGCGCGACAAGGAGCCGACCCATGTCGCCTTCGCTCTCTACCAGCTCGCGGCGCGCGGCGAGACAACCGACCCCGTGATCACGACGCTCTGCGCCCACAAGGACCCGTACGTCCGGCGTGCAGCGATCTTCGCGCTCGGGACGGCGGGAGACGCCGCGAACAGGGCGCTGTTCTCAAAGGCCGTGCGCGACGCCGATCCCGGCGTGAGGCGCGCGGCGGTGTTTGCGCTAGCCAACCTTGGTGGCGACGAGGTTGTGCCGCTGCTCGAAGCCGCACTGAAAGATCCGCACCCATCGGTGCGGGAGCTTGCGGCGACGGCACTGGGCAGGCTCGGTGGCAAAAGGGCGGCCAGGCTTCTCATCGCCGCGCTCGACGACCGGAGCCGGCGGGTGCGACGTGCGGCTGTCGTGGCACTCGGCGGGCTTGCCGATCCGAGCGCGCTCAGCTCGCTGCGAAAGCTCCAGGACGCCCCTGGACGCGGCATCAACACCCGCATCGCGTTGCTCGTACGAAAGAAGCTCAAGGAGGGACACAATTTCGGCTACGAGTTCCTGACGCTCCCGGCACTGATGGCGCGCTACAGCACCGACACCGGCATTCCGACGTTTGTGACCGACGAGGTGCTGATGGCCGTCGCACTCGCCGCCGAAGATCCGGACAACCTCGATAGCCTGAAAGTGTCCATGTGGCACGTGAAGGCGCGGACGTTTCTCGAGGAGCTCACGCGCGCGGCCGGGCTGGCGTGGATCGTCGAGGGACGCTGGGTGATCATCACGCCGGTAGCATATCTCGCCTACGACACCCCGCTCGAACTGGAGATCGCGGGTGCGCTCTATCGTCTGGGAGACGCCTCGGCCAAGGTAACGCTCAAGCGCTATGCCAAGCAACCGCGATGGAAGGCCCGCGCCGAAGCGTTACTGAGCAAGAAGAATTAGCCACAGATTGCACAGATTTCCACTGATCTTATACGACGACAGCGTCGTCGCATGGAAAGGATCTGTGCTGATCAGTGCGATCTGTGGCTCCTACTCCTATTCCCGGCTCTCGAGCGGGAGCGGCTCGTGCGCTGGCCGGGCCTGGCTGAAGAAGCGGCGCGTGAGCCGTAGACGGATGTCATCGAGGATCGCATAGATACACGGGATCAGCACGAGCGTCAGGATCGTCGAGAATGCCAGGCCCCAGGCGATTGCGCTCGCGAGCGGCCCCCAGACCGTCGAGCGGCCGCTGATCCCGAGCGCCATCGGCATCAGGCCGCCGATAGTCGTGACTGAGGTGAGAATGATCGGCCGCACGCGGATCATGCACCCCTGCAGGATCGAGCTCCAGCGCCCCATGCCCGCTCGCCGCCGCCGGTTGATGAACTCGACGAGCACGAGCGAGTCGTTCACCACGACGCCCGCGAGCGCGATCACGCCGACCATCACCGGGATGCTGAAGATCGCGGCGCCCCCAAGCACCTTGTTTACCAGGAGGCCGAAGATCACGCCGAAGCCGGCGGCGGGGATGATCGTCATGATCATGAGCGGCTGGACGAACGACTTGAACTGGGTGGCCAGGATGATGTAGATGAGCATGATGCCGAACCCGAACGCCGTAATAAGCTCGCTGAACGACTTGCTCGTTTCTTCGGCCTCGCCGCCGAACTTGACTGAGTAGCCGGGGAAGTTCGCGAGGATCTGCTCGACGCGCGGCTCGAGCCTGGCGTTCACCGCTACGGGCGAAGACTCTTTGCCCACGTCGGCCGTGACGTTGATTGATCGCCGGCCGTCATAATGATGTATCCTGAAGATGCCCGGCTCGATCTCAAATGTCGCGACCTCCTTGAGCGCAACGAGCTGCCCGCCGGCGGTCGGGATCTTAAGGTTGCGCAGGTCGTCGAAGGTGCGGCGGAACGCCTCTTTTGCGCGCACGCGCATCTCGATCTTCTCGTCGCCGCGATGGTAGTCGGCGACGATGGCGCCCTCGAAGGCCGTGTAGATGGTCAAGGCGAGCGTCTCGACGTTGACGCCGAGGTAGTTCGACTTCTCCTCGTCGACGCGGACCTTGACCTCGTTCTTGCCGCGCAGGTAGTCGTTGCGAACCTCGGTGACTCCTTTGATCGAGCGCAGCTCATCCTCGACGAGCTGGACGATTCGCTCGAGGGTCGCGAACTCGCGGCCCATCACCTGCAAATCCACGTCGGCGCCGACCGGCGGCCCTTCTTTCGGCATCTCGATCTGCAGCGTAACGATCTCCGGCAGTCGCTCGATGCGCGGCCGGATCTGTTTCATCGTCTCATCGAGGTCTCGCCACTCTCTCGTGAGCGTCACGATAAGCATGCCAACGTGCGACGCCTTGGTCATCTGGTACTCGGCCTCGACGTAGCCACGAAACTGGAGCACTCTGACGATCTCGTCGCCAAGCTCGTCGCGCACGATCGCCTCGATTCGGTCCAGCGTTTGCTCGGTCTCCTCGATCCGCGTTCCCAAGGCGCGCCAGACCCTGATCTCGAAGCGCTCCCGCTCATCGGAGATGCCGAACATCTCGACCTTGATCAGCGACGTCTTGAACAGCGCAAAGCTGCCCAACACGAGCAGCGCGGCCACAACGATCGTCACGTACCGCCACCGCAGGCACGCCGTGACGATACGGCGGTACACCTTGCGGATCGCGTCAATGAGCCTCGATCGGAAGTCGGTACGCCGGGCCAGTTGCGCCGCCTGCCTCGACGGGGCCCGCCCGAACTCGGCGATGTGGCACGGCAAGATGAAGAACGCCTCGAAGAGCGACGCGGCCAGCGCGGCAATGATCGTCATCGGAATCACCCGGAGGAACTGCCCGATGATACTCGTCACGAGCATCATCGGCACGAACGCGGCGATGGTCGTGGACACAGCCGCGGTCACGGGCAGGGCGACTTCGGTGGCGCCGACGACGGCCGCCTGCCTGGGCGCCATCCCCTTCTCGATGTAGCGATAGGTGTTCTCGAGGATGATGATCGCGTCGTCCACGATCATGCCGAGCACGATGATCAAGGCGAACAGCGACACGCCATTGATCGTGTTACCGGAGACGCGCATGAATATGAACGCGAGTAGGAACGTAATCGGAATGCCGAGGAAGGCGAACAGCGCGTTACGCCACCCGATGAACAGAAACAGCAGGATCCCGACGAGGCTCATGCCGATCAGGCCGTTGTTCACAAGGATCCGGACGCGGTCGCGGATCTCACGCGCCGAGTCGTACACGATGGCGATCAGCAGCGACTCGGGCGCATGCTCCTTGAATCGCTCGATGAGCACGTTGAGCTCGTCGACAACCTTGACGACGTTGCCTTTCTTGCGCCGATACACCGCCAGCGTGAGTGCCAACTTGCCGTCGAGCGTGGTGGTGAAGAAGTCCGCTTCCCCGTAGCCCATTGTCACGGAGCCCAGGTCGCCCAGCTTGACGACGCTCCCGTCGGGGCTCGTGAGGATCACGAGCTCTTCAATCTCGCGCACCGACTCGAATTCACCCTCGACACGGATAAGCTCCTCCTTGCCCCCGGCGCGGATGGGGCCGGCGGAGACGTTGCGATGGCGCACGCGGATCGCGCGCACCACGTCGAGCGGCGTCAGGCCGTAGCTGTTCAAACGCAAGGGGTCAAGCTCGATGTGAATCTCGCGGTCACGCTCCCCGTACATCTCGATCTTGCCCACATCGGGGATGCGCTTGATCTCACCCTCGAGCGATTCGGCATACAGCTTCAGTTGCTGCTCGGTCATACTGCCGCTGAGTACGATAAACGCGGCCGGCTGGACCTCGGTAGTAAGCTTGATCACGATCGGCACATCGGCGCTATCGGGGAGGTCCTCGGCCTGGTTGATCGCGTTGCGAAGATCCTGCACGGCCACGTCGAGGTCCTTGACGGTCGCCTCCCACTCGACGAAGGTCGTCGAGACGCCCTCGCTCGAGGTGGAAACCATCCGACGGACGTCGCCGAGCTGTTCGATTTCATCCTCAATCGGGATCGTGACGAACTTCTCGATCTCTTGGGGCGACTTACCGATGTCGGTCGTCATCACCACGGCCGCGTTGAACGACACGTCCGGATCCTTCGCGCGCGGCAGCTCCCAGAAGGTCATCAACCCAAAGATCAGGATGAAGAAAAAGACGAGATGGATAAAGACCGGCTGGTTAACGCTGAAACGCGGCAGGTTCACTGCGTGACCTCCGGCTTGCCGTTGTCACCATCCTGACCGGGTTCAGGAGCTTCTGCGGGCATCTCTTCCGATCGCGCGATCTTACTGTCGGGCCGGAGGCTCGCCTGGCCGACCACCACAAGCTCCTCGCCCGCGCTCAGGCCGTCGGTGACGATCACCTCGTCGCCGCAACGCCCGCCAAGAGTCAGCACCCGGAACGCGGCCTTGTCATCTCGCTCAGCCACGATCACGCCCAACTTGAAGTACCAGGCACCGATGGCGGTGCCTGGCACCACGAACTCGTCGGACGACGCTCCCCATTCGATTCTTAGCCGAAGGGCTTCCTGATCCTGCTCGATCACGAACGCGCCAAGCTTGTTCTCCCAGTACACGAGGGAATCAAGCGGCACGGCGATCGCGTCCGCGACTGTCCGGAGGGTGAAGGTGACCCGAGCGACCATGCCGATGCCGAGCGCGCCGTCGGCGTTGTCCACTTCGAGCTCGATGGGGAAGCTGCGCGTCTGCACGTCCGCCTTGATTGACTTGTAAATCACTTTCCCCTCGAACTCGCGGTCGGGGAAAGCGTCCACCCGGACCGGGCAGATCTCCCCCACCCTAATGAAGGGCGAGTCGGTCTCCGACAGACTGGTCGCGATCTTGACCTTCCTGACGTCGGCCACCGTGGCAAGCGGTGTCCCGGGAGCGACAAGCTCGCCCACCTCGACCGGCTTCGCGACGACGGTGCCCTCGATCGGGCTGTAGATCACCGTGTCGTCGTAGAGCTTCTTGGCGAGGTCGCGTCGGGCCTGGGCGACCTCGAACAAAGACTTGGCCGTATCAAACTCGCTACGCACAGCGCTCCCTTGCTCGAAAAGGCGCTTGGTCCGCTCGAAGCTCCGTGTCGCCTCGGTGTGCGCTGCCTCGGCCTCGAGCCAGCGCAGCTTGTACTCCTGCTGCTCGAGGACGGCAAGCGGGCGCGGGGCATTCCCGGTGGAGTTGGCATCCTCGAGGGGCTTGGGCCGAACCAGGTCGCCCTTCTCGAAATTCAGCTCGAGAACCTGGCCGCCGGTCTTGGCGCTGACCGTGACCTCTCTCCACGCCTCGACGGTGCCGAGTGTGGTTACCGCAAAGTCAACGTCCCGCTTCGCCACTGGCTGCGTGACGACGGGAATCCGGACCTCCGCGGTCTCCTTCGGCTTCTTGCCCGACCCACAGCCGCCGGCCACGGCGACCGCCACAACAAGGCCGACGAGCAGTCCCGTCGAGCAAACGATCTTGCGCGCGTTCATTTAGCAAGCTCCTCGATCCGCCCGGGATCTTCGTAGAAATCGTGCACGGTCTTCGTGTTTCCCTCGTCCTCGCCGTTCTCAATGCACGTCGCAAACCGCTCAAGCATCTCTCGGTCCACTTGAAGGTGCTTGATCGCATGCTCGACGATGTGCTGCGCGAGCTTCGGGTAGCCACGCTCAGCAAGGAGCTGCCGAATCCGCCTGACACGATGCAGGGCCTCCCCTGCGGCAGCCTTCCGCTCCTCGAGCGCCGTCTTCGCCGCTTCGGGAGGCACTTCTCCAAGAAAAAAAACGCTTCCGAGCATGTCCGAGTACGGCCGCTCAGCTTCAACAATGTTGCGAACCACGAGGCCGGCAAAGGCCCGACGCCCCTTTTTCGTAAGGCTGAAGACCTTACGATCCGGCCTCCGGCCGACGTGCGCCTCGCGGTACGTGACCAGCCCCTGCCGTTCGAGCTTGTCCAGGGTGTAGTAGACCGACCCCGAGCTGATGCGCACGATGTCGGCCATCACGTCGCGGACAAGGCGCAGGATGTGGTATCCGTGCCGTGGCCCGTCCATCAGCAGCCCGAGCAGAATGACCTCTTTGACCATACCGCGTTCCACCACAATGAAATCCTCTGTTCCAAATATTCTGCTCGGAATATACCAGGCAAAATATGTGTAGTCAAGGACCTTTTTTCAGGCAAAGAACGGCATTCGGGGCGACGGCCCCCGCAGCTCAACCCGATCTCCCCAAGGAACTCAGGGCATGCTCGGCGAGCCGGCAGCCGGCAGGGCCTCTGAGCACTGACGCCTTGCGCATCGTCCTCAGCGGGGGTATGTTGAAGAAATCCGAGCTGCGACAACACTTGGCGCGAGAGGAGCACAGAAATGTCCAGCCGCCTCGCGATCTTGCTGTCGTCCCTTCTCCTGGTTCTCCCAGAAGTTGTGGCCGCCGCAGAGCCGGATCAAGGTACCCCGAAACCTACCCGGCCGAAGCCGTTCTTCCTGCGATACTACACGCCGCCGGAACTCGAGATCGAGGCGAAGATTCCCCAGTACAAGCTGCCGCTCAAGCCGGAGCAGATCGCGAACTGGGAGTCGGCGAGCAAGCACTTCAAGTGCAACGGCACCGCCGAGCTGATCCTCAAAAACGGCTTCGCCGTCGAGGAAGGCTGGGGCGAAGAGCTCGGCTTCATCTCGAGCGCCTACGCAAACCTACCCGAGGGCGTGCCGATGTTCGTCACCGTGGACACAGCACTCCACATTCAGCACATCCTCTACGACCAGCTTTTCGGGGAAATCGAGACGACGTACATGGTCAAGGATCTCGAGGCGATCACGGCCGAAGCGCTCGTGTGGTTCGACCGGGCATACAGATCACAGCAACGCGCGGCGGGCATCTCGACGAAAGGCGCCGCGGCCGTGCGCCGCAACGTCGCGTACTTCGCCCTGGCAGCCCGGCTGCTCGATCCCAAGGCAAGCGTCCCCGAGTACGCGAAGAGAGAGGTTACAGAGGAGCTCCGGAAGATTGAGAAGGGCAAGATCGCCCAGAGCCCGATCTTCATCTACCGAATGGACTACAGCATGTTCAAACCGCGCGGCCACTACACGAAGAGCGATCGTCTGGGAAGATACTTTCAGGCGATGACGTGGTACGCGCAAGGCGCGTTCCTCTTCCAGGGCGGCCGAGGCATGTTCGTTGACGGCGGGACCGCCGACATCCAGACGATGCAGGCGATCCAGATCGGACGCTTCTTCGTCGAGAACGCGGAGGCGTACAAAAAGTGGCAGCGGATGCATGCGGTCCTGGAGTTCTTCGCCGGGACGATGGACGACGTCTCGCTCGCCGACGTGATACGGATGAAGCGGGCGTTGGACGCGGAGCTTGCAGCCGGCGATCCGGCAAGTGAGCGGCTTGGGGAGTCCGCTTACCTCAGGCGTATCCGCGAAAAGCTCCTCGATCTGCCACCGCCAAAGATTCATGCCACGACCGGCCTGCCGATCCGCAATCAAATGACGACGCCGGAACAAAGGAAGCAGCGGCTCGAGCAGGCACGCGGGATGCGGCTCTTCGGCCGGCGCTTTAGCCTCGACGCCTACGCGATGAGCAAGCTGACCGGCTTCGCCTATGTGGGGAAGGGGCAGCCGTTCACGCGAGCAGGTGGATCCCTCGGACCCCGGCGCGGCTACCCGTCGAGCCTCGATGTGATGACGCTGCTCGGATCGAAGCGCGCCGAGGCAATCCTGCGCGAGGCGGGCGACGCCGAGTACGCGCACTACGACCGGGAGCTGGCGCGGCTGAAGTCCGAGTTCGCCAACCTCAGCAACGAGGACTGGCACAGCAACGTCGCCATATGCCGGCTCAACCTGATCCGCATGCTCCTCGAGCCGGTCCCGGAAGGCTACCCCACCGCCATGCGAACTGCGGCTTGGCAGGACCGCTCCCTGAGCACCGCACTCGCCGCCTGGGCACAGCTCAAGCACGATCTGGTTCTCGCGCAGAAGCAACCCTACGCAGAGCTTTGGAGATTAGCGGAGAGTGCGGCAGGCTACGTTGAACCCTTGCCTTTGGTTTACGCCGAGATCCGCGCAACCAACAGTGCAACCAGCCGGGGGCTCCAGGAGCTCTATCCGGAAGCGTTCGGTGAAGAAAAAAAGAACATCCTAGGCGATGACATTCTGTACCTGAGTCATCTCGAGGGGTTCAACGGGTGGCTCGATCAACTGCTCGCGATCACGCTCAAAGAATTGCGGCATGAACCGCTGAGCTTTCTGGACACCCTGTTCTTGCGCTCTGCAGGCACAAGCACCTCCGCATTCACCCGGAGGGTCGAAAGGAGACTCAAGCATCCGGCCGTCGTGGCGGACGTCTTCACGGAGCCGAATGAGCGGCGAGTGCTCGAGGCGGCGACGGGGCGGTTCAACCTGCTGTGGGTGGTGTACCAGTTGCCGAGCGGGAAGAAGGTGCTCGGCTCAGGTCCCGTGATGAGCTACTACGAGTTCAAACAGCCGATGGACGTGCGTCTCACCGACGAGGAGTGGCGCGACATCGTCGAGGAAGGCAAGGCGCCAGCGCCGCCCGAATGGATGAAGACCTTCCTGAGCCGCCGGCCGAAGAAATGAGCAAGATGCAGGGCAAGCCTGCCCTGCAGCCCCTTAGAAAACCCGGGGTGAATCGCCGTCGCGAGCCTTCTGAGCTCGACGAGCAAGTAGAATGTAGCTTGAAATCACAATGCCGCCGCGGCAACTCTCGACATCGAACAGCCCGCTTCAGCGGCTTTCGGCGCCTTCAGGCGCACAATCAGGCCGGTGCTTCAGCGCCGGTTTCAACCCCGGTTCAAATCGTCCGGTCAGCCCGTTTCAACGGGCTTGCAAAGCTCTCGGGCTTCAGCCGCGCTTAGTGCAAGAGGTGTTCGACCTTGTGCGGGACAACGACCCAGTCGTTCTCCTCGAGCGGAAGCTGCTTGAGCTGCTCGATGTCCTTGTAGCGGACGATCTCCGGACCCTCTGCGCCTTTGCGGAAGAGCTTGACGTAGCCCTTTTCCGCCTTGCCGGTGATCTCTCCGCCGGACGTGACGGCATCGTAGAGAGTGAGCCCCTCCTTGTACGCGCGGAATCCGCCGCTGGTGATCTTGCCCGTGATAAGATACAGGCCGAGCTTGACCTCGACGGTGAGGTCGCCTACACCGCCCTCGTAGCCGGGCACTTCCGTGTACAGCTCGCTCAGGGTCTGGGTGAACTGCGCGATCGTACTCCCTTCGGCGCGCACGTATCTGACAAGCGCCAGCGCCACCGTCCCGTCCTCACGGACGCGGCCGATGCAGTTCGCTTTCGGGGACGACGGAGCCCGGACATCCAGGAAGTCACCGGCCTCGATTACGTAGTTCTCATCCTCGACGGACGCTGCTGCGGCGACCGCGTCGTTCTCGGCGAAGATCGGCTCCTGCGGCGCCTTCGTCTTTTGTGTGCAGGCCCCCAGCATCAGAAGGCAACACACCACAATCAACCACCTCATGCCGGCCCTCCTCCCAGTGCTTCATTTCATGGTTCACGTTTCTATTCGGCACCTTCCAGCCGAAAGACCTTCATCGAGCGGTGGCCGACCTGCCTCGCGGCAACCGGCTGCCAGCCCACTGTGGTCTCCTGCTCAAGCTGATTATAGCTTTTCTCGGACAGGATGATATAGGTTTTCTCGCCCGTTCGAAGCCACTCGACGAGCTCGCTTTCCTCCGAGAGGGCCACGAGCGGCAGCCGGGTGTAGAAGTGGTAGGCGCCGCTGCGGCTCATGTCGCGGTAGAGCACGACCGGCTCATCGCCCTGGCGATCGCGCAGCAGCTCCTCGCAGATGAACCGGGCCGTCTTGTTCTCGTTCATGGCGGGAAAGATCGCGAGCACTGCCACAAGAGCCAGGGCGAGCATGGTCGCAGCAACGGCGGGAAGAATC
>CBDUSE010000094.1:0-13015 GCA_965369835.1 uncultured bacterium
GCCCCGGTCGAAAAGGAGTTGATCTTCCCGCTCTAGTGCCATACAAGAATGGGGCTGGAGGCGATCACGGACGCGCTGGTGCGGTTCGCGATCGAGGCCCGCCGAACGGCTCGCGCCGCGCGCGAGACCGATACCCCTGACGAAACCAGGCCGGCGCCTCGATGAAGATCGGTATTCTTGGCGGCACATTCGATCCGGTCCACGTCGGCCATCTCATCATCGCCGAGACGGTCCGCGACGAGATGGGCCTGGACCGGGTCCTGTTCATCCCCGCCGCGACGCCGCCACACAAGCAGCGCCGCGCGATCACCGACGCCAAGCATCGCCTCGAGATGGTGCGGCTCGCCATCGAGGGTAACGCGGCGTTCGAGGTCACCGACATCGAGATCAGGCGCGGCGGCGTCTCGTATTCGATCGAGACGATCGAGCGCCTCCGTGCGGCGATGGGGCCCGAGGCGGCGTTCTTCTTCATCGTCGGCGCCGACACCGTACCCGAGCTTGCGACGTGGAAGGACATTGACCACCTGGTGCACCGCTGCACGTTCGTCGTCGTCGCGCGGCCCGGCTTCAGGATCGAGGACCTGTTGAACGAGGCAATCGGGCTCGCGCCGGATACCAGGCAGCGTGTCTTGCGGCACTTCGTTGACGCGGTCCGCGTGGACATCTCCTCGACGGGGCTGCGCGCGCGGCTTGCCGAGGGCAAGTCGGTCCGTTACAGACTGCCCGAGGCGGTCGAGCACTACATCCGAACGAAAGGACTCTATGGCGCGAAAACAGGCACGCCCGCTTCCGAGCGGTGACGAGATCGCCCGCCGGAGCCGCGAGCTCCTCGATGAGAAGATGGCGGGCGACATCGCTATCCTCGACCTGCGCGGCCTCTCGACGATCACCGACTACTTCGTCATTTGCAGCGGTGAGTCGCACCGGCAGATCAAAACGCTCGCCGAGCACGTCAGAAACGAATTTGAGAAAGAGGGGCTGCGCGCTACGCACGTCGAGGGTCTCGACGAGAGCCGGTGGGTGGTCCTCGACTACATCGTTGCCATCATACACATCTTCGACCCGGAAACGCGCGAGCTGTACGCGCTCGAAAACCTCTGGGGCGACGCCCCACGCGTGGACGAGCAGGCTGCTGAAAAAGACTGACGTCCGGCTCAGCCCCTAAGCCCTGAAGGGGCGTTTGCTAGTAGCCACGGGCGCCAGCCCGTGGAATCGGACAGCGGAGGAAATTGAGCCCCGTCAGGGGCGATTGAATTTGACTAGACGAAGCAGCTCAGTCGCCCCTGACGGGGCTCTGAGACGGAGGGTGCCACGACACCAACCACGGGCTTGCCCGCCTGCGGCGGGCTGGCGCCCGAGGCTACTCTCGACCGCCCCTCGCAGGGGCTATCTTCGGACAAGAGGACTGGCAGCTGTGAAGCCCATCGTAACAAAAAGGGAAATCGAAGAAGCGTTCGATAGAGCTCTCGACGAGCTTGTGGCTGAGGGTAAGATTGCGGCAAAGTCGCAGGTCTATCTAGAGGAGCCGAAGGACGAGTCGCATGGCGATCTGGCCTGTAACATCGCCATGCGTGTCTCCAAGTCGGAGAAGAAGAAGCCACGTGATGTGGCACAGTTGATCCTCAACAAGCTCGCTGAGTTCGGCATCAGTGCCAAAGCGGCTGTAGCGCAGCCCCAGGTACCTCAGCCAGGAGAGGCCTACTCCACGGACGTTGTCACAACAGAGGCCCGCATCGCCGGTCCGGGCTTCATCAACCTGAAGCAACCTATCGCGGCCTTCCACAGGGCGCTGCGCGAGGTGCTCGCAAAAGGCGAGGGTTACGGCCGCTCGGAGGCCGGCAAGGGCAAGCGAGCCAACGTCGAGTTCGTCAGCGCCAATCCAACCGGGCCGCTCACCGTCGGACACGGCCGGCAGGCGATCCTCGGCGACGTGATCTGCCGCGTGCTCGAGTTCGCCGGGTACGAGGTTGAGCGCGAGTACTACTACAACGACGTCGGCCGGCAGATGCGCGTGCTCGGCGAGTCGCTCCGGCTGCGCTACCTCGAGGCGCTTGGCGAGAAGGTCGCGTTCCCCGAGGACCACTACCGCGGTGAGTACCTGGCCGAGTACGCCCGCGAACTCGTCGAGGATCACGGCGAAGCGCTGAGGGAAAACGACTTTGAGACGTTCAAGTCGCTCGCCGAGAAGCATGTCTTCGCCATCATCGAGGCGACGCTCGCGCGGCTCGGCATCCGCTTTGACCGCTTCTTCAATGAGTTCGACCTTTACAAGCGCGGGGCCGTGGACAAGGTCGTCGAGCGGCTGCGCGCGCAGGGCGACGCCTACGACAAGGACGACGCCGTGTGGTTCCGCGCAAAGAAGTACGGCTGCAATGCCGACCGCGTCATCATCAAAAGCAGCGGCGAGCCGACCTACCGCCTCCCCGACGTCGCCTACCACCTCGACAAACTCGGGCGCGGCTACGACCGGATTCTCGACGTGCTCGGCCAGGACCACCACTCGACCGTGCAGGACGTCCGCGCAATCCTCAAAGCACTGCTGAAGCCGGAGGGTCGTGAGGAGGACCTCGACCGCATCACGGTGCTGCTGCACCAGTTCGTGACGCTGACCCGCGGCGGCGAGCAGGTGAAGATGTCCACGCGCCGGGCCGAGTACGTCACGCTCGACGAGCTGCTCGACGAGATTGCGCGCGAGATCGGCACCGAGCTGCGCAAGAAGGAAACCGCGGACAGGAGTCCGCGCGTCGTGGGCGCGATCACGCCCGAACGGCTCGACACGATGGCGCGAGACGCCGTGCGCTACTTCTACTCGATGCGCCGGATGGAGAGCCACCTCGAGTTCGACCTCGAGCTCGCCGTCAGCCAGTCCATGCAGAACCCGGTCTACTACCTCCAGTACGCGCACGCGCGCATCTGCTCGATCTTCAAGAAATGGGCCGAGGCCTCGACCCAGTCGACGGCCTCGACCCGGTTGACGCGCGGGGGCGACACCTCGACCGATCTCGCCGCGCTCCCCGAGGAGGTGATCGCCCGGCTCGTCGAGCCGGAAGAGATCCGGATCATCAAGCTCGTGGCGCGTTTCCCGAAGCTCGTCGAGACGATCGTCGCCTCGTACGAGACGCACCGGATCAGCGAATACCTACACACGATCGCGCGAGAGCTCCAGGGCTACTACGAAAAGCACCGCGTGTTGGGGGATGACAAAGCGCTGACACTCGCCCGGCTCGCGCTCATTCACGCCGTGCGGACCGTGCTGGCGAATGGCCTGACGAAGCTGCTCGGCATCAGCGCGCCCGAGTCAATGTAGGCAGGACGGCTCAACGCGAAAACAGGCCGCGGCGATGGCTCTTGGGCGGCGCGGCTCGCTTCGCAGCCTCCGAGTAGGCGCGGCGCACCCACTCCATCCCGGTCATCACGTCCGTAAAGTTCTTCATTACCAGCTCGACAAACTCCTCCCGCTTCCCGGGCTTGTCCTGCTCGTATCGCCGCGCGTTGGGCGCCCGAAGCAGCGCGGTGCATTCGGCCTCGTCGAGTTTGAGCACCAATCCATCCTCGGAAAGGAACGCAAACACGTCGTCACCGACCGCGTACGCTGGCTCACCGCCACGCGTTACGCGCTGCACCCCGGGCCGGCTTAAGAAGTCCTTCTCGATCTTCTTGGCCAGTTGCTCTTGGAACGGCATTCCCCATTCCTCGTGTTGTGACGCGCCCCCCGCATTCCGGGCGCGCACTGCGCTCGTGGAAACACGTCATCATCCCCCTTTTTCTAGCACCAAAGCCGGCCGCTGCCAAGGCATAGAATCATAGCGACTGCCGCTCCGCGGCTTGGACTGGTCTCCCTGGTCTTGACCTGCCATCTCAAACCCCATAGGCTTCCTCTAACTTCTTCCGGCCTCGCGAACACACCGGCATCAACGCTTGAAGGCCTCGAGGCATGATCGGCATCACGAAGCTCATCTGCGGCGCGGAGCACTGGGGCGACCGGGTGCGCTACGAGGGCGCGCCGAGGGACCCGCTCGAGCGGCGGCCCGTGGTCGTATGGACCATGACGCGGCGCTGCAACCTGCGCTGCATCCATTGCTATTCGGACTCGCGGGACCAGACGTATCCGGGCGAGCTCGACGACGCGGCTGCGCGCAAGCTCATAGACGATCTGGCCGAGTTCGGCTGCCCCGTGCTGCTCTTCAGCGGGGGCGAGCCGCTGATGCACCCGCGCCTGTTCGACTTCATCGCGCTGGCGAAGGCCAACGGCCTGCGCCCCGTCGTGAGCACGAACGGCACGCTCATTGACGAGGATGCCGTGAAGCGCTTCGTCGAGCTCGGGACCGCGTACGTCGGCATCAGCCTCGACGGGATCGAAGAGGTGAACGACCGCTTCCGCGGCAAGAAGGGCGCGTTCGCCGAGACGCTCCGAGGCTTTCACGCCTGCATCAAGCACGGGCAGAAGGTCGGCCTGCGCCTGACGCTGACGAAGCGCAACGTGGCCGACCTCCCCAAAATATTCGAGCTGATCGAGCGCGAGGGCATTGACCGCGCCTGCTTCTACCATCTCGCCTACGCGGGCCGAGGGGCGGGGCTTCGGGACGTGGACGTCAGCCACGAGGAATCGCGCGCGGCCGTCGAGCTAATCATTGAGAAAGCGCAAGCGTACGCCGCCAAGGGGCTCGACAAGGAAATCCTCACCGTAGACAACCACGCCGACGGACCGTTCCTCCTCATGAAGATGCGGGCGGAAGGCAATCCCCGCGCCGACGAGGCCTACCGCCTCTTGCAGCACAATGGCGGCAACCAGAGCGGCATCGCCATCGCCTGCGTGGACAACGTCGGCAACGTCCACGCCGACCAGTTCCTCTGGGACTTCTCGTTCGGCAACGTCACCGAGCGGTTTTGTGGGGAGATCTGGACCGACACCGTGAACCCTGTGCTCGCAGGGTTCAAGAACCGAGGGCCGCTCATCAAAGGGCGCTGTGCGCCGTCGTCATGCCGGTGGTTCGACATCTGCAATGCCAACCTCCGTGCCCGCGCCTACGCCGTCACCGGCGACCTGTGGGCAAGCGACCCCGCCTGCTACCTCACCGACGAGGAGATCGCCGGGTAAGCTGCATCACCTACGATCTCCAGAAGCGGAGGCCGTTTCGCCGTACTTCGACCGGGTCAGCGAGGTTCCACACAAAGCGCTTCAGCGAGGATCGGCCCTTCTCGGCACATAAAGGCGCCACGCCGCCCGGAAATAGTACTGTCCCCAGGTTGGGACCGGACTGAGCGCTCTATGTTGGTGCTGAATACGCACAAGGTTGCCCAATAGTATTAGCAGTAGGGTCGTTGCAGGGACGACTTTCCACGATTTCCTCTTGACATTCCTAATGTGTTCATGTATTCTTAGTCGCGTGTTTTACAGGAGCTTTCCTGTCAGGAGATCTTGGGGGTACCTGGATTCCAGGAAACAGCCGGCGCGACCATGCCCGGATTTTATAGACCCGTGTTGGGGGAGTTTTTGGATTGGTGACAACCTGAAGCGCTCGGCAGCGGAGCTCAAATAGTAACTTCTCCCTTGCGTTCGAATGAGTCCCTGCTGGGTGTGAAAGGTTTGTTGCCGAACAAAGGGGGGATTCTCTCGCGGCATCGTGTGAACGAACACTTCTGGGATTGCTGGTTCTCCCGCGTCTGGATAAACAGCATCTGAAGAGTGGCCCCGTTTGTGGGGCGCGGACTTGTCGCGCGTTATACGCGGTCGCGAATTCATGAGCTTCAATTGACTAGTACGGCTTATCTCCTAAGGCTCCCTCGCGGCGGCGGTCTCCCGGGAACGCCGCCGCTTCTTTGTGCCCGCGCCCCAAGACGCTTGGCGAGCCGGGGCGCGTGTCGCAGCACACCTCCTACGCCAGTACCCGAGTGCTTCAGAAACGGCGCCGTTTTCGCGCGCGGTTCCGTGGCCAGACAGCATGTTGCTCGTCGGGCCACGCTATGTTGTGCCGAAGCATTGGTCTTGACCGAGCGTGCGGGCCGGGCTAGGGTCTCGGGGGACACGCAAGGAAGGACGCGGTGCAACTCAGGACGCTCGAGGACCGTGCGCGGCTTGCCCTCAACTGCCTCGCGCGCAATACGGACCCCAACCGGCGCCGCCTGCCGTACTTCTGGACCCACCTCAAGCCGAGCCCGCCGGTGGCGAGCCACGGCGTCGGACCGTACAACATCGGCGACATCGTCGGCCGCTGGGTGGACGCGTTGACGCTCGTGCGCCACATGACGGGCAGCAATGCGGCAGCCGAGACCGAGGGCATCCTGCGCGACTCTTTCCTCACACTGCTCGACGACAAGGACGGGCTCTGCTACAGCGAGACGGCGCCGGGGTGCGAACGCGAGGCGGCGATCCTTTCCCAGCGCGGGGCGCTGCTTGCGCTGGTAAGCTGGTTCCTCGAAACCGACGACGACTACATTGCCTGGCTGGCCGAGCGGCTGGTGCAGGGGCTGCTCGCGATCGCGAGGATCGAGGGAAGCGCGCTGCACTTCCCGCGCAGGATCTCCCGCAGCGGACGGTGGCTCGCTTCGAGCTCCTCGGGCGAGTCGGCCTCGGAAGGCCTCATCCTTACGCCGGTGGTGCGTCTATATCAAGCCACCGGCAGCCGCGACGCGATGCGTCTCGCGCGCCTCCTCGCCAACCAGATCATCTGCGACCGCAAGGCGTTTGCCGAGGACGGCAGCTTCACCGACCACACGTACACGCGCATGGGGACCGCGGCGGGGCTGATGCGCGCAGGCCTCGCGCTGAGCGACAAGCGGTATTTCGAGTTCGGGCGACGCATTTACGAATGGTCGCGTTCGATCACCGCCTCGACCGGCTGGATGCCCGGGTTTCTCGGGCGCTACCCGCTGCACGAGGAGGGGTGCGAGACGTGCACGCTCTCGGCCGCGCTCGACTGCGCCCTGCTGCTTGCCCGAGCGGGCTACGAGGCGTGCTGGGACGACGCGGAGCGGCTCATCCGCAACCAGCTCGCCGAGAACCAGCTCACGGACCTCCGGTGGATCACGACCACCAAGAGGCGGCTTGGCCTGCCCGCCAAGGGCAAGCCGAAGAAGGAGAGCCGCAAGGCGACCTACGACGACGTGGCGGCGCGAGTCAAAGGTGGTTTTGCGGGGTGGGCCGCGCCGAACGATCTTTTCGCAGGTCGCAGCCGGAAGCGATGGGCCATGATGCACTGCTGCTCGCCCGCGGGTGCGCGAGCCCTCTTCCTCGCCTGGAGCAACGCGATTACCGAGCGTGACGGCACGGTCGCCATCAACCTCCACCTTGACCGCGATGCCAGGGCAGGTGAGCTTCGCAGCCATCGCCCGTACGAGGGCAAGCTCGTCTTCAGCCTTGCCCGCAAGCGCAAGCTCCGCGTTCGGCTCCCCGGGTGGCTGGATGCCCGCGACCTCAGGATCTACGTCAACGCCAAACGCGTTGCGCCAAAGGTCCGCGGCCGGTGGCTCGTCCTCGACGAGCTCGGCGGAGCCGACGTCGTCTCGGTAAACTATCCGCTCACAAAGCACGAGGGGTGGGAGGTCATCGGCGGGCACACCTACCGCGTCAAATGGAAAGGCGACACCGTCGTCGCCATCAAGCCACGCGGCAAAATCAAGCCGCTCTACCAGCGCGAGCGTTACGAGAAGAACGCCACACCCGCAGCCCCGCTCAAGCTCCACCTCCCGAAACGCGAACTCGTGTGGTAGCGTGGGCGCCCGGCCTAGTTGCGCATCGTGACCGACTTGGCCAGGTGGATGAAGGCCCGCCTGGTGGTCCCGGGCAAGCTCGAGCTGAGCTTGATGGTGATCGCCACCCGGCTGGCGGTCTGCGCGAACTGAAGCGACTCGACATTGCCCGCCGATCCGCTGATGCACTCGACCTCGGCGGAAGACGTGTCGGGCTTGTAATAGATGTCGCCGTTCAGGAGATAAATCAGCGAGGTGGTGTCGTCGGTTTTCGTCGTGGTCGGATACTGGTTGCGGTCCACGGAGAACCACACCGTGTTGCCGTCGGGGTTGATGGTCACCGCGCTGGCGTCCGCCTCGCGCAAGCCCCCTTTGCCGTACAGGCCGCGCACGATCCGTTCCAGGACCACACTTCCTTCACGCTCGAGGGCGAGATTCGCCACACCTTCCGCCCGAGTCCGCAGCCCCGAGATGAAGATGGAGACCACCGCGGTCATCACGACCACGAAAACCGCGATGGCTATGAGGATCTCAACAAGCGTGAACCCTTTGGAGGACCCAATAAGCAGCCCGACCTTGACCTCTGCTCGAGCGATCTCATTCTCATCTACTACCATGGGCAAGGCTCCGAATCCGTTTCGCGCCAAATACTGCAAGCTATATGTTGACTTTCGCGATCTGCGTGTTGAAAACGACATTCCTCGTCTTGGTGCCGCCGAGGTAGCGTTCGGTCCAGCTCACCGTCACCGTGATCTCGTATACGTTGTCCCCGTCGTCGTCGGTGACCGTCGTCGTCCGGGTGCACTCGATTGCGGAGGATTTGTCGTCCGAATAATCCAGGCTCAACTGCTCGGTGACGGTCTGCCCCTCGAGCGCTTGCAGCACCGCCTGCGTCTTCGCCTGCATCAACTCGACGCCGGCCTCACACACGTCCACGGCCTGGGCGGCATGCCGTGCGCAATTCACGTTGAACGTGCCGAGAAGAAAGGAGGTCCAAACCGCAATCAGGAGAAACGCCGCGATAAGCACGGCTATGAGCATTTCGATAAGCGAGAACCCACGGTTGTTCATGGCGTGTCAACCTCCCTGAAGCAGTCCCGGCGAATGCTGTAGATATTGATGCTGCCAAACATCCCCGCGGGCAGATTGTCCACGACCGACGGCACCTGGAAGATGGCGGGCACCTGGTTGCCCATGTCGAAGTATTCCGAGAAGAACGTGCCCGTGACTTCCGTCTGCTTCGTGGCGGCGATCGTGTCCTGGGCGTAGAAGACGCCCTGCACGTCGATTTGGGCCGTACTGAACGTGATCGTGTTCGGGGTCATCAGCCCCATGATGGCCGTGGTCGGAAACGTCGCCCCGGAGCTGACAATGACGCTGTTCTTGACGGCAATGTCACCGGTGACAAGTATGCCTGCGCTCCCGCTGTACTCGATCGCGCCTGAGTTGTCATTGGCAAAGATGAGGTCCCCCTCGACGACGACCATCCCGCTGATGGTCAGGTTGCCGTTGCCGTCCATGGAGATCGCGCCGTTGGCACTGCTGAACGAGAAGACGGAATTGCGCGTGATGTTCCTGAGCGCGTTGAGATCGGCCGGGTCCGAGATCACCAGGGCGTTTGCCCGGAAGTAGTCCACGTAGGAGGCGTAGCCGTCGTAAGGGTCCGTGATTTTAGGGAGGGCGCTGAGGACTGAGTCGGGAATGTCGTACGGGTTGCCGGTCCCGTTGTCCGAATAGACGTTCGAGGCCCCCTGGTTGCCTACGAATCCGTCCGTTACATAGGTCCCGTCAACCGTGTACTTGGTGCCCGGCGCCAGAGCTGGTGAGCCTATGCTCCCGGTGCCGTCCAGCGAGATCTGCCCGTAGCGCACGCGCACCTCGGCATCGAGCGTCTCGAGCAGGTTCCCGTCCACCATCTTGGTGATGGAGGGGACCCTGGAGGAAAGGTCCCACGGCATGCCCACGTAGTTGTTGCCGACATAGCCGCTGCCGGACATCTCCATGATCGGTCCATGCTCGCCGGCGTCACCGAGGATGTGCACCGAGCCGCGGATGTCCACGTTGCCGTTGATCACGCGCCCGGCTTGGCCCGCTCCGGCGAAGATGGCGTTGTTCCAGGGGTTGATGTTCTTCATCCGGAACTTCGACAGGATCGCCCTGGTCTTTCCCCGGTACGTTCCCGTCGAGCGCACCCAGATGACGTCGTCCCGGCCCGCGACGTTCGCCACCTCGACCGTGTAGGTTCCATTCCCGTAGGCTGTGGTATTGACCAGAACACGGAAGTCCGGGAAATAGCTCAGGGAGGTGTCCGGCGTGTAGCCTCCCTCATCCCGATCGAAGTAGAACTTCGCATCGAGCCAGGAGGGATTCGTCCCTTCCGGGGTGTTCACGAAGTCCTCGTAGAGGAGCCGCACACCCGTTTCCACGCCGGCTTCGGCGATATGGAACGCCGCAATCGAGTCGCTGTTCGAGTGGACAATCGTGAATTCCGTGAGCGTCAGCGACAGGAACGCAGCCACCATTACCGCGCTCACAAGCGCCAGGATGATTACGACCGCCAGCGCATAGCCGTCTTTTCCCCCGACCTTCGCCGCGGCCGCAATCCGCGCCTCAGAGAAGATATGCTTGATCGTGCTCATCGCCGTCCCCTTTCCGGACAACAAAAAGGCGCCGCCGAAAGACCCGCCAGTCACGGAGGTGATCTTCGCTGCGCCTTAAACATGCAGGACAGAGCCCTGTTTCCCCAAGCCTCTGCACGGAAAAGCAGGGATCAGATCAAGTCCGGATTGATCTACCTATCCCCCCTTATCTATGTCGGCGCGAACGACCATCACTTTAGCACATCTTTGCCTGATCTCGGCTTGCAGGGCATTCGTGGACACGCCTGCCAGGACATCCCGGGCGTGGCCTGCCCGGCTCAGGCGGGTTTCTCGCCGGTGATGATGCCGGCGCCGTGGGCGAGCACGATCTTGATGCGGCGGATTTTCCGCAAGCCGAGGCGCCTGAACCAGCCCTTCACCTCGCGCTCGGTGTACGCGCGGCCGCCATCGGTGTGCACAAGCATGTTGAGCGCAAAGAGCGACGCCCAGGCCGGCTTCGTCCGGCTCTCGTCGAGCAGGAAGTCCTGCAAGAGCAGCAGGCCGCCGGGCTCCAGAACCGCGAGGACCTTGCGCAGGATGGCGACGTTCGTCCGCTCGTCGTAGGAGTGGATGAGGTTCGAGACCCAGGCGACGTCGTAGCTCCCGGGGATCCTTTTCTCCGCAACGACATCGCACGCAACGTAGTCGAAGCGGTCCTCGAGGCCGTAGCCGGCCACGACCTCACGCGCGATCGGTACAACTTCCTTGCGATCAACGACGGTCGCGCGCAACTGCGGATGACGGCGGCAGAACATGATGGCGTAGGTGCCGGGACCCCCGCCGACATCCACGAGGCGCTTGCGGCCGGCGAGGTCGAGGGCCGCGGCGATCTTCTCGCCCTTGGCGCGGCCGCCGCTGTGCATGGCAAGGATGAAGGCGCGCAGCACCTCGGGCGACCGCTTGCGCAATCGTTCATGGCGCACGGGCCGGTTCGTCCGGACCGCCTCGTCGAGTCGCGTCCAGGCCTCCCACATGTAGGCGCCGTGCGCGATGTTCGGGACAATGCTCTCCTCGGTCGAGGTCACGAGGAAGCGAGCCGCTTCCCGGCTGTTGGCGAAGCGGCCACCGCGCTTGACGAGGAGCTCGAGCCCGACGAGCGCATTCAGCAGCAGTTCGAGCGAGCGCGTCTTCGCCCTCAGGCGCCGCGCCAACCGGGCCGCCGTGAGGGGGCCGTCCGCCAGCGCATCAAAGAGGCCCATCACCACCGCCGTCTGCAAAGCGCGCGTCTGCCAGAACGAGGCCATCTCGAAGATTCGCTCAGGCCCGAGTCTCTTGCTCATCCTCCACGCCCTCCGTGTCCTCTGCGGTTCAGAGCATCTTCCTCAGCAGTCCAGCAACGTCGTTGGCCCCCACGGCGCGCGGAGACGATTTCGTATTCCCCTTTGTCACTACGTACTCAGCGTACGTGGCGAGCTCATCCCCAGTGACGCCGTAGTGCGCCAACTCCGTCACAACGCCGAGGCCATGCAGCCATGCTGTGAGGGACTCGACGCCGGAGCTGTCTCGCGCGCCGCCGAAGATCTCGTAGACGCGGCCGATCTTGTCCGGCGCGGCGGCGTAGTTGAAGTCAAGGCCGTGCGCGATCAGCGCCGCGTTCGCGCGCCCGTGCGACACGCCGTGTTCGAGTGTCAAATAGTAGCCGAGCGCGTGGACCATCGTCGTGCCCGCTTGCGCGATGACGAGGCCCGCCACGCTTGCTGCGTAAAGCATCTCGCCCCGCGCGTCGAGGTCATCCGGGTTCGCGACAACCTTCGGCAGCGCGTGGCGAATCCGCCGGATCGCCTCGAGCGCCAGGGCGTCGGACAGCGGTGTTGCTCGACGAGAGATGTACCCCTCGACGGCGTGACAGAACGCGTCCACGCCGGTATCCACCGTGTACGTCTCGGGCAAGCCGACGGTGAGCTCCGGATCGAGCAGGGCCATGTACGGACAGGTGTCCGGGCCGTTGAGGTTGACCTTATCGTTCTTGGCCTCGTCGGTGAGGATCGCGTACTGGTTGACCTCACTGCCGGTGCCGGCCGTCGTCGGGATGAGGAGCAGCGGGAGGGCTCGGTTGGGCCACTTCGTCTTGATGAGCTTTGCCACCGGCGTCGGGTTCGCGGCGGCGACCGCCGCCCCTTTCGCAGCGTCCATCGCGCTGCCGCCGCCGACGCCGATCACAAGCTCACATCCCGCCTCGCGCGCTCGAGCACCGATCGCATCCACCTCGGCGCACGGCGGGTTCGGCGCGGCGGCGCCGAAGACGACGTCCTCGACGCCGGCGCCCTTGAGCAGGTTCTCGATCCGCGACTTGAGGCCCGACGCTTCGGCCGACTTGAGACCCGTGACGACACACACGCGCCTCGCGCCGCGGATGTGCTCGCCCAGCTCATCGAGCAATCCAGCCCCGAATCGTATCTCCGTCGGCGCGCAGTATCGGAATGCCTCCATGCGCTCGTGTCCTCCGTTACGGCTGAAGCCCATTGTCGAGAAGCCTGCTGAAGCAGGCTTGAGAGGGTCAAGCAGCCATGAAACCACCGGCTGAAGCCGGTGGCAAGAAGGAATGGTAGCTGCGCCGACATAGAGAGCGCGGTTCGCTGCGTGATGTGGGGCGGGTCGCCCCCGGCCCGCCGTCCTCGCGAAACGACAGGACAGGCTCAAAAGGCCATAGCGTCTGTCGCGCCTACGGCGCTCCGGCGGGCCGGGGG
>CBDUSE010000095.1:0-12911 GCA_965369835.1 uncultured bacterium
TCGGCGGCTGTGTCGGGGGCGTCCCGCCCCCGGCTCACGGGGGAGCGAGCTCGGCGTGCCTTCGTGCCGAACAAAGGGCGGGCAAGATGCCCGCCGGACAGCCGGCAAGATGCCGGCGCTACAAGTCCGGAACGTAGCGCCGCCGTCTCGGCGGCTGTGTCGGGGGCGTCCCGCCCCCGGCTCACGGGGGAGCGAGCTCGGCTTGCCTTCGTGCCGAACAAAGGGCGGGCAAGATGCCCGCCGGACAGCCGGCAGGATGCCGGCGCTACAAGGCGACGCCATGAACCGCTTGCCGGAACCCCGTTCCGAGCCTGCCCCGAGCCATGTCGAGGGAGCCTGTCCCGAGCTTGCCGAGGGGCCGATCGAGGGCGCCGGTCGAGGGGACGCGCTCCGCGTGTGCTACTTCGGCGCCTACGACCCGGCGTACCCGCGCAACGCGATCCTGCGCGAAGGCCTGCGGCGGTGCGGCGTCGAGGTGATCGAGTGCCGCGTCTCGCCCAAGACGCCGATCGTGCTGCGATCGGCGGCGCTTCTGGCGCGCTTCGTGAGGCTCCCGTTGAAACGCTTCGACGCCTTCATCGTCGCCGAGCTCAACCCGGAGGCCGTCGGGCTCGCGCGGCTCCTCGGCGCGCCCCGGCGCACGCCGGTGATCTTCGACATCTTCTTCTCCCGGTACGACGCCGCCGTGCACGACCGGGCGACAGAACGCCCCCGGTCGCCCCGCGCTCTCGCGCTGCGGCTTATCGAGCACGCGGCCATGCGAGCGGCGAGCGTGGTACTGACCGACACCGCCACGCACGCCGCGTTCTATCGCTCCGCCTTCTCGCTCCGCCGCACGCGCTTCGAGTTCGTCCCGGTCGGCGCGGACGAGCGCCTCTTCCAACCCGCCGAGGAGCGAGACCGTCCGCCCGACGAGCGCCGGGCCGAAGTAGCCCGCGTCGGCTTCTGGGGCACCTACATCCCGCTCCACGGGATCCCCACGATCGTCGAGGCCACCGCGCTGCTCCTCGACGAGCCGATCCGTTTCGAGCTCGTGGGCCGGGGTCAGACCTTCGCTGAGACCGCCCGCATGGTCCGACGCCTGGACCTTCCGAACCTCAGGCTGCTCCCGCCGATGCCGCTCGTCGAGGTCGCGCGCTTTGCCCGGCGGTGCGACATCGCCCTCGGCATTTTCGGTGACACCCCGAAGGCCTCGCGCGTCATTCCGCACAAAGTGTTCCAGGCGATGCTCAGCGGGCGCCCCGTCATCACGCGCGACTCGCCCGCAGTGCGCGAGCTGTTCCGGCACGGCGAGCACCTCCTCCTCGTGCCGCCGGCGGATCCGAAGGCCCTCGCCGACGCGATCCTCCGGCTCAGCAACGACCCACCCCTGCGCCACCGCCTCGGCCGGGCCGCCCATCGCCACGTCAGCGAGCACTTCACAGCCGGGCCGATCGGCGAACGCCTCACCTCGATCCTCCGGCGCCTGACCGAGAAGCGCTAGCCAAGCTGGAGCGCCCCGGAGACCCACCGCCGACCCGCAAGACGGCCTCCGGCTCCATGGCAGCCGATCCGTTTGCGGGACATTGCCCTTGACACGGCAGAGCGTCGGGCGTATGAATCATCGCTTTCCACATGGCGATGATTCCCGGCCTCGACGATGGTGCGGCATAGAGACAAGACGATGGGCGCTCCCAGGGAAAAGACCTCGTACAAGGAGACGGTCAACACGCCGCGCACCGACTTCCCGATGCGCGCGAACCTGCCCCAGCGCGAGCCCGAGATCCTCGCGCGGTGGGAGGCGATGGGCCTGTACGAGCGGATCCAGCAGCGCAACAGGGACGGCGACTGGTTCCTGCTGCACGATGGGCCGCCCTATGCGAACGGCCACATCCATATGGGCACCACACTCAATAAGGTGCTCAAGGATTTCGTGGTCAAGTACAAGTCCATGCGCGGTTGCCGCACACCATTCGTCCCCGGCTTCGACTGCCACGGCCTACCGATCGAGCACGCGCTGTTCAAGCAGATGGGCCGGGACGGCTGCGGCAAGTCGAAGCACGAGGTGGACCGAGTCGAGTTCCACCGCCTTGCCCGCGAGTTCGCCACGAAGTGGGTAGGCGTGCAGACCGCCGAGTTCAAGCGGCTCGGCGTGCTCGGCGCCTGGGACAAGCCGTACGTGACGATGGACCCGGCCATCGAAGCGCGCGAGATCGAGTGCTTCGGCCAGCTCTACCTCGACGGCTACATCTACCACGGCCTCAAGCCGACCCACTGGTGCACCTCGTGCGAGACCGCGCTCGCCGAAGCCGAGGTCGAATACGCCGAAAAAACCTCACCCTCGATATACGTCAAATTCAAGGCGGGACCGGAGCTCGCGAGGCTCTTCGAGGTTACGGACGCCGATGTGCTGATCTGGACCACCACACCCTGGACGCTGCCGGCCAACCTCGCCCTCGCTGTCGGCGAGCACCTCGACTACGCGGCCGTCAGGGCGAGCGGCGAGACGCTCATCCTCGCCGAAGGAACGCTCCTGAGATTGCAGGCGGAACTTGGATGGGACAAGCCCGAGATCGTCGCCCGCACCAAGGGCGCGGCGATGGAGGGCCTCGCCGCGCGGCACCCGTTTTACGACCGCGACTCGAAAATGATCCTCGGCAGCGAGTACGTCACGCTCGACGCCGGCTCCGGCATCATCCATACCGCCCCGGGCCACGGCCACGAGGACTTCCTTATGGGCCGGCGCAACAAGCTCGAGGTGCTCTCGCCCGTGGATAAACAGGGGCGCTTCGTCGCCGACCTGCCGCTCTTCGGCGGGCAGTCGGTCTGGGAGGCGAACGGGCCGATCACCGAGCACCTCGAGGCGCACGACCGGCTGCTCGCCATGAGCCAGTTCACGCACTCGTACCCGCACTGTTGGCGGTGCAAGAAGCCCGTGATCTTCCGCGCCACGCCGCAGTGGTTCCTCAACGTCGAGCATAACGACCTGCGCGCACGCGCCCTCGAGGCGATCGAGGCCACCGAGTGGATCCCCAGCTACGGCGTCAAGCGGATCAGCTCGATGGTCGAGGCCCGGCCCGATTGGTGCCTGAGCCGCCAGCGACTCTGGGGCGTGCCGGTGCCGATCTTTGTGGACAGCCGCACCGGCAAGCACGTGCTCACCCGCGAGATCCTCGAGCACCTCGTCGCTCTTGTCCGTGAGCACGGCATCGTCGTCTGGACCGAGCGCGAGCCGAGGGACCTCTTGCCGCCGGACGCAGAGCTCCCCGACGGCTGCCGCGCCGAGGACCTCCAGAAGGAGGAGGACATCCTCGACGTCTGGTTCGACTCGGGTCTGACGCACCAGACCGTCATGGGCCAGCGCGCCGAGCTCAAGTTCCCGTGCGAACTCTACCTCGAGGGGAGCGATCAGCACCGCGGCTGGTTCCAGACCTCGCTGCTCACGAGCGTCGCGCTCACCGGCCGGGCGCCGTCTAAGACCGTGCTCACCCACGGCTGGACGCTCGACGAGGAGGGCGAAAAAGAGTCGAAGTCCAAGGGCAACATCGTCTCGCCCATCGAGGTGATGAAGATGTTCGGGGCTGACATCATCCGGCTCTGGGTCGCGAGCGTGGACTACACCAACGACGTAATAGTCGGGCCTCATGTGCTCGAGCAAAATGCCGAATCATATAAAAAGATACGCAACACCGTGCGCTTCCTGCTGGGGAACTTGCACGACTTCGACCCGGCAGAGCACGCCGCGCGGCTTGACGATCTTTCTGAGATGGACCGCTGGGCCCTTGCCAAGCTCCAGGAGCTTCTCGAGGAGGTGACCGCGGCTTACGAGCGCTTCGAGTTCTATCGGGTGTTCCGGCGCGTCTACACCTTCTGCGTCGTCGAGCTGAGCTCGTTCTACCTCGACGTCCTGAAGGATCGGCTCTACACCTTCGGCGCGGACTCTCCGGAGCGCCGCTCGGCGCAGACCGCACTGTGGCACGTGGCCGAGACGCTCATCCTGGTGCTCGCGCCGATGCTCGCGTTTACCGCCGACGAAGCGTGGACCTCACTCAAGCCCGACGCCGACCTCGCCCACTCTGGGGCGGGCGAACCCGCCAGCCCTGGGGCGGGCAGCGTCCACCTCGAGCGCTGGCCCGAGGGGAACCCGGCGTGGCGAGCGCCCGTCCTTGAAGCGAAGTGGGACCGGTTCGACGCGCTTCGGCCCGCCATCATGAAGCGGCTCGAGCAGTTGCGCGCCGAGAAGATCATCGGCAACTCGCTCGAGGCCGAGGTCGAGCTCCTCACCACGGACGACGAACTGGCCGGCTTCCTCGAGAGCTTCGAGGACCTGGCGGCCCTGTGCATTGTGTCGAAGCTGACCGTGACCCGCCTCGGACCCGACGAAGCCGGCCCGGAGGCCGGTGGCGAACTGGGCGAGCCGGCCCAGGACAACCTCTGGGTGCGGGTCACGAAAACGAGCGGCGTCAAGTGCCGCCGCTGCTGGAAATACTTCGATGCCCTCAGCGGCTCGGAGCGGCACCCCGAGGTTTGCACGCGCTGCCTCGAGGTGCTTGAGGGGCTTGGGCTCTAACCGGCATCGGCAACCGGAGGAAAACACGCGATGGACAAAAGAACCCGCGAGAAATACAGGAAGATCCTGCTCGAGGAAAAGGAGAAGATCGTCAACCAGATCAACAACCTCTCCGAGGATACGCTCAGCAGCTCGCAGCGCGACGCCTCGGGCGACCTCTCCGGCTACTCGATGCACATGGCCGACGTGGGCACGGACAACTTCCAGCGCGAGCTGGCCCTCGGCCTCGTCTCGAACGAGCAACAGGTGCTCTATCGCATTAATGAGGCCCTCAATCGCATCGAGGAAGGCACCTACGGCAAGTGCGAGATCTGCGGCAACACCATCAAAGAGAGTCGGCTCAAGGCGCTGCCGTTCGCCACGATGTGCATCAGTTGTAAGGAAAAGGAAGAGGCCCGCGGCGGGCGCTGACCCGGCCCGGCAACCGTCCGAAAACCGGTTTCGACCCGCGCCTCGAGTGCTGCAAGAGATGGGGACCGTGCGCCTGAATCGCATCCTGATCCTGACGATCGTGACGGTCGCCGTCATCGCGCTCGACCAGGCGGCCAAGGCCGCGGTCTTCAGCCGATACGAAGAGCACAGGAGCTACCCCGTACTCGGCGACCTGATCGCCTTCCAGCCCAACCGGAACGCCGGTGCCGCCTTCGGCATCCTGGGCAACGTTCCCGGCAGCGCAATCATCTTGACCGTCACAACGATCGCCACCATCGTGCTGCTCGCCGTCCTGTTCCGGAAACTCATGCGGACACACCTCGTAACCGGCTGCATCGCGCTCGCGCTGATCTACGGTGGCGCGATCGGCAACCTTATTGACCGCATTTGGCTCGGCAAGGTGCGCGACTTCATCGAACTCCCGTTCATCAAATGGCCTGCGTTCAACGTTGCTGACATGGCGATCGTCGCCGGCATCATCCTCCTGCTGTTCGGCCTTGCCTTAATGCCGGCGCACCGCCACGCCGCCGCCCCCGAAGCAGCGGCAAAAGCACCGAAAGACGACGCGCGCGAGGCTGCCGAGACCGCGCCCGGTGCGGAGAAGGAAGCGTAGCGCCATGCATCGCATTCTCTTCCGCATTCCGATGCCGTTTGGCCTCAAGCCGCTCGAGATCGCCGCCTACGGAACGATGGTCGCACTCGGCGCGCTCGCAGCGATCTACATCGCCTCGGTGCGCGCCCGGCGTGCCGGCGTCAACCCGAACGTCATCCTCGACCTTGCGCTCGTGGTCATCATCAGCGGGCTGCTCGGCGCGCGGCTCTTCTTTTTCCTGTTCGACGGTTGGTCCGAGCTCGCCAACGCAGGTGTCGGCGGCGCGCTCAGGAAGTTCATCAACTTCCCCAGCGGCGGCCTGAGCTTCTACGGCGCGCTCGCGCTCGCCATCCCGGCCGGCCTCATCTTTCTACGCAAGCGCGTGAAAAACGTCTGGCGCGTCACCGATATCTCGATGCCCTCGATCGCGATCGGCATCGCCATTGCCCGCATCGGCTGCTACCTCAACGGCTGCTGCTTCGGCAAGCCGTGCGCCGCCTCGTTCCCGCTCGCGCAGGAGTTCCCGCTCGACTCGATCCCCGCCCAGCACTACCTCTCGAGCCCCGGAGGCGAGTGGCCGCTGCCGATCTACCCCACGCAGCTCATCTCCTCGCTCAACGCGTTCGTCCTCTTTGTCGTGCTAAGCATCCTCTTCAACCGGCGCCGCTTCGACGGCCAGCTCTTCTGCCTTTTCGGCATCTGGTACGGCATCAGCCGCCTCCTGATCGAGTTTCTCCGCGCCGACAACGCGCTCACCGTTTTCGGCGTGTTCACAACGTGGCAGCTCGCCGGCTTCCTCTTCGCCCCCGCGTGCGCCGTCCTCTGGGTCATCCTCCAGCGCCGCAACCCGCTCGCCACCACGCCTCTTGCGTGAACTTCACGCATATTAGAACTGTTTTGAGGACGAGGTGGGGGTTGGTTGTTTCCCTAATTGCCGATCGCGCAGGGTCTTATGAAATCCCGCTCCCCCCTGGCACAGATGTTGCATACCTTATGCGCGGCAACCGCAATAGGGGATTGGAACCTGTGTCCGATGGCCACACAAGCGTCACACGCGAAGTTGAGCCAGAGTCGGTCAGCCGGACCGAGCGGCACGCCGCCAAAGCTCGTCTGCTCGAGGAGCTTGCCACTCTCAACCTCACGCAGCGGCAACAGCTTCTGGCTACGCGCTTTGTTTGCCGGCCGGATCCATGCGCACCGCCGGATCGCCAGGAATATCTGACGATCCGCCGCGACATCGTCGGCAACCGGCGGGCGCGCGTGGTGAACCGGTGCCGGTTCGACACCGCGCTGACCGTTGACGAGAGGCACATTGCAGGTTTCTGCTGCAACCCTAACTACGCGAAGTGCCCATTCTGGCGGTCCAAAGACGATATCACCGCCTGAGGTGAGGACAACGCCCTGCGTCCGACCGTAATTATCCGTACATTACTGGTAGGGCGAAGTCCCTCAGAAGACGGCACATGCGTCGCAAAAAAAAGCGCCACGAGCACTCGTCGCCGTCAGAGGCAGCGGGGATGACGCCAGGCGCGCCCGCAACCTCGGCGCAGCGGGCTACCTCCGAAAGCCCGTGGATGAGCACGACCTGGCCGTCCAAGTCAAGGCCGCGCGCGAGAGCGTGCGCAATCGGAAGATCCTAAAGTCCCTCGACATCAACCGAGGCGAGATGAGAAGGGTCGGCTGACGCGCCGAGCAACGGCACGCCGACACAGGAAACCTGGAAAGGAAAAGCACACCAGGCCGCCGACACGGTGGCCCTTCAATAAGCCCCATACAAAGCCCACTCTGACACACGCGATACCCCCCAGGGCCCGCGTCGCACCCCCCAGCGGCGCGGGCCTCCCCCTTTTCTGGGCATTTCGCACGCAACCCCAAGCCCGCGACCTTGACCGCCGCGCTCCTGACAAGCTACAATGCTCACATGCTGGACGGCGAGCGGCGCTCACCTCACCGCCGGAACAGGAAACGAGTATGGTGTGCTTCGGTTACCAGCTGACTTGACGCGCCTGTGGAGTGAAGCGTATGTTTCCTGCTCACCCACAGTACCCGAGGGAGAAGGAGGAATGGTCGAACGGATTGTCAACCCAGAGGAGCACACCTTCCGGTCAGCAAGGTTCAAGCGGGTTGTGCGAGAAGCCGTGCGCTTCCTCAACTCAACGCCCATTCATTCTCTGGCGCCCGCACCCTTCGATGGCGTAGGGGCCTATGCGCTGTATTACCTCGGCACATTCGAGCACTACACGCGCATGGCGGCAGCAAACCGTGAGAAGCTGGTCAAGCCCGTTTATGTTGGTAAGGCCGTGCCACCAGGCTGGCGAACCGCACGCGCGCATCTGGCTCAGCAAACACCAACGCTGCACTCCAGGCTCCGAAAACACGCAAGAAGTATCGAGCAGGCGAACAACCTCAGGCCTGAGGATTTCAGGTGCCGTTTCGTGATCCTCGCTGGCGCGGAGACAGACCTTGTTACGGCTATTGAGGCGGATCTGATACGCACGCACAGACCCCTCTGGAACACAACCGTGGACGGCTTCGGCAATCACGATCCTGGAAGTGGGAGGTACAACCAAGCTCCGTCCGAATGGGACATACTGCACCCAGGCCGGCCATGGGTGAAACGCTTGACGGGAACAGCGCCCATGCTGGAGCGCATCGTCTCGAAGGTTCGTAAGCGGAGGTCATAGCTATCGCTTCCTCAGTTCTACGACAGCCTCATACAAGCGGTGCGATCCCGCTGCCTTCGTCGCACGTACCTCGGACTTGATGATGCTGTTTCCAACACGAGCATCTCGCGGGATCGAAATGCCGACAACATCCAGTCCTAACGACCCCGCTATCTTGGCGAAGTACTGGTCTGTTGGGATCATCTGGCCCTGCAGGATGCTGTTGCCGATGACAACGAGCGCCTTGGCCCTGCGCTTCAGCACCCGCTTGAGTTCGCGTGCGAAGCGGTAGCAGTCGTTGAAGTAGGCGGCAGCGTAGTTCGCCCAACCGTTCCCCCCGTAGATGCCTTTGTCCCCGCGCTTCTCTCGCAGCAAGGCAAGGGCAGAGGCAATCTCACCGTCCGTCGACTCGAATTCAAGGTCAACACGGTCCAGCTCTCGGACAGTCTGCCAGTACTTACCGAAGTTCTCCTCCTCAAGGGGCCTCAGATGGGCCGGGGACTGAACGAAATCCAGCCAGTATAGGTGCGGCCTTGTGTTCCGGTTGTAGTGGTAGTTATTCAGGTAAGGTGGAGAGGTGACGACCAGTCCGACCGAGTCCCTCTGAACGTGCTCGCGGCAGCGGAAAAACGAGTCGTTGAAGACCTGGGACCGAGGGGTCCTTCCGGCCAGCTGCTGGCGGAGCCATCTGATGTCATGGGCCACCTCCAACAGCTTCGTCGCTATGGCCGTGCCTACGTCGAAATCCTCGATATCCTTCTTCCCAGCACTCGCACGCCTCCCGAGGCTAGGCTCATAGGAGTAGTTCGAGTAGCTGACCATGGTCGAGGCGAACGCAAGCCTGAAGACGTTCCGCAGCAGGTCATCCGTCACAGAGGCTATGAAGTCGTTGGCGAGAAGGACCTTCCTCAACACCTTCGGACTGTAGAACGGGCCACGGGTCTTGAACCCGACTGGCGGCCGGCTGATAGGAACGCGACCGTTCTCCGATGCACGCAGAAAGAAACACTGGAGCTGTTCGATGGCTCGTGCCAGATCGTCAGGACTGAGCCGGAACGCGTTGAGTTTCGTCTGGCATGCAAAGGCCGCATAGGGGTTAAGTTCGAACCCAATCGCCGAGTGGCCCGCCAACACTGCTTCGATAAGAGTCGTGCCCACTCCGGCGAACGGGTCTAACACGACATCCGTTCTGCGAAGGCGCGTGCTGATGGCATCTCGAACGAACTCGCTGGAGAAACCGGCAATCCAAGGCACCCAGCGATGCACTGGAGCTCTTTTGTTCCCGGCGAATGCGGGGTCACTGAAACCCGACCTCCCGTTGGCAGCGTCCCGATCAGAACCAAAAAGCTCAATCTGGCTGTGGTTACCCACCCTTCTGCGTTCCTCTTCCAGCTAGCCTTTGCAGCAGTGACTCCAACTGGACGCGATCGTAGAGCCGGTAGCCGTTGACAGGGTGTCTCACCGCACGCAGCTTTCCAGCCCTATCCCAGTTGCGAAGGGTTGCCGACGAAACACCCAGGAATCGCGCGGCTTTCCCCACGGTCATGTAGTCGCCCAAGCTTCGGAGCTTCCCCCGGTTGACGCCCAACCTTGCCATACCTTGTAAAACCGTGTCAAGTGTCTTTTCTCAGATTTTCGGTGATTCGGCTGTGGAGAAGCATAGTGTGGTTTGGCCGCGAAGTCCAGGAGAGCGGAATACGGAACGAAATCCGGAGCATCATACCTGTTTCGGCTTGATGGTAGGCTCAGGAGACCGGCGGGCTGGGGCTACTGCTGGGCGGCGCTTTGGCGGATGGCCGCGAGGGCGAAGCCGAGCTGCCCGGCCGTCTCGGTCACGATGCGGCGGATCTCCCGGTCCTCGTCCGAGCCGGCCTCGCTCGGAAGCCGCTGGGTCTCGGCCCTGAGCAGGCCGAAGAACTCGTTCTGGGCCCGGTAGAGGCGGGCGCCGAGATCGAGCTCGCGGCCCACCGCCAGCACCTCGCGCAGCGCCTGGGCGTTCTCGAGGGTCGGTGCCGCACGCAGCGAACGGACTCGGTCGAGCACGATCTCTTCGAAGACAAGGGCTGCCTTGTCGAGCTGCGGGGTGAAGTCGAGCGCCCGGGCATAGGCGATCGCGTCGGCAAGGTCCTGCACCCGGTTGCGCGTCAGCTCGTCGCGGTGGTCTTCGAACCGCTCGGCGAGCGCCTCGCCGAGCGCGTACTCGCTCGAGACCCGCAGCACGGCCGGCACTGTCCACCCCACGTCGTGGTAGCGCTTCATCAGGCCCATGTTGTCGCGGAACAGCTCGAGGAACTGGCCTGAGACCTCCCCGAGCCGGTCGTGGAGCAACCGCGTGATTAGCCGCTCGCGCTCGTCATAGAGCAGGTCCGACAGCAAGTAGGCCCTGCCCGAGAAATGCGGCCGCGCCAGCGCCTGTATGCCGATCTCGACGTAGTCCACGGCGCTTTCGCTGAGCGACGCGACCGCCGCCGCGTACTGTTCTTCACTCGCGCCCAGCGTGACGTGGCAGCGCACGCGGTCGCCGCCCAGGTGCACGAGCAGGTACATCGCCCACTGCTCCTCGCCCGTCACGCCGCTGGCGAGCCGCAGCCGCGCGACCACAAACAGCGCGCCCTCGGCGCCGAAGCGCCGCTCGGCCAGGCGCTCGACCCGGTAGTGATAGATCCGGTACGAATCGGCCAGCTCGTCGCCCAGGCCGATCGTGATCGCGTAGTGTGCCACGAGCCGGTCCCACGAGAGCGCCGACGGCTTCACCAGCTTCTCGTAAACGTCCCTGCCCGTTGGGTAGGCCTTCGTGTTGCCCGGCGCCTCGGCAAGGTCCTCGATGAGCCGCGCCCCGAGGTCCCGGCCCGTGAGCGTGCGCACAAGCTGCGCTACGCGCGTCGCGTACAGCATGCACTGCACCGACTCGGTGCGCGAGATCTCATCGAAAAACCACCCGCAGCTCGTGTACATCAGCATCGCGTGCCGCTGGCTCTCGAGCCACTTGAGCGCCCGCACGCGCGTGTCGGCTCGGCCGGCCTTGCCGAGGTCCGTCTCCGGCGCCACCGCGAGGTGCGTGTCCATAAAACGCTTAATGTTCTCGTCGGAGCGATCGAGGATCACGTGGATGTAATCGTCCCGCGCGGCCCAGGGGTCTTTGAGCAGCGTACCGCCCTCGTGCTCGAACAGCTCGGCCGCTTCGTCGCGCAGCCGGTCGAACGCCCGGCGCATCGGCGCGCGCCACTTCTGGCTGCCGCCGATTACGCCGCCCCTGCAACCGCAGTCCGCCTGCCAGCGGTCCACACCGTGCCCGCAGCTCCACGAGGTCCCCTGCCCGTCGCGCCCCGGCTTGAGTTCGACCTCGAACTGCGGCGCAAACTTGGCAAGGTACGCCCCGTAGTTCGTGAGCCGAATCCCCCGCTTCGGCAGCTCGTATTTCGTCACGTGCGCCAAGGCCATGTCACTGAACTGTCGGTGGTGGCCGTACGTCTCGCCGTCGGTAGCGACGTTGACGAGCCGGGCCGGCGCGTGCATCGGGGCGCCGAACGCCTGCTCGATCCGGTCCGCAAATGCGCCCGAATCGGCGAGCAGCCGCTCGAACGCGACACCGTGTGCCAGCGCTCCGTCGTAGAAGAAGACCGCCAGCTCCCCTTCGAGCGGCGGCTCGTCGCCGTTCTCCCCTTCGAGTACCGCCCTGTAAGGCCGGCGCGGGTCAATCGAGCCGTCGGTCACCTCGTGCCAGTCGCGCGCCCCGATCGGCCGGCAGCGCCACGCCTGGCCCGGGGCGAGAACGATGAACTTGATCCCCGCCGCCGCCAGCGCGCGCAACGTCGCGCCGTTGACGGCCGTCTCGGGCAGCCACATCCCCTCCGGGTCGCGCCCGAAGCGGTGCCGGAAGTCCTCGACGCCCCAGAGGATCTGCGTACGCCGGTCGCGCTCGTTCGCCAGCGGCAGGATCATGTGGTTGTACGCCTGGGCCATCGCGTTGCCGTGGCCGTCATTCGCCTCGACGCTCTCGGCATCGGCCGTGAGGATCGCCGCGTACACGTCGGGGAAGGCGTGCTCGAGCCACGCCAGCAGCGTCGGGCCGAAGTCGAAGCTTATGTGGCGGTAGTTGTTGACCAGATTCACGATCTCGCCGGCATCGTTGACCACCCGCGAGACCATGTTCGGCAGGTAACACTCCCAGGTGACGACCTCGTTCCAGTCGTGGTGCGGCGCCGCCCCGGGCTGGCGCTCGACTGCCTCGATCCAGGGATTCTCGCGCGGCGGCTGGTAGAAGTGGCCGTGGATGATGACGTGTCGGCTGTCCGCGCGGCGCTTCTTGCTCATTGAGTCGGCCTCAACAACTCGGTGTACGGTTCGTCCCGGGCAGGGCATGCCTGAGCACATCACGTGCCAGCGCCGCCCGGCGCTCCCCCCGTCGGCCCCAGCAGGCTTCTGAAAAAAGCCAGAGCCCCGAGAGCGAGATAACTTTGCTTGCCTCGAAAGATCCTCCCTTGCCGGCTCACCCGTGAGCCGCGCAGCGGCGACTGGGAGTAGCCATGGGCGAAAGCCCGACGAAGGCGGGCAAGCCCGTGGTATTGGGTGTCCCAGGAAAACCCGAGCCCCGAAAGAGGCGATTGAGCCCGATGCCATACCGTGTTGAATCGCCCCAAAGGGGCTCTGTTCTTTCTGTCGCCCTGTTCCACGG
>CBDUSE010000096.1:0-12845 GCA_965369835.1 uncultured bacterium
GTTGATCCGGCCTCGGGCTGGGCAATCAAGGGCGCTGGCGACTTCAACGGCGACGGCAAGGCCGACATCCTCTGGCGCGACGCCACGACGGGCCAGGTCGGCATCTGGCTCATGAACGGCGTGAGCTGCTGGGGCGGCGGCATTCCCGCCACGGTTGATCCGGCCTCGGGCTGGGCAATCAAGGGCGCTGGCGACTTCAACGGCGACGCCAAGGCCGATATCCTCTGGCGCGACGCCACGACGGGCCAGGTCGGCATCTGGCTAATGAACGGCGTGAGCTGCTGGGGCGGCGGCATCCCCGGCACGGTCTTTCCCTAATATCCCGTCCCGCAAGTCCGCTGAGAAATTGCTGTGTTCCTTTTTCAGGGCCTCGAGCACTGAGGACCCTTCCCGACAAAGGAATCGCAGCCTGCCTTATTTTAGTCGTCTCTGGGATGCGATACGAGACCAAACCATGGGCGCCCTCTGCCGGCTTCAGCCGGCATCTTCTTTTTACCATCGGCTTCAGCCGGTGGGTCCGAGGCACCGCGAACAATTCCTGAGCCGGCTTCAGCTAAAGCCAATGGTCGAGAAGCCCGCTGAAGCGGGATCAAAGACCCTCCTGGAACCACACTAACCCCCAGATGAAGCCGGTAGCAAACAAGAAATCACGCGTCGTCAAGAGGCCGGCTTAACTTACCGAGCTCACCCAGGATAGCCCTCCGATGGCACTCGGGAGAGCCACTTCGCTGCCCCTGGGCTTCTCTCTGCAGCCCTTTTAGGGCACTGCGGAAGGATAACATGATTTGTGCAGGAACTTCCGGGACAGGATACCGGCGGCGGGAGATTGCAGATCTCCCCTCCCCTATTTCCGCGCCTTCTGGGGCACCTCTACGACTCCCCGATTCTTGAACAGGACCAGGAGAACTCCGTTGATCCTGTTATCCTGTCTGTAATTAGAAAATCATAAGAGCGTCCCAATCCGCGGCGACAAGGCAAGCCCGAGGATGAGCAACCGTTGACAATGCCGGAGAAATGCGCTGTTGTTGGCAGGGCGGTATTTTACCTTATTCGGAGGAGCCGCCTGACGAACGCGATCGGCGCCACCGGGGCAGACTTCCAGCAAAAGCAAAGCCTGCCGCGGTTCTCGAACAACCAACAGGATGCACACTGTGCGTAAAGGGAGCACAACCATGGTACGAATGGGGATTATCGGCGCCGGCGGAATGGGCAGATACCATGCCTCGCTCATACGAGAGAATGAATTGCCGCGCTGCAGGCTCACCGCCGTCTCTGACACCGACCCCAGAGCGCTGGAGGAATGGGACGGCGTCAAGACCTTCACCGACAGCAGGGAGCTGATTCGTTCCGGCGAAGTGGACGCGGTCCTGATCGCCACACCGCATTACGCCCACACAACGATCGGGATTGACGCGCTCGAAAACGGCCTGCACGTGCTCGTCGAGAAGCCGATCTCCGCGCACAAGAACGACTGCGAGAAACTGATCGCCGCCCACACCGAAAAGCGCCTCGTCTTCGCCGCGATGTTCCAGATGCGGACCGACCCGCACTACGTGCGCATCAAGAGACTCATAGACGACGGCGAGCTGGGCGCGCTGCAACGAGTCAATTGGATCATCACCGAATGGTTCAGGACAGAGGCGTACTACGCGTCGGATAGGTGGCGCGCCACGTGGAAGGGCGAGGGCGGCGGGGTGCTGTTGAACCAGTGCCCGCACAACCTCGACCTGCTTCAGTGGCTCTGCGGCATGCCGGTGCGCGTGCGCGCCTTCGCCGCCCTCGGCAAGTACCACGACATCGAGGTGGAAGACGAAATCACGGCATACCTCGAGTACGCCAACGGCGCCACGGGCGTGTTCGTCACCTCCACCGGCGAGGCGCCCGGCACGGACCGGCTCGAGATCGTGGGCGACCGGGGCAAGGTGGTGGCGGAAGACGGCAAGGTGACGTTCATCCGCAACGAAGTGCCGACCGGCGAGTATTGCAGGACGGCCGACAGCTTCTTCGGCAAGCCCGAACGCTGGAACGTCGAAATCCCCATCGAGGGACAGGGCGAACAGCATCTCGGGATCATCAAGAACTTCGTCAGTGCCATCCTCGACGGAGAACCACTGATCGCGCCCGCCGAGGAAGGGATTCACTCGGTCGAGCTCGGCAACGCGATGCTTTATTCGTCACTCACCGGCGAGACCGTGGAGCTGCCGCTGGACGGCGACGCCTACGCGAAGAAGCTCAAGCAGCTCATTGCCGAATCGAAGTTCGAGAAACGTGTCGTCGAGAAACGCGGCGACGACATGAGCGCCTCCTTCCACTGAGAAGCGATTCAGTCGCTCGCACAATGCACGATCGCCCTGCGCGTACCATGCTGGAAAGGACCTCACAGTGAGGATCGAACAGACTGCCGTCACGCTCTACACGCTCCGCGATCACGCCACGACGCCGAGCGATCTCGCCAGGACGCTGGGAAAGGTTCGGGCCAAAGGCGACGGCGCGGCACCATGAGACACGCCTGGGAGGACTCGAACCGCCGACGCCAAGGCTCCGCCTTGCTTGAGCGACCACTGAGCAAGGGCTAGCTCTTGCCGTGGTCGCCGACGGCATTTGTAATGCCGTCAGGTCCATGACCGCCTGCCCGTTTTTACACTGCCGTTACACACGAAACCGCCCCGGTGCGCGTATATGAGAGTAGACACGGATAACACCCCAACTCGAAGGAGGCGAAGAACGATGGAACTCAGAGGTCAACTGTGGATGCGCTGGCTTGTCGTGGTGCTCGTTCTGGTCGCCGGCCACGGCGTCGCGCAGGTTGCCCACTCGTCGGGCCGGCCGCTTGCGTCGAACGTGATTGTCCCCCAGTCCCGCGCGTTCGCCACTCCGCACGCGCACGCGGTACGGGTCCAGGAAGTCACCGTCGGCGTCGTGATCGTCGAGCAGGTCGCAACGACAACGATGGACATCAGCCTGGTGAATCCGACCGGGCGCCGGCAGGAAGCGGAATTGGTGATGCCGGTGCCGGAGGGCGCCGTGATTCGCGGCTTCACGTTTCAGGGGGCAGCGAAGGAGCCGACGGCCCGACTGCTCACCAAGGAAGAGGCGCGCAAGACATATGAGCGGATCGTAGCCAAGATGCGCGACCCGGCGATCCTGGAGTTCGTCGGCCACGACCTCGTGCGCTCGAGCGTCTTCCCCGTTCCGCCCAGAGGTACGCAGAAGGTACGCCTGACTTATGAGCACCTGCTGCCTGCCGACGGCGATCGCGTTGATTACGTGCTCCCGCGTAGCGAGGCCGTTGACTACAACGTGCCGTGGAAGGTGTCGGTCAGGATCAAGTCGAAAGTGCCAATCTCGACCGTCTACTCGCCGAGCCACAAGCTCGAGACGACGCGCGCCGGCGACAAGGTCGTCTCGGCCAAGATCGCCGACGATGCCACCACGGAGCCGGGCGCGTTCCGGCTTTCGTATCTTCTGCAGCGGGACGACGTGACCGCCTCGCTCCTCGCGTACCCCGATCCGGAGATCGGCGGCGGCTACTTCCTGCTGCTGGCCGGCCTGCCTGCAAGCCCGCACCGCGGCGGCGACGCCTTCGCCATCAAGCGCGAGGTGACGCTCGTGCTCGATCGCTCGGGCAGCATGCAGGGCGAGAAGCTCGAGCAGGTGCGCGAGGCGGCACTGCAGATCCTCGCCGGCCTCGAGGAGGGCGAGGCGTTCAACGTGATTGCCTACAACGAGGTGGTGGACCTGTTCGCCAAGCAGCCGGTGATTAAGACAGACAAGACGATCGAGGCGGCTCGCGCCTGGCTCGAGAGCATCAACGCTCGAGGCGGCACGAACATCCACGATGCGCTGCTCGAGGCGCTCCGCCAGAAACCGGTGGAGAACGCGCTGCCGATCGTGCTGTTCCTCACCGACGGCCTGCCGACGATCGGCCAGACGTCCGAGGTGGCCATCCGCAACGTCGCCATGAAGGGAAACCAGCACAAGCGCCGCGTCTTCACGTTCGGCGTCGGCGTGGACGTCAATACGCCCCTGCTCGAGAAGATCGCGTACGAGACCCGCGCCACCGCGACGTTCGTCCTGCCAAACGAGGACATCGAGGTCAAGGTCGCCCGGGTGTTCAAGCGTTTGTACGGCCCGGTGCTGGCCGACGCGACGGTCGAGGTGCTCGGCCCCGACGGCAAGCCGGCGCCGGCCCGCGTGCGGGACGTTACCCCGTCGCGGCTGCCCGACCTGTTCGAGGGCGACCAGCTCGTGCTCCTCGGCCAGTACTTCGGCGAGCAGCCGCTCACGTTCGCCGTGAGCGGCAATTACCTCGGCCGCCGGCGGACGTTCCGGTTCAACTTCGGCCTCGACAACGCAACGACGAAGAACGCGTTCGTGCCGAGGCTCTGGGCCAGCCGCAAGATCGCTCTGCTGATCGATGCGATCCGCGAGCTGGGGGCCGACGGCAACGGCAACGCCGCCGTCAACGACCCGAAGTTCAAGGAGCTGGTGGACGAAATCGTTCGGCTCTCGACCAAGTTCGGCATCCTGACCGAGTACACGGCGTTTCTGGCGCGCGAGGGCACCGACCTTTCCGACGTGGACGAGGTGCTCCGCCAGGCGGCGCGGAATTTCAATGAGCGGGCCATGAACGCCCGGACGGGTCTCTGGTCAGTCAATCAGAGCTACAATAACGAATACCAGCGACGCCAGACGAACCTGAATCGGAGGAACGCGTACTACGACCAGAACATGGAACGCGTGGCGATCTCGTCTGTCCAACAAGTGAACGACCTCGCGTTCTACCAGCGCGGCAATCGCTGGGTGGACAGCCGCCTTGTCAACCAGGAGCAAAGCATCAAGCCTGCACGGGTCGTCGAGGTCGGTTCGGACGAGTTCCGCAGACTGATGCAGCGGCTGGCGCGTGAGAACCGTCAAGGCGCCGTGTCGCTTCGCGGCAAGGTCATGCTGAGCGTCGACGGCGAAGCCGTCCTCGTGAGGTGAGGACCGAACAAGAAACAGATATTCAAATCACTGCACGAATAGGGAGAAGGTACAATGAACGGGATCAGGATACTGTCAGGCGTGCTCGCGATCTTTTGCGTGCTTGCCGCCGCGCCATTGGCGGCCAAGGAAGAGACCGAAACACCTCGGATCCAGATTGCCATCCTGCTTGACACGAGCAGCAGCATGAGCGGGCTCATCTCGCAGGCGAAGACGCAGCTCTGGAAGATCGTCAATGAGTTCGTGTCCGTCGAGAAGGACGGTAAGCGACCGATCCTGCAGATTGCGCTGTTCGAATACGGCAACAACGGGCTCGAACAGAGCGATGGATGGATCCGGATGATCCTGCCGCTCACGGACGACCTGGACAAGGTCTCCGAGGAGCTGTTCGCGCTGACGACAAACGGCGGCAGCGAGCATTGCGGCCAGGTCATCAAGGTCGCGGTCGAGACGCTCGAGTGGAGTGAGGCGAAAGACGACTACAAGGTCATCTTCATCGCCGGCAACGAGCCGTTCACACAAGGCCCGGTGCAGTACGCCGACGCGTGCAAGGCGGCGATCGAGGAGGAGATCATCGTCAACACGATTCACTGCGGTGCCCATGGTCAGGGCGTTTCCGGCAAGTGGCAGGATGGGGCCTTACTGGCCGATGGCTCGTATATGAACATAGACCACAATCGCAAGGTCGTGCATATCGACGCGCCCCAGGACAAGGAGGTCGCACGGCTCGGCGCCGAGCTCAACGACACGTACATCTCGTACGGGTCGCGAGGAGCGGCCGGCGCGGCAAACCAGTCCGCCCAGGACACGAACGCGAAGGCGTCCTCGCCCGGCAGCGAGGCCGAGCGGGCCGTCACCAAGGCTTCGGCCAACTACTGGAACGACTCGTGGGACCTCGTGGACGCGCTGAGGAAGGGCACGGTCAAGCTCGAAGACGTGAAGCCCAAGGACTTGCCCGAGGCGATGCGCACCATGACGCTTGACGAGCAGAAGGCGCATATCGAGGCCAAGGCGAATGAGCGTGCGGAAACGCAGAAGAAGATCCAGGAGCTCAACGTGGAGCGCAAGAAGTACGTCGCCGAGGAGATGAAGAAGCGCGCCGAGTCGGGCGAGGAGGAAACGCTCGATGCCGCGATGATGAGGACGCTGCACGAGCAGGCCGAAGCCAAGGACTTCAGCCTCGAGTAGAGCTCCTGCTCGTCGCACACAAGGAACGACCACAGCGGCAGGCGGAGCGGGCATTGCACCGCTCCCCTGCCTTGCTCTAGACTCGCTCATGGGTCAGCCAGAGGAGGCGCTCATGCCGGAACAGCAGGTCCTCGTCATCGAAGACGATCCGGCCATCCGCCAGGGCGTGGTGGACGCGCTCGAGCTCGAGCACTACACAACGCTCGAGGCGAGCGACGGCGACTCGGGCCTCCGGTTGGCCACGGAAGCAGGATGCGATCTCGTGCTCCTCGATCTCGTGCTGCCCGGTCTTGACGGGCTCGATATCTTGCGCGCCGTGCGGGAGAGGCACCCGAGGCTGCCGGTGATCATCCTGACCGCGCGCGGCGAGGAGGCCCAGCGCGTGGAGGGTCTCCGCCTTGGCGCCGACGATTACGTCGTGAAGCCGTTCAGCGTGAAGGAGCTCCTGGCGCGCGTCGAGGCCGTGCTGCGCCGATCGGCCGAACGACCGGCCGACGCCGACAGTGTTGTGTTTCCCGGAGGCAACGCCGACCTGAAACGCTGCGAGATCCGCTACGACGACGGCGGGCGCTGCGAGCTGTCCGAGCGCGAAGTCGAGCTGCTGCGGTATCTCGCTACGCACACCGGCCGGCCGATCCCGCGCAAGGAGCTCCTCGCGCGCGTCTGGCGCCTCAACCCGAGTCGGATCGAGACTCGCACCGTTGACGTGCACGTCGCCCGGCTGCGCGAAAAACTCCGCGACGATGCGGACAACCCCCGCGTCATCCGCACCGTCCGCGGCAAGGGATACATGTTTGTCGCACACGAGGAGAGGCAATGAAACACCCGTGGCATACGTGGCTGATCTTCGGCCTCTGCCTTGCCATAGTGCTTGCGGCGATGGCGTGGATCAGCATGGAGGCACTCAGGCTCGAGCGCTCGGAGGGCGAAATGCGGCGCAAAGCCGCGATCGAGGAGGACGTGCGGCTCGCGCTCTGGCGGATGGACTCGGCCCTCGGGCCCTCGATCGCGCGGGAGAACGCGCGGCCCTGGTACGTCTACAACGCCTTCTACAGGACGCAGGGCGTCTATGGTCTCGCCTCAGCCAAGGCTGAGCAGGGCGATGTGCTCGTGGCCTCGCCGCTGCTCGCGAGCGAGTACCCGAACATCCTGCTCTTCTTCCAGTTCGGGCCCGACGGTACGCTCACCTCTCCTCAGGTCCCGACAGGCAACGTACGCGATCTTGCCGAAGGCACCCACGTGGCAAAGGAGCAGATCGAGCGAGCGGCGAAGCGGCTCACGAAGTTCCAGGCGCTCGTGAGCAGGGAGGCCCTGCTCACGCTCATCGGCGAGGAACCGGCCCCGCTCGGACCGTTCTTCGAGGAGCGCGTTGACGCCCATTTTCAGGGAAAGCGCCCGGTTGCGCACGCCGCAGGGCAACATGCCCCGGTCCGTGCCTTGCCGGTTGCGAGCGACGTGGCGATCGGCATCTTGGGTGCCTACTTCTGCGCCGGCGAAGTGGACCTTCCCCGGTACGACGAGAGCGCGCAGGCGGTCTACAACGCCAACGAGTACGAAGCCCGTGTGCGTAACCGAAGGCAGGTCCCCGGTCTCGAGGCCGGTCTCTGGGACATCGCTCACTATGGCCCTATGCCGACAGGCACCTCGCTCGAGGCCGTCTGGATTGACAGCGCCCTCGTTCTGGCTCGCAAGGTCCTGGTCAACGGGCAAGAGTACATCCAGGGGTGCTGGCTCGATTGGCCCGGCCTGAAGGAGGCACTTCTCGACGAGATTCGCAATCTGCTTCCCGGCGCTTCCCTCGAACCGGCGGCATCGGCCAAAGAGCCGGGCCGGATGCTTGCCGCCCTGCCGGTCAGGATCGTGCCGGGGCACAGTCCGACCGGCGCGATGCCGTTCTCGTCGCCAATTCGGCTCTCGTTGGTCATTGCCTGGGGCTGCGTGCTTCTCGGCGCGGTGGCGGCGGCCGTACTCCTGATGGGGACGGTGAGGCTGAGCGAACGCCGTGGGACGTTTGTCTCGGCGGTGACGCATGAGCTTCGCAGCCCGCTGACAACGTTTCGCATCTACACCGACCTCCTCGCCCAAGGTGCGGTGCAGGACGAGGCGAAGCGGCACCATTACGTAAGCACGCTTCGCGCTGAGGCCGACCGGCTCTCGCACCTGGTGGAAAACGTGCTCGCGTACGCCCGGCTGACCGGCAAGCGAACCGGCCGCTTTGCCGAGACCGTCGCCGTGCCCGAGCTGATCGGCCGGCTCAAGGATCGGCTCGACGAGCGGGCGTCCCGAGCCGACATGCAGCTCGTCGTCGAAGGGAGCGAGGCAGCTTGTTCGACGACGGTGACGGTGGATCCGTCGGTCGTCGAGCAGATTCTCCTCAACCTCGTTGATAACGCATGTAAGTACGCTGCCTCGGCCACCGATCGGCGGCTTCATCTCGAGACCGACCGCGCGGCTGGCACCGTGCTCCTGCGAGTTCGCGATCATGGACCGGGAATCCCGAACGCAACTGCGCGCCGCCTCTTCCGTCCGTTCTCGAAATCAGCGCACGAGGCCGCCGACACCGCTGCCGGCATCGGCCTTGGCCTCGCCCTCAGCCGCCGACTCGCCCGCGACCTCGGCGGCGACCTGAAACTCTCAGCAACTGAGCGCGGAGGCGCGTGCTTCGAGCTGATCTTGCCGGCTGCCTAAGCGCTCGTCAGAAGCTTCCCCACATTACGGCGACCCACGAGATCCGCGGACACCATAGCTTGAATCCAGAGAGCTCTGCCTGGCACCAACAAGCTACTGCACGACCTCTATCTTGTAGAACTTCTTGGCGGTGCTTGATGTAGATGTGTCGAGCCACTCCGTTTCATCGCCCATAGACGGCACGGTGTCTTCGAGCGACCAGCCGGCGAGGTCCGGACTGCTATGAATCCGATACAGCTTGTAAGGCCGGCTTTGCCAACGAACGACGATCCCTTCGACGGTCTCGCTCACCTGGACAACGGCAAGGAGCGAAGCGGCGTCGCGCGGATCGGTGTCGGCGACCATCTCGTCGTGGTTGCGCATCCCGTCGCCGTCGGGATCGCCGTCGGCGCCGTCGTCGCCGACGCTGGAGCCCGGATCGAGGCCGTGCTGCGTCTCCCACGCATCCGGCATGCCGTCGCCGTCGCTGTCGAGGATGGAGACCTGCGCCTGGGCGGTCAGCAGCACGTTCGACCCGCCCTCGGCGTCGTCGGCATCGGTGTACTGGGCAGAGACGGTGTCCCCATTCGAGACCTGGAGCGAGCCGACGCCGGGGAATTGCGAGATCGGGACCAATGCCTCAAAGACGCCGGAGGTGGGGTCCGTTTCGACAAGCGTGACGGCCTGGGGCGTCGGCTCCGTCGTGCTGGAGATGGAGACCTGTGCCGTCTCGGCCAATTCCGGGTCGAGGTTCAGATGGGCGTCTTTGAGCGTGATCTTAATCTGGTCGGCCAGCGTGTAGAGTTGCCGGTCGAGGAGGAGGACGCCGTAGCCGTACGGCTTCAAGACATAGACACTCAAGTCGTCAATGTGCCAGCCGGGGTAGTAATACTCGATGGTCTGGTTCGCGCTCAGACGGAAGCGGACGTTGGCCGTCGCCGCGCCGGCGGAGGCGAGTGACAAGACCTCCTCATGCCAGCCCGCCTTGGCTTTTCCGGTGTAGCCGCCGTCGCGCGAGATGTTCGTCCAGTCGGTCCCGTTCGTGCTGACCTCGACGAAGCCCATCCCGTCGTCGAGGTCGAACTCCTCAATGTTGTACCAGTGCTTGAAGGAGAGCCGGGCGTCCGCCTCGAGGTCAATCGAGGGGCTCATAAGCGACGCATCCACTGTGCCCGGATAGGTGGCATCGAGGTCGGTCGCCCAGCAGTTGGGCGGCGAGGCGGCGGCTCCGATGCCGTAGCTCGGTGTACCTTTCTCCCATTCGTCACCGACGCCCAAGTGGGTCCATCCCTTCTCGTCGCGGTCGAAGTCGTCGCGGAACAGCTCTTTTCGCACGTCGGTATAGACGCGATACCAGCTTCCGCCGTTGTCGTCGGTGGCTTCGTTCCCGGCCTGATCGGTCGAGGAGACTTTGACGAAATAGCCCGCGTTCTCATCAAGGCCGGTCACCTCGATTGAATGCGCCGTCACGTATCCGACCGACCAGATCACGACGGCCGTGTCCGTGGTCTTTCCGTAGGACACTCGACCGACGCACGGCTCGTCCGTCGTCCAGTTCGCCTGGAAACTCGTGTCGGACACGTCGGAGAAGCTGAGGGCCGAAATCAGCGGCAGGACGAGGTCAACGTCGGCCTGCGCTGTCGCGAGTGCGGGAGAACCGGAGCCGTCGTCGGCATCATTGTATTGCACCGAGATGATGTCGGTCGCGGCGACCTGCAGCAGCCCATCGGGCGTGGGCGCCGCGTCGTCGAGGGTGACGAGTGCAACGAACTTGCCGGAGTTCGGCGCGGTTTCTGTCAGCAGCACGTCGAGGCCCTCCTGCGAGCTGGAGACCGTCAGGAGAACCGACTCGGCAACGGCTGGATTGGTGTTGAGATGCGCATCAATGAGCATGATCTCGACGGGCGTGCTCAGGCTGTAGATCTCGCGGTCGAAGAAGAGACTTCCTTTGCCGTAGTTGATCGTCTGGACAAGCGAGACGTCGTCAACATACCACCCGGCGTAGTAGTAGAGGACAATCTCCGCCTCCTGCGAATAGAGCCTGAGCCGGAGTCGGACGTCCACGGCGCCGTAGGAGGACAGGTCAATCGTTTCCGGGATCCAGTCCTCGCCGGTGCCAACGTACACGCCCGGAAGCGGCGTCACATCTTGCCAGTCGGCGCCGTTGGTGGTGACCTCGACGACGCCGTACGCGTCCTCGAGCAGGTACTCGTTGATGCTGTACCAGTGCCACAAGGCGAACTGGCTGTCGGGCCGGAGGGTGATCCAGTCGCTCGTGATCGAGACGTCGCAGTTGATCGGATAGGTGCCATCGAGGTTGGTGCCCCAGCAATCGGGCACGGAAAACGCGGTCGGCGGCCCGAACTCGGGCGTGCCGAGCTCCCAGACGACGTTGTCCGACGAGAAATGGAGCGGGCTGGTCTCGCCGTCGAACTGATTGGCGGCGTAGGTGCGCGTTGCCCTGGTGCCGAACTGGAAATCCTGCGGCGGCGAGTTGTAGGGAACCACGTTGCCGGCCTCGTCCTCGAGCGTGATGATGAAGCTGTAGAGCAGGTTGTCCTGGAGGCCGGTCAGAGTGAACGAGAAGCTCCCGTCGGGACTGGTGGCGCTCACCTCGTGGTCGTACACGCCGCCCGTCCCGTACGAGACCGTTGCCGTGGCGTTGGGGTCAGACGAGAACTCGATCAAGGCGCCGTTCGTCGAAATGCCGCTGACCGTGAGCCCGCTCAGGGCCGGACCGGTGAGGTCGGCCTGCGCCGTGGCCGTGCGCTGGCGGTTGTAATTGCCCGCGCCGTCGTCGAGGTCCGTGTATGTGGCCGTGATCTGGTTGCCGGCGGCCACGCCGACAAGGTCATCGCCGGGGAGCACGGTCGTCGAAAGCATGATGGCGCCTGCAAAGGTGCCCGTGTTGACGTCGGTCTCGGTCAGGACCAGCGTCTCGCCCGCGGGCTCCAGGTCGCTCGCCACAGTGACGGCCACCGTCTCTGCGAGGGCGGGGTCGGTGTTCTCGTGGCCATCAATGACGGTGACCACGACGGGCGTCGCCAGGCTGTAGGTGCGCCGGTCCATCGTGACGGAGCCATAGCCGAAAGCGTGGAACGTGGAGACCTCGACGTCGTCAACGTACCAGCCGGCGCGCGGGTCCAGGAAATCGAACCAGGTGTCGGCCCAGATGTGGAACTGGACCCGGATGGTTGTGTTAGCAAAGGCCGCGAGATCAATTGTCTCCTTCGTCCAGCCGTAGCTCGTGCCCTCGTAGTAGGCGCCGGGCGTGACGTTCTGCCACGGCCCGCCGTCGGCCGACACCTCGACGGTCATTTCATCGTTGGCTTCGACGAGGTCGTACCAGTGCCAAAACGTCAGCGTTGCGGCCTGGCCGACGTCAATGGGTGGGCTCTCGAGGCTTTCCTCGATCCACCAGCCGGAGATGAAGTCGTCGTGCATGAAGTAGCTGTCGAGATCGGTGCCCCAGCAGTTGTCGGGCGAGTGCGCCGCGGCCGGACCGGCGATGTACGTGGGCACCCCGTGCTCCCACTGATCGAAATCACCGCTGTGCGTCCAGCCGCTCGGGCCCTGCTCCATGTCATCGGCGAACGTCACGGACCCGTAGCCGGTGGCAAACGTGTAGAGAGCGCCGCCGTTGTCGTCGGTGGCGGTGTTGCCGGCCGGATCGGCGGATGCGACGGAGAAGTAATAGCGCGTGGTCGGCTGGAGGCTCGTCAACTCGACGGTCCGCGAGGTGGTGAATGCGCCGCTTACTGCCTCGTCGCCTAGCGAAGGTGACGGGCCGAAGGAGACAAGGCCGTCGCACGCTTCGGACGTGCTCCAGCCGATCACGGCCCTGTCAGTCTCGACGAGGGCTACGGCGACGTTGCTTATGGTTGGGAGAACGAGGTCCACCGTCGCCGTGTCCGTCACGTCCTGCGGCGGGCCGCCGTGATCGGCGTCCGGGTACAGGGCTGTTATGACGTCGCCATCGGCGACCTGGATCTCGCCGCTTCCGGGGC
>CBDUSE010000097.1:0-12826 GCA_965369835.1 uncultured bacterium
CTGAGCACGGGCGCGCCGTGGAAAGACCTGCCCGAGCGGTATCCGCCGTACCAAACCTGCAACCGGCGCTTCCAGCAGTGGGTGCGCGACGGCACACTCGAGACGGTGCTGCGCCGCCTCGCCGAGGATCTGCACGAGCGCGGCGGCCTCGACCTGAGCGAATGCTTCATCGACGGCTCGTTCACGGGGGCCAAAAAAGGGGCGCCAAAGTCGGCGCGACCAAGCGCGGCAAAGGCACCAAGATCATGGCCGTGGCAGACGGCGCTGGTCTTCCTGTCGCCGTGGGGATCGAAAGCGCTTCGCCGCACGAGGTGCGGCTCGTCGAAGCCACGCTCGACGCACGATTCGTCGCCGAGGCGCCGTTGCGGTTGATCGGCGACAAGGCGTACGACAGCGACCGGCTCGACGAGAGACTTTGGCACGAGCGCGCCATCGAGTTGATCGCCCCGCATCGGCGCTGCCGTGCCAAGACGCAAGATGGTCGGCCGTTGCGGCGCTACAAGCGCCGTTGGAAAGTTGAGCGGCTCTTTGCCTGGCTGCATAATTTTCGCCGCCTGGTGGTGCGCTACGAATACCGAGCCGAGAACTTCCTCGGGATGTTGCACCTTGCGTGCATCGTCATCTTGCTACGGAATTCTTTATGAGATGGGTTCTACTCCCAGTCGCCGCTGCGCGGCTGGTGTGGTGAACTGGGGGAAAAAGATCTTTCGTGGCAAACAGCTCGGCTGAGCTCACCGAAGACAGAGGCATCTTGACTCTCGAGGCTCTGGCCCTTGTCGGTAGGCTGCTAAAGACCGAGCTCGTCGTGAATCTCGCCTATGGCGTCGAGGGCGAGCTGGATGAACTCGTCGAGCGTGAGGCCGACCTTCTCGACGTCGTAGATCGGTTCGCGCCGCACCGCGCGGGCGAAGGCGGGGGTCTTGAGCTTCTTCTTGACCGACTTGACCTTGACGCTCGCGAGCTTCTTGTCCGGCTGCACGAGGGCGGTGGCGACAAGGATCCCCGTGAGCGACTCGGCCGCCGCGAGCGCGTAGTCGAACTCGCTCTCACGCTCGATGCCGAGGTTGTCCCAGTTGTGTGCTCGGATCGCCTGGAGCGCCTCGGGCGGGAAGCCGCGCTCGGTGAGGATCTCGACCGTCCTAACCGTATGTCGGGTCGGGTCGTCCTTCGTCGTCTCGAAATCGAGGTCGTGCAGCAGGCCCGTTGCGCCCCACAGTTCGACGTCCCTGCCGAGGCGCGTCGCCAGCGCGCGCATGATGACCTCGGTCTCCCTTGAATGCTGTAAAAGAACCTCGTCGTGCACGTGCTCGGTAAGCAGTTGCCAGGCCTCCTCGCGAGAAATCATTGTGCAGACCTCCTTCCAGGGCACTGTCTGGACTTCAGAGCGGTGCGGCCGGCACATCGGCCGCCCCATGATACAACAGGACGAACGGATGAACAGCCCAAACCAGCTTCGCTCGGCAGCATTGCCAGGGGAACCTGAGTGCGAAGTCGGCGTTGAAGCCTTGTCTCGGTATGGGTATAATGATAGACACTCTTGAAACATAACATTTGCCATGGCAGCTTCGCTGCGGCATCTCATCGCTGGAAGGAGGTACCCCTGATGAAATCGCGACTTTCCTGGCTTGTGTTGCTCCTGAGCATCCTCGTTATTCACGCGGCGTCCGCGGCGCAGATCACGGTCACACCGGTCTGCTTGCCGCCTGAAGGCTGGATGGCCGGCGGCTGGGGGTCCTACGAGTTCAGGCTCAAGAACGAAACCGACTCCCCGGCCAAGGTCGTCAAGTTCACGGCGTGCTGGGAGGTCGCGGGCGAAGCGTTCGGCGATCCGTGGGGAGAAGATCGCGATGTTGAAGTGCCCTCCACCGGCAAGGCGACCAGCAGGCAAGTCGGCTACCTGCCGCCCGAGGTCGTCGAGAAGTCCAAGCCGGGCAACGCCCAAATGGTCGGGACCGTCACGGTCCGGCTCGGCGACGAGGATATCGAGCTCCCGTTTCGGCTCGAGATCCCTGCGGCCACGCTTCCGGAAAAGCTGAAACTGGTCAAAGGAAAACATGTCGGCCTCGAGTTGATGGAGTCCCGCTTCAAGGAGTTCCCTGCGCACGAGAGATTGCTGCGGTGGCTCGACCAGTCGTACCTGGCAATGCACGAGCTGACGGGCTGCACGCCATATGACGGCGAGCTCGTCGTCATAAAGGAAGCGCCCAAGCACCCGTGGTACGCCTACGCGGGGAACCCGGTCATTCTCAACACGGCGTACGTGAAGTCGGCACTCAAGGAGGCCAGCGAGGGATTCATTTTGTTCGGGTGGGTGCACGAAATCGGTCACGACTTCGACGTGTTTGGCAAGTGGTACATCTGGAACGGCGCGTCGAGCGAATGGCAAGCCAATTTCAAGCTCGGCTACGCTTTCGAGATGATACCCGATCGCTCCTTCAAGGTTCAGTGGGGAAGTTTTGCAGGTGGCGCGTACAAACCACCCAGCAGAAACACACCGGTTGATGGCCGCCAGTTCGTGGACTCGTTCTTCACATTCTTCGGCGATTCCTACCTCGCCGATCCCGAGCGAAAGTGGGACTCGATGAGCAGCGACGAGCTGCACTCATTCTTTCAGAGGATCGTGCGCGAGTACGGCTGGGAGCCGTTCAAGAAGTGGTACCGGACCTACGCATGGTTTGAGGAACTGGGGCTCGACAGGCCGGAGACACCCGAGGAGAAGATCAACCTGATCGCCGCCATTCTCTCGCACCACGTTGGCGTGGACCTCGTCCCGGTCTTTCAGCGCTGGCGCATGCCGGTAACGGCCGAGCAGGTCGAGACGTTGCACAAGCGGTACCCGATCGCGGCCGTTGGCGAGATCGAGAAACCTGAATCAGCGGAGGCGGCGGCGAAGCTCATCACGATGAAGATGGAGCTCGTGGCCGAGGGCGGCTGGATGAAGGGCGGCTATGGCTTTGTCCGCCATACGTTCAAGAACGAGGGGCAGCTACCAAGCAAGATCACGGCCTGGAACGCGACCTGGGAGGTCAACGGAGAGCCCTACGTGCCCGAGGACGATCAGGAAATGCCGCACGACGAGGACGTGTTCTACCTCCCGGCCGGCGAGGAGACGGTCGTGATCAAGTATGGCTGGCTCGACCCCAAGATGCTCGACATAGTGAAAGAAGGCAATCCGGTCTGGACCGGGACGTTCAAGCTCAAGACAGCCGATCTGGAGTTCGAGGTGCCGTGGCGGATCGAGGTGCCCGAGGCGGTCCTCAAGGAGAAGCTCGTGCGCGTCGAGGGCAAGCACATGGCCTACGAGATCACGGAGACGCACTACAACGAGATCGGCGACGGCAACGAGCGGCTGATCCGCTGGCTCGATCAGGCGTACGAGGCGATGCAGGACCTGACGGGCTACACGCCGTATGGCGGCAAGATGATCACGATCAAGGAGTCGCCGGAGCACCCGCACTGGGCCTACGCGGGTAATCCAATCATCATGAGCACGAAGTGGATGCACCACGTGGTCAAGGACGTCAAGAAAAAGCAGATGCCGTTTGGCTGGATCCACGAGCTGGGTCACGACTTCGACATTGCCGAGGACGTCTACGGCTACGATTGGTATATCTGGAGCGGCGGCGCATGCGAGGCGCAGGCCAACATCAAGCTCGTCTATGTGCATGAGGCGATCCCGGACCAGGACTGGAAGGTGCCGTGGTCCGAGGACAAGCACGCCGCGTATCACGCTCCCATCAAGGACATGTTGCTCGACGGCAAGGAGTGCATGGACGCCCGCTTCTTGTTCGAGGCCGACAAGTACTTGGCCGATCCGACGATCCCGTGGGATTTCGGCTTCTGCCAGCACGTGTTCCTGCAGCGGATCGCCCGCGTATACGGGTGGGACCCGGTGAAGAAATGGTATCGCACCTACAAGATCCTCGAAGAGAAGGGATGCCCGAAGCCGGAGACGCCGGAGGAGAAGGCGCAGCTCATGGCCGCCATTCTCTCCGAGACGGTCGGCGTTGACATGGTACCGGTTTTCCAGCGCTGGCGCGCGCCGGTGACAAAGGAAGACGTCGAGGCGCTGAAAAAGAAGTACCCGATCGAGGAAACGGTCAAGAGCATCGTGTTGCCCGGCTCGGAGAAAGGGAAGACCGAGTAGCTACATAGTAGGTTGCCCCGAAGGGGCACAAGGTGAATAGCCGTGGGTGAAACCCACGGACACAGGCCCACCAAGAAACAGCCGGCCCTGACGGGGCTGGACTGATTGGGCGCGCGGCCGCTGTACAACCCCTCCGGGCTTGGGTGCGTTTTATAATGCATCCCTCTCTCCGGGTTTCACCCGGAGCTACTCACATGTCGCCCCGTCGCGGCGGGTTCAGTTTCCTTTGGCCGGGCTGTTTTCAGATGGTACTTCCGCACACGTCAGGTGCCGATTGTCCTTCTCCTCAGTAGTCCGAGCACCTCGTCGGCGGTGCGCGTATTGAGGATATCGGCGGCTTCGAGCCAACCTTTGCGGGCGATGCCGACGCCGTACTGAATGTCGCGCAAGCCTTCGGTCCTGTGAGCGTCGGGGTTGATGGCGAACAGGGCGCCCTGCTGCTTCGCCGTCTTGCAGAGCCGCCAGTCGAGGTCGAGGCGCTGGGGATGCGCGTTGATCTCCAGGATCACGCCGAGCTTCGCGGCCTCGGCGATGATCTTGTCCATGTCCACAGCGTACGGGTCGCGCGAGAGCAGGAGCCGGCCGGTCGGGTGCGCCAGCATCGTCACGTGCGGGTTGCGCATAGCGGCGACGATGCGTTTCGTCATTTCCGCTTTGCTCATGGTGAAGTGGGTGTGCACGGCGGCGATGACGAAGTCGAACGTGGCAAGAAGCTTATTCGGGTAGTCGAGCCTGCCGTCGGGAAGGATGTCCACCTCGATCCCCTTGAGGACACGGATCCCCTTGAGCTTTTTATTGAGCGCGTCAATCTCCTGATGCTGCTGCCTGACCCGCTCAGGCGAGAGCCCGTTGGCGTACTGCGCCGACTGGCTATGCTCAGCGATGCCGAGGTACTCGGCGCCGAGCTTTTTTGCGGCGACGGCCATCTGCTCGATCGTGTTGACGCCGTCGCTGTAGTTGGTGTGGACGTGCAAAATGCCTCGGATGTCGCTTTCCTCGACGAGCGCGGGGAGCTCGCCCTGCTCGGCGGCCTCGATTTCGCCCATCTCCTCGCGCAGCTCGGGCGGGATGTAGGCGAGGCCGAGTTTCTCGTAGATGGCCGCCTCGTCCTTGCACCGGATGTTGCGCTCGCCCCGGAACAGGCCGTACTCGTTTATCTTGTATATCTTCGCCTTTGCGCGCGTGCGGACGGCGACGTTGTGCTCCTTGCTGCCCGTCAGGTACATGAGCGCGTATGGGAACTGGGCGTTGGGCACGACGCGCAGATCGCAGTTGATCCCGGAGGCGAGCCGCACGCTCGACTTCGTCTCGCCCTTGGCGATGATGCTCTCGACGCCGTCGAGCGCGGTGAAGGCGTCCATGACCTTCGTGGGCTTCGACGAGCCGGCGACGATGTCTATGTCCTTGATGACTTCCTTGCGGCGGCGGAGGCTTCCGGCAATGCTGAGGCGCGTGATGACCTTTGGGCCGAGCGATTCGAGCGCCTCGACAATAACCGTCGCCTGCTCGATCGCAGCGCTGTAAAGGTGCTTTTCGCGATGACGCTTGAGGAGCTCGATACCTTCCAAGATATTCTGCTGGCTTTTCGCACCGAACCCGTCGAGGCCGGCGAGCCGGTTCTCCTTGCACGCGTACTCAAGCTCACCAACCGTCGAGAGGCCGAGTTTTTCGTGAACCGCCTTGATCTTCTTCGGCCCCATGCCGGGGATGCGCATCATGTCGAGCAGACGGCCGGGGATGCTCGCGCGCAGTTCGTCGTAATACTTCAAGGAGCCGGTCGTGACGAGCTCGGTGATCTTCTTCGCCAGACCCTCGCCGATCCCCTTGATCTCCGTCAGCGTCCCCTGACTGACGGCTTCGTCGAGGCCCGAGCCAAGCCCCTCGACCGTCCGCGCCACGTTCTCGTACGCCCGCGTCTTGAACGGGTTCTCGCCCTTGATCGCCAGGATCGCGCCGATCTCCTGGAGAACCCTGGCAACCTGTTTGGCATCCATCGCGGGAACCCAATGCCTCTAGTCCAATATCCATGTCATGTAGTTCGGGGTAAACGCAGCAGCGAGAAACATCAGGATGAACCACGCGATCATGACGTAGAGCCACGGACCTGTCTTGTTGTCCCTGGCGGCCGTGCGGTACGTGGCGACAGACAGGACGATCATGCCGATGAAGGCGACGGGCGGCAGCAGTACGGCGGGTGTCCACCACACTTCACCAAACCACATGGCCGGCAGAAGCGGCTTCGGGTCAAGGCCGGACGTGGCGACGAAGCTGCTTGTCACGCGGTGCACGCCGTTGGCCCAGTATGGGTAGCAGCACCACCCGAGCACGAACGTGTACAGGACGATGGCGGCCATGAGGATCGTTCGTCGGCGGTCGGGCCGTCGCGCCACTGAGGCGACGAGGCAGCTCAAGCTTACGAAAGGCAGCGCGAGGCCGAGCGTCATCAAGCGCCCTCGGGCGGCGTAGTCGGGATCCTCGGTGAGCGGGGCCTTGTAGACGCCGTCGGTGTAGATGCGGTCATAGACATCGAATGAGAGCGCATACGGCACAAGCGCAATCATCAGAACCGCGACGGCCAGCGCGGCGATCACCTCGGGGTGGCGGAACACCGAGCAAGCCCTCGCCCCGTCGCCTTCGGCAGTGCTCGTCTGCGGCATCACGGACCCGCTAGGCGTGTTCATGGCGCGCTCCTTCCCTATCCCGTCGCGTTCGCGCCGCTCGCGTGCGGTGTTCGCGACGTGCTTGGCGTCCATCTCGCCTACTCCGGCACGTTCGGGCCGTGGTCGCCGATCTCGCGGATGCGGTCGCGCAGTTGGGCGGCGTCCTCGTAGCGCTCGTCGCGCACGGCCTTGGCGAGGTCTTCGCGCAGGGCATCGAGCTGGCTGGGCGTCTTGTGCTTGTCCCGAATGTCATCGAGCATCCCCTCGAGCATCGAGCGGGCGCGATCAAGCTCCACCTGGAAGACGGCCGTATGGACCTCCTCGAGCTCGTCGAGCTCGCGCAGGGCCGCCTCGATCGTCTCGCGGGCGTCGGCGTGGCGACCGTCCTGGAGCTGGGTCATCGCGACGGTGCACGCGTTCATACGGATCAGGTACGGCCGGTACTGCTCGAGCGCGGCGACGTCCTCGGTGCGTTCGGCGTACTCCTGTACAAGGTCGAACATGGCGAGGTTACGCTCGGTATCGCGGGCGGTGCGTTCGTAATCGCCGAGCTGGAAGAGGACGACGTAGCGCTCGTAGAAGAGGACGCCCTCGGCGTTGAGTTCCTCCCAGGCTTCGTGGTCAATCACGAAGCCCTCGTCGGTGCCGTGCTCGGCCCGGTGCTTGTCGAGCAGGTCCTCGTAGTATTCGAGGACGGTCTCAAACCCGTAGGGCTTCTGGTCGTCGGGCCGACCGTCGAGCTCCATCTGCAGCAGGCCGAGCCGGAGGCGGATCTGCAGTTTCTGGCGGCCGTCGCCGCCCGTGACGATCCGGGCGTTGCGATTCGGGTCGTACTCCCACTCGTCGAGGATGTCGCCGATATCGGGATCCGTCATAGTCCAGGCGCCGGCAGCACGGTGAAACGACGTCGAAACTATACCCGCGCAGATCGGGAACAGTCACTGATTTTCGCACTGAAGGATAACCGCACGGCATTGCGTGGCGGACGTGCTCAGCGAAATCGAGAGCGGCAAGGCCGTCAAGCCGCTCGAGGATGTTGCCACGGCCGCCCGAGGTGCACGCGCCGCATCTGGCCGGTGTCGAGATAATGGGCAAAAGCGCGTTCCACAAGCTCGCCGGAGGCGAGCCGCTCGCCGCGTTTTCGCAAAAGCCGCCTTACGCGCACGCTTTGAATCCAGATGCGTCTTTTCTCCCTCGGCAGGATTTACAATATGCGCCAACATACCCAACGCATGCTGGAGACACACCGAAATCGGACTCTTGCCAGGGGCTGTTAGGCTGTGGGCGGGTCTGTGATGAGGTGCGATGCGGCGCGGGAGGAGGGCTTCGGCCGCTGGGCGGGCAGATGCCCGTCGAAGGCGGCGTCTAGGACCTGGCTGAGATCCTCGGCGAAAACGAACTCGATTCCTTGCCGGAGCTCTTCGGGAATCTCTTTGACGTCGTTCTCGTTGCGGGCGGGCACGACGATCTTCATGATCCCGGCACGTTTCGCGGCGAGCACCTTCTCCTTGATCCCACCGACGGGGAGCACGACGCCGGTAAGCGTGATCTCGCCGGTCATCGCTACCTTGTTCGAGACGGGAACCCCGCTGACGCACGAGACGATCGCCGCGGCCATCACCACGCCGGCCGAAGGGCCGTCCTTGGGAATTGCGCCCGCGGGCACGTGCAGGTGGAGATCGCACTTGTCGTAGAAATCGGGCGCGAGACCGAGCGCGCCGGCGTGCGCGCGCACACACGAGAGGGCGGCCCGGGCCGACTCCTGCATGACGCCCCCGAGCTGGCCGGTAAGCTGGAGCGACTTGCCACCGGGCATCTTCGTCGCCTCGACGAAGAGCACGTCGCCGCCCGCCTCGGTCCACGCGAGTCCGGTCGCCACGCCGGGCACCGATGTGCGCCGCGCCACCTCCGGAAAAACCTTCTGCGGACCGAGGTAGTCGGAAACCGCTTCAGGCTTGACGACGACGCGGTCCTCCCCGTTCGAGGCGAACTTGAACGCGACCTTCCGGCAGATGGCGCCGATCTGGCGCTCGAGGTTCCGGACGCCCGCCTCGTGCGTATACGCCTCGATGATGCGCTGGACAGCCTCGGGCTCGAACTCGATCCGGGCCGGATCGAGGCCGTTTTCCTTGACCTGCCGCGGGACGAGGTATTTTACAGCAATGCCGATTTTCTCCTCGGTCGTGTAGCCGCTGAGCCGGATCAGCTCGACGCGGTCGCGCAAGGCGGGCTGAATGGTATCGAGCACATTGGCGGTGCCGATAAAAAGCACCTTCGAGAGGTCGAACGCCAGGCCGAGATAGTGGTCGCGGAAGGTGTTGTTCTGGGCGGGATCGAGCACCTCGAGGAGCGCCGACGACGGGTCGCCCCGAAAATCGGCGCCCACCTTGTCCAGCTCGTCGAGCATCATGACGGGGTTGTTCGAGCCGGCACGGCGAATAGACTGAAGAATGCGGCCGGGGAGCGCGCCGATGTAGGTGCGACGATGGCCGCGTATCTCCGCCTCGTCGCGCGTGCCGCCGAGCGACATGCGGATGAACTTGCGACCGAGCGCGCGGGCGATTGACTGGCCGAGCGACGTCTTGCCGACGCCCGGGGGGCCGACGAAACACAGGATCGGCCCGTGCGTGTCGGGCTTGAGGCTGCGCACAGCGAGGTACTCGACGATGCGCTTCTTGACCTGTTCGAGGTCGTAGTGATCCTCGTCGAGAATCCTCTGCGCGCGATCGAGGTCGAGGTTGTCCTCGGTCGAGACGCACCAGGGCAGCTCGATAATCCAGTCGAGGTAGGTGCGGATCATCTGATGCTCGGGAGAGATCGGCGGAATTCGGCGCAGGCGTTTGAGCTCGCGCTCGGCTTCCTTGCGGACCTCATCGGGCAGGTCGAGCTTGCCGAGGCGCCCGGCGAGCTCCTCGACCTCGGCCTGGGTCTCGTCGGTCTCGCCCAGTTCCTGCTGGATCGCCTTGAGCTGCTCGCGCAGATAGTACTCGCGCTGGCTCTTTGTGATCTCGGCCTGGACGTCTTCCTTGATCTTGCCGCCGATCTCGAGGATCTCCACCTCGCGGTTGAGGATGCGCAGAAGCGTCCGGTACTTGTCGGTCAGGTCGGTGATCTCGAGGATCCGCTCTTTCTCCTCGATCTTGAGCCGGAAGATCGTGGCGACGAGATAGACGAGCATGAGCGGGTCGTCAATGCTCATCGCGGCGTTGCGCAGCTCGTCGGGCAGGTAGCTCACCATCGTGACGATCTTGTTGATGAGCTCGATCGTGTTGCGCATGAGCGCTTCGATCTCCTGTGTGCGCTCGGACTGCTCCTCGATCACGGTGAGCCGCGCGCGGATGCACGGCTCGCGCCGGACGATCTCTTCGGCCTTCGCCTTGCGCAGTCCCTGCACGAGGATGCGCATTGTGCCGTCGGGCATGCGCAGCAGCTTGAGGATCGAGCAGACCGTGCCGTAATCGAAAAGGTTCTCCGCGCTTTCCTGCCCCTCGTCGCCCTCGGTGACCGGGCGCATGGCGATCGCGGCAATGAGCTTGTCAGTGGTCATCGCGCTCTCGACGGCGGCGAGGGAGTTGGGCTTGCCGATGGCAACCGGCGTGATGGTTGCGGGGAAAATGACGTTGTTGCTGATCGGCAGGACGGGCAGCTCGCCGGGGATATCCTCGATCCGGGTCGGCTGCGGCTGCGGCGTTGCCTGGAACTGCTCGATGCCTGTCTTGGTCTCTTTCTCTCGGGCCATGGCTTGCTCGACGCTCTGCGGCTACTCGACCTTGATATCAACCGACGTTTCTTTATCGGCGGGCGGGCGCTTTTCGATGCTGATCGTGAGGAAACCGTCCTCGAAGTGCGCGCTGATCTCCTCCTGCCTGAGGCCCGGCCGCAGATGGAACGCCCGCTCGAAGTAGCCGTAATTGATCTCCATCTGGTGGTACGAAATGATCTCAGCCGGGGCGTTTTCGTGCCGGACGCCGCGAATGACAAGGCGATTGCCCTCGAGGGCGATCCCGATGTCGTCCCGTTTCACCCCTGCAAGCTCCATCTTGACGATGAGCTTGTCGGCCGTCTCGTACACGTCGGAAAGCGGGTTCCAGTGCTGCTGGCTTGCGGGCTTGACGGGGTTTCTTGGCGAGAAGAGATGGTAAAAAAGGCTCTCCATCTCGCTGGCGACGACGTCCATCTGCTTGAAGACGTCTTCCTCGCTGTCCTTCATGGGGATTCTCTCCAATCGTCCGGGAGGAAGTCTACGCCCGCGCCTTCGAGTGAACAACCCGAAACTGCCGGAGGCGAAAGCGATATGCCCTCCTCGACAGAATCATCGGCATTGTAGGAGGCTACTGGAGTCGAAACGCTCGAGAGATGTGCCAAGGGTGCGCGCAGCCCAGAAAATGGCCCCCGCATGCCTCGTAGGGCGGCTCGGCATCTGCGGGGGCCGATCGGTCGCGCTGCATCCGGCGCAGGCAGCGCTCGAGCTGCGTGCCTCATCAGCGGTCCGGTTGGTTATGGGTAGTTGGGCCGCTTCAATGAGGCCTAGAAGTGCAAATCCCTGGTTGCCGAATCCTGGTTGAGCAACATCGGTGCCACAGCGGCGCCTTCGGGAAGCGCTGCCATGTATCATCTTGCAGAGGAGCATGTTCGGAATCGAGACGCCCTGGGGGAGCACCACCCGAACCTCGCTTGCGCGCTTGATTCTCACGCAGGCTGCGCGAGCCTCACTCACGCACCTTGGATGGGTGCGGTGACGGCCCGCGGTAGTGCGTGGACACAGAAAAGCGCCCCGCCATGCGTGACAGGGCGTGTATGTATGATGCGTATTGTAGTCCTGAAGTCGCCTTATGATCGCCCGGTTATTTCTTCCTCCGGCGGAGCACAAGCAGAGCGAGCGCGCCGAGGCCGAACAACGCGTACGCGCCGGGCTCTGGAATCGTCGTAAGCGAGAACGCCATGTTATAGCTCATGTGCGCCCACTCGAGCGGGTTGCCTTCGGCCCAGGCAGAGTCCTGGAGGACCTTGCCGGTCACCGCGTTCGTCAGGCCCTGCACATCTGGCTCGAAGCCGGTGTGCCAACCCCAGATCGGCGTGCTGCCGATGTCCGGCGTGTCCGCCACGATGGAGATCCAGTACTTCACGCCCTGTTCCTGATCGAACCACACGGTCTCGTCCAGGTACACGGAGTAGTAGTACACCTTCTCGCCCACAGAATCGGTCTGGCCCGTATCAATCTCGTTGACCGCCGAAAAGGCCATCCAGTAAGACGAGCGCAGCGTGCCGGGCATGTCGTCCTCGGGCCCGGTGGCTTTCGGGTCATTGGCGTAGATGTTGATGTAGAAAGCGTCGGGCTCAAACTGCTCGTTGTCGTAGTACGAGCCCCACCAGTGGATATCGGTGATCGGGAGCCCGTCCTGGCAGATCCAGTCGTCCGCCTTGATCACGTCCGGCTCGCCGCCCATCCTGTCCCACTGGCTCTGCAGGTCGAAACCGTCCTCGATGTCCGGCAACTGTTCCCACTTAATGACCCCATACTGCGCCAGGGCCGGCACGCAGAACACCATCACGACCAGTGCCGCAATGCCAATAATCGTCGAGCGTCTCATCAATAAACCCCCTCAACCTTGTCTTGAAGCCGCCCGCGCCTGCCCGAAAAGCCCTTCCGCGCGGAGCAACCGATTGTCCTGAATCTTTCCGCAAAGAACGCTTGGCGCCAGAGGCTCACGCCCCGTGAGGCTCTCTAGCGCCGGCGGAAGCGCCTCCAGACGGCGAAGATACCGAGTCCGAAGAGCGCCACGAACGACGGCTCAGGAATGACCGTCAACTCGAAGGCCATATCGTACTGAGCGTCTTGCCACGGGTTGGCCACGTTACCGCCGTAGGTCGGATCCAACAAGGTCGGGTCCTTCGTCGTCTGTGCCGAGCCGCGCAGCAACTCTTCAATATCCGTGTTGACCGCCGTGTGCCAGCCCCACATCGGCCAGCGTTTCGTCCCCTCGGTCAGGGCGACGATGCTGAGCCAGTAGATCTCCCC
>CBDUSE010000098.1:0-12622 GCA_965369835.1 uncultured bacterium
CGGGCTTTGAGCCAGCGAGGGACCGGGGGCGAGACGCCCCCGAGACAGCCGGCAAGATGCCGGCGCTACAATCTATCGGCGAGCCCGGGGCAGGCGTGCTCGAGCACTTCGAGCGTCTGCTCGGCGGTGCGTCGCCACGAGAAGCGGGCGAGGTTGCGACGGCCGCGCTCGACGAGGTCGCGGGCGAGTGTGTCGTCCTCGAGGACGCGCCGGATCGCGTCGGCCATCGCTGCCTCGTCGGTCGGGTCGAAGGCGAGCGCCGCATCGCCATAGACTTCCGGCAGGCTGGCTGCGTTCGAGCTCACGACCGGGACGCCCGCGGCCATCGCCTCGAGCACCGGCAGCCCGAACCCCTCGAACAGCGACGGGAAGGCGAAGACGGCCGCGTGGCGATACAGCGTCCAGAGCTCACGCTCGCTGAGCCAGCCGGTGATGACGACGCGGTCGGCGCGAGCCGACTCGGCGACGGCGGCGCTCACTTCGGCCATGCCCCGGCCCCGGATTCCGACGATGACGAGCGGCCGTGCGCAGCTTTGCGGCAGTATCGCGTGCGCGCGCACGAGCGCCGGCACGTTCTTATGCGGCCAGGCGTTAGCGACGGTGAGGATGTAGGGCTCGTCGAGGCCGAAGCGCTCGAGCACCGCGCGCTGCTCGTCCGCGGGGATGTCGCCGCCGGTAGTCTCGTCGGCGGCAAGGTAAGCGACGTGGACACGCGCGGCGGGCACCTTGCAGAATTGGACGATTTCGCGCTTGGAGTACTCGCTGAGCGTCAGTACGGCAGCGGCACGCCGTGCGGCGCGTGGCACGAGGATACGCGTAGCAAGCAATGCGGTCCGCGAGAAATCCTCCGGGTAGTGCTTGAACTGCATGTCGAGCGTCGAGACGACCGACGGGCACGCGAGCCTCAGCGGCGCCGTGTAGCCGGGCGACCAGAGCACGTCAGTTCGGTGGCGCTTGACGAGCTTCGGCAGCGCGAACTGCTCGTACAGAATCCGTCGTGGCCGGCTCGTGGCGCGGACGTTGCTGCGGACTTCCATCACGTTGGGCCGTTCAATCTCTGGAAACGTGCCGGCGTTCTCCCGGTTGCAGAAGAGGACGTACTCGTGCTCGGCGCCTACCTCGACAAGAGCAGCGAGCGTTTTGCGGAGATAGGTCTCGCTGCCGCCGACCTTCGCGGGAATCAGGAAGAGCGTATTGACGCCGATCCGCATGGCCGCTCCATTGCCTGTAGATGCACAAAACCATCCGCTCAACGCGCTGGCACTGGTGGGCGGGCCGCCCCAGGAACGTCCAGGACGAGCTGCCCGCCGGAGCCGCGCGAGCGGCGACTCTCAAACGCCCCTACCGGGGCTCGACGACTCACGCCAACCTCTCTTATTTCTCAGCAGTCCGGTAGGGCCGCCGGCGCCAGTCCCAGAGCCCCATCAGCGTGTAGGCAACCAGGATGCGCACGTAGAACCACACGTGCAGCCAGTAGGCGAGCCGGTGGCCGCGCGAGTAGCGCTTCGCCACGCGCAGCGCCGCGCGCTCCGCCTTGTAGAAAAGGTTGCTCGTTTTCGACGATGGGTGCCACCGAAACGAGGCAAGGTACTCGTTGATGATCAGCGGCTCGTGGCGCTGGGCGATGCGGAGCCAGTACTCGTAATCGAAGGCCCAGTCAAGTTCCTCGTCGAGGAAGCCGAGTTCACCAAAAACCTCGCGTTTGATAAAGACCGCCGGCTGCGAGATGAAATCGCACACGAGCAGCCTTGTGGGGCTGTAGCGCCGGATCCACGAGTTCTTGTAGGCCGTCACGCCGCGGCGCACCTCGCGGTCGCGCTCGTCAATGACGCGGCACAGCCCGAAGCACCACCGCGCCTCGGGCGCGCGCTCGAACGCGGCGGCGACCTTCTCGAACGCGCCGGGCTCGTACACGTCGTCGCTGTTGAGCCAGCCGACGATGTTTCCAGTCGCGCGGCGGAACCCCTTGTTGATCGCGTCCACCTGCCCGCGGTCGGGCTCGCTCACCCACTTGATGCGGTCGCCGTAGCGGCGGAGCACGTCGAGCGTGCCGTCGGTCGAGCCGCCGTCAATGATCCAGTGCTCGATGGGGAGATCGCCTCTCTGCGCGAGCACGCTCTCGATCGTCCGGCCGATGAAGGCGGCCTGATTGAACGACGGCGTAACAATCGAGAACGTCGGCTTCACGGCGTGTCCCCGTTCAACAGGGTGACGTCCATAATGTGTCCGTAGCGTCCTCCCAGGATCTGCCCCCTCGGCGGCAGGATCATGCCGGTATGCATGGAGGCGACGAGCAAGCCAAGCTTATACGTCCCACCGGGAACCGAATCCGGAATCAGCAGCGCGTGCTCAACCTCGAAGCGGTCGCCTGGCTTCCACACAGTCGGCTGGATTGCCAGGTTATCAAGAGCCGCCACTGGACTAGGTGCCTCCTCGCTGCCACCGCCGGCGCTCCAGACCATCGTGTCGTTCTGGTCGAACAACGCGAAGTCAATGAGCAAGCGGTCATCTATGAGTCGGCCCGTTTGGGGATGCCTCAACTGCAGCTTGTCAAGGAACTCCCACGCTGTTCGGACGCGGACCTGGACAAACCCCTCGAGCTCCTCACGGTCGCCCTCGATCCCGAGCATCTTGATGAGCCCCGCATACGACGTCGTGAAGTCGGCCGCGAGTTCCGGCTCATCAATCTTGCGGAAGAGCTTCGGCAGCTCCGGCGCGTTCTTGCGGAGCAGGACGAGCTGGCCGCGCCGGGCCTCGATGCCCCAATCGGCCGCTTCGAGCAGGTTGAGGAAGTTGGCGGCGTCGCGCGGATCAGCAAACTTCACCGCCCACGAAGCGCCGGGCCGCAGGTCGAGCAGGGCGTGCGCGATGTCGTCGGGGAGGATGTATTCGCGTTGCGACGCGACCTTCTCGTGGCCCATATATACATAATGAAACGAGGCGAGGACGCTGCGGTTGCTCAGCCCGGGCAGAAACCGGAACGTGCCGACCGCGGGCACGCCCTCGGGCATGGCGTCAAGCATCTTACGATACAGCGCGGCGTCGCTCGTCCGGTGGTACTGCGTGTTGGCGAGGTTGCGCGGCGGGCCTTTAGCGGGTGCGAGCTGCGGGCTCCACAACACCCACGTCGTCCCGCTGATGAGCAAGACGACGGCGGCCGGGCCGAACCAGAACTGCTTGAGGACGCGGACTCGCAGGATGCGCGCGAGGCCGAGCACCGACGAGAAAAAGAGCACCGGGATGAGCGTGGCCGTGTACTGGAAATAGATCGTTGGCGGCGAGGCGTGAACGTTTGTATCCACGAGCAGGTTGAGCGCGAACTGGGGCGCCGCGATCAGGAGCGCCTCGGGGTTCGCGAGCGCGAGGTAACTGACAGGTGTGAAGGCCTTTTGGAGGTAGCCCGGCTTGTTCACGCGGACGTCGTCGGGGTCTTTCTTCAGCGCGATGCCGACCGTCTTGCCCGGCTGGGTGATGGCGGTCTTGACCACCTCGGCCGGCGTCTGGCCCATCTCGCCGTAGAGCTTGCCGTAGATGTTCTCGCCCTTGTTGAAATGGGGGATGATGACGTGGAAACAGATGAGGAACCAGATCAGGCCGGCGGCCGCGGGAGCGACGATCCAGTGCCACCGCCGCCGCGCGATCAGGGCGTAGAGGCCGATCATCATCACGGTGAGCGACACCTCCTCGCGGCACAGCATCGCGAGCCCCGCAAAGACGAGGAATGGCACGTAGCGCTTCGCGCGGAAGAAATAGAACGCGAACAGCAGCAGCGGCGGCACAAACGCGAGCGGGTGGAACTCGAACAGGTTGATGAAGCCGACCGCGGGATAGAGCAGATACATTACCGCAAACAGGATGCCCCAGAAGCCGTTCGTCTCGCGGCGCGCGAGCAGGAAGAGCGGGATCGCCCCCGCGCCAAGCATGACCGATTGGGCGTACAGCAGCGTGAGCGGCGAGGGGAAGAGCTTGTAGAGCGGCACGAGCGCAAGCAGGATCACGGGGACGTGGTCCTTGAAGTAGCAGCCGGCGCGGATCTCGGTGAGCATGAAATCGCTGTGAGCGGTGTTCCACATCGCGTTCGAGAAGATCGCCAGGTCGAAGTCGTCGTAGTTGAAGTTGCGGTACTTGAAGTGCGAGATCGCGCAGAACGCGGTGGCGTACGCGACGGCGAGCGCGATGACGACGATAAGGCCGTAGCGGTTGCACCACTGCAGAAAACCGGGCGCGGCGGGTCGGGCCTCGGCGCCGGGCTTTGTGTGGCGTTTGACGCGGGCAGGCTTCGGCTTGGGCCGCGGGGGTCTGCGTTTTTTTCTCTTCTTGCGTCCCACGGCCGTCTCCTACGAGCGGAATGACCAGAAGCGCCGCCGCGCCAGCAGGCGCAGGGTGTCGAGGATGTTTTCGAGTACGCGCATCTTCGAGCCGCCCTGCTTGCGGTCGTACCGGAGGTGAAAGGGGACCTCTGAGGTCTTTGCGCGGGCGGCGCAGAGCTTGAGCAGGATGTCGAGCATCACAACGAAGCCGGCCTGATCAATGAAGCGCTCACCGTACACGTCAAAGCCGCGCTCGAGCGTCTCCCACTTGTAGGCGCGATAGCCGCAGGTGTAGTCGCGCACGGGGAACTCGGGGAACAGCAGGCGCATCATCCAGCTTGCGCCCCAGCTACAGGCGCGCCGGAAGATCGAGAGGCCCTTCATCGCCGCGCGCCTCTCGCCGAAGCGCGAGGCGATCACAAGATCGTATCCCTCGCTCAAACGGGCCAGCAGCGCGGGCGCCTCACGCGGGTCCATGGTGTCGTCCGAGTCCATGGTGATGATCACGTCGCCGGGCGCGCCGTGGCCGAGGCAGTGCTCGAAGCCGGTGCGCATCGCGGCGCCGAGTCCGCGGTTCGGGTTGTGCGTGAGCACCTCGAGCGGCACGGGCGGTGTGACGGCGCGCGCGGCGTCCGCGGTCCCGTCGGTGCTGCCGTCGTCAACGAGCAGAACCCGGTAGTCCCAGCCGTTCGTGACGGCCACGTCGCGGATCTTGGCCACCAGCGTGCCGATGGCGGCGGCCTCATTGTAAGCGGGAAGCATAAAGACGATCATGAAGGTCGCCTTTGACTCAATGCGTATCCATTCGTCTAGCAGGCTCCTGAAAAAAACCCGAGCCCCGAGAGACCTCTGTCTTCGGCGATCTCAGCCGAGCCGTTTGACCCGAAAGGCCCTTTTACCAGCCTGTTGCACGAGCCGCCCGAGCGGCGACTGGGAGTAGCCTCGGGCGCCAGCCCGTGGTATCGGTCGCACCAGGCAGATCCGAGCCCCGAACGGGGCGATTGAGCTTGACAGGCTCAACCGCGCCAAAGCCGACGCACCGTGTTTCAATCGCCCCGGCGGGGCTCTGCTTCGTTTTCGTCACCTCTTTTCACGGGCTGGCGCCCGAGGCTACTTTCAGGCGCCCCTCCGGGGCTCTGGAATTGTGCCGCGCCTCAGCAGCCTGGGCATGCGCCGGAGGCTACTCGCAAACGCCCCTTTGGGGCTCGACGATTCAGCCGGATAGCCGGCTTTTTCAGCAGCCTGGTAGTGCAGGGGCGCTTGCATTATAGGCGAAGCTCACGCGCGCTCGGCGAGGAAATTGCGCACGACGCGCGCGATGCGCTCGGCGGCGTGGCCGTCGCCGTACGGGTTCGGCGCGCGCGCCATCGCCTCGTACGCCTTTTCATCCGTCAGGAGCCGCTCGACGGCGGCCACGATGCGTTCGGAGTCCGTGCCGACGAGCTCGGTGGCGCCGGTCTCGAGCGCCTCGGGCCGTTCGGTCTTCTCGCGCAGCACGAGCACGGGCGTGTCGAGCGAGGGGGCTTCCTCCTGCACGCCGCCCGAGTCGCTCAGGATAAGGGTCGCACGCCTCATGGCGTGGACGAAGTCGGGGTAGCACAGCGGCTCGACTAGGTGGACGCGTTCGACTCCGCCGAGCATCCCATGAGCGACGTCGTGCACGCTCGGGTTCGGGTGGACGGGATAGACGATCTCGACGCGGGGCTGCTCCGCAGCGATTGTCTTGAGCGCTTCGAAGACGCGGCGCAGCGGTTCGCCGAAGCTCTCGCGGCGGTGCGCGGTCACGAGGATGACGCGGCGCTTCTTCCAGTCGAGCGCGCGGAGCGTCTCGTTGGTGAACGCGTGCTTTCGTGCGGCCACGTCGAGCAGGGCGTCCACGGCCGTGTTGCCGGTGACGTGGATCGAGGCATCATCCACCCCTTCGGCGAGAAGGTTCTCGCGTGCTGTTTCGGTCGGCGCGAAGTTCAGGTCGGCCACCTCGGAGATCAGGCGGCGGTTGACCTCCTCAGGGAAAGGGTTGTGCCTGTCCCCTGTGCGGAGACCGGCCTCGACGTGCGCCACGGCGATCTTGACGTAGAAGGCCGCGAGCGCAGAAAGGAACGCGGTCGTCGTGTCGCCTTGCAGGATCACGAGCGACGGCTCGAGCCGGGCGTAGGCCCGCTCGAGCGCGGGCAGCAACCGGGCCGAGAGATCGAACAGCGTCTGGCCGGGACGCATGATGTCGAGGTCGAGGTCGGGCGTGAGCTCGAAGACCTCGATCACCTGGTCGAGCATCTCGCGGTGCTGGGCGGTGGCGACCAGCACGGTCTCGATCCCGTCGCGGCGCAACGCCTTGATAACCGGCGCGAGCTTGATCATCTCGGGCCGGGTGCCGGCGAGCACGGCGACCTTCGGCTTCATGCGACCGCCTCCCGCTTGGTGCCGCTGACGATCAGGGCGTAGCCAAGGCGGCGGGTGAGCGGCGCAAGGATCACCTCGAACACGTCGAGCACGCGGCGGATCCAGCGCGGGTAGAGTATGCGGTAGCCGTCGCACGCCGGCGGGAAAAGCAGCACCGCCCGCGTGCGGACGTTCTCGAGGCCGATCCGTCGGGCGAAGCGGCGCATGGCGCGCGCGCTCAGGTGCCGCTCGAACCCGAAGCGCCAGCGCCCGCGCCGAATGAGCCACGCCTTGCCCACGCGGTACCACAGGCAGGCAGCATTCGGCACGACGGTGAGCATCCTCCCGCCGGGGCGGGTGACGGTCGCCATGCCGCGCAGCGACTCCTCGAGCCGTTCGTCGTCAAAGTGCTCGATCACGCCGGAATTATACACGAGATCGAATGCATTGGGCGGAAACGGCAGGCGGAACAGGTCGCCCTGCACGAGGTGGAGTGTCGGTGGCCTGCCCTTCGACGCGAGCCCCAAGCCTTCCTCGGAAAGGTCGAGCCCGACGGCGGCTGACCACCGCCCGCTCTCGATCATCCGCTTGAGCACGCCGGCGCGGCCGCACCCGGCCTCGAGCACAAGCGACGCGGCCGGGGCGTGGCGCCGAAGCTCCCTGAGGAAGGCGTGCTCGTAGTCGGAGACGTGGTGCCGCTCGGCCCAGACCTTGTCCCAGATCTTCCCGGGATTTTTCGGCCTGCCGGTCATCGTTCCGGACTCTCCCACGGTCCGGCAGGCGAGTTGTTGGACCTGGGAGGGTGAATGAATTTGCGGCGGTCAAACTCGACGACGATATACGGGATTTCGGGGTTGCCCCAGATCGGTTTTCTCGGGTTTCTACGCTGGTACTCGACGAGGGTCTCGGGGCTCGGATAGATGATTTGCATAACCCCCGAGCGCAACATCGCGACGATGTTGCGGAAGAACGTCTCGGTATAGCCGAGGCCGGTGTACTGCTCGTCAGGAACGATGCCGCGGTTATCAATGAGGAAGTAGCGGATGCGCTCCTTCCAGTAAGGCCCGAACGCGGCCCAGCGGCCCGTCTCGAACATCACGCTGTTGAGCCTCGGAACGTTGACGCCCGCCCAGGTCGTGGGGTGGCCGGAGTAGTACCAGGTGCTCGAGGTCCACATCGAAAGGACAGGCCGCTTGTGCGGGTCGTGCTCCGCGATGGCCTGGGCCGCTCTGACGAGTTCCTCCGGGACGTTGCAGCCCAGCGGCCACCACTTGCCCTTGTTTGGCTCGCGGTAGTTCGGCACGCGCGCCACGGCAACCGCGGCGCTCACGATCAGGACGGCGCTCGCGGCGGGGATCACCACGTGGCGGTAACCCCGGAATCTGCCGAGCAGGTCGGCCAGGGCGATGCCCGCGCAACCGGCCAGTACCGGGATACAAGAGATGAAGTGCCGCTTGTCCACCGTGCCGATGCACATTGCGCCGACCACAAGCGAGACGATGGTGAGCACGAGCGGGGCGGTGGCGCCAAGGCCGCCGATAGCGCCCTGGCGCCGGGCGACAAACAGGTGCGCGAGGCACATGAATGCAAGCAACAAGCCGAAGGGACCGACAACGTCCACCCATGACTCCAGGACCTTCCCGGGTGAACGGCCGAAAGTGCGCTTGAGCGCCTTTTCGGGGTCAAACTTGGGCTTGCGCGCTCCGCCCCCGGCGGGTTGGAGGTCGCTCGAGGGGCTGTGCCCCACGGCAGCCGTGGGCCGGATCGAAGAGAACAGCCGCAGCGGCTTGGGAACAAGGTCGCGCTCGATGGGCAAATACATCACCTTGAACCGCCCGAGCGGCTGCTTCGCCAGGGCGTTCATGCCGACGGCGAAAGCTGCGGCGAAGGTGACTGCGACGATTGCGATGCCGAGGGCATGTCTCCAGCGCTGCACCACAAGGAAGTAAAGGCCGCAGAGCAGGACGACGGGAATGAGGGCGTAGCCGGTTTGCTTGCTCAGCAGCGTCAGCGCGCACGCGATCCCGGCAAGGAAGTAGAGCTTCCAATCGGTGCGCCCCACGGCAAAGGTGAGCGCCAGCGTTGCGACCATAAGGCAGAGCGCCGAGAGGATCTCCATATAGAAGATCTGGGTGCAGATGTGCACAACGCTGAAGAGCAATACGATCGAGACGGCGATCCGTGCGGCCACCGGGCTGACCCACGCCCGCAGCAGCCAGTAGAGGAGGCCGAGCATCGCGCCGCACAGGATGACGCTGAGGTACGGGAGCGCCGCGCGGCCGCCGACGAGGTACAGCGGGGCGCCGAGCCAGTGGAAGAGCGGGTGCGTGTTGTTCCGCATGTCGGAGTAGAGCGCACCGAGCCTAACGGGCGAGTTGCCGGTCTTGACGATTTCCTCGACGATGTAGGTATGGAAGCACTCGTCGGTGAAGAACCTTGCCCGGGCGGCGTAGCCGGCGCTCTTGACAAGGAAAAAGATGCAGAGCGCGGCCAGTGCGATGTCGAGCCCCAGGCCGATCCGGCGCTGCGCCGAGGTAGAGAAGGGTTCCGGACGCAGCTCGTCGGGGCGCGCACCCGTCTTCCTTGCGAATGGCCGACGCTTCGCCCGGGGGCGTTTCTTCTTCCTTTTCCGGCCCATGAAGTTACCTCGACGAGGACGAACGGTATCGTAGCACGCACCTTGCCAGGCAACCAACCCTTTTGCCCCTGCGTCTTGGTGCGGTGGTTAGAACTGATTGGCGTTCGGCTTGAGGGCCTTGAGTTTGCGGTAGAGGGTCTTGCGGTCAATGCCAAGGATCTGGGCGGCTTTGACCTGGTTACCTCGGGCCTGGTCGAGGACTTCGAGGATGTAGCGCTCCTCGAGGTCGCGCAGCGTGATGCCCTCGGCGGCGCCCGTCTTGAGGAGACCTTCCCTACCGGCGGCGAGCGTGGCCGGCAGGTCGGCGGGCCCCATAGCGTCGGTGGTGCTGAGGGCGACGGCGCGCTCGATGGCGTTCTCGAGCTCGCGCACGTTGCCGGGCCAGTCGTAGTTCAGGAGGAGCTTGAGCGCCTCGGCGGAAAGCTTCTTGGGGGCCTGGCCGTGCTCCTTGGCGTACTTTTGCACAAAGTGCCGCGCGAGCAGGGGGATGTCCTCGGGGTGCTCGGCGAGCGGCGGCAGGTGGATGCTGATGACGTTGATGCGGTAAAACAGGTCCTCGCGGAATCGGCCTTCGCGCACGCGCTCGTCCAGTTCCTGATTGGTGGAGGCGATGAGGCGCACGTCCACCTCGACCGCCTGGGTGGCGCCGACGCGTCGGACCAGGCGGTCCTCGAGTGTGCGCAGCAGCTTGGCCTGCATGGCGGTCGGCAGTTCGCCGATCTCGTCGAGGAGGATGGTGCCGCCGTCGGCTTCCTCGAGCAGGCCGGGCTTGTGTTCGATGGCGCCGGTAAAGGCGCCCTTGACGTGGCCGAAGAGCTCGCTCTCGAGTAGCTTCTCGGGGATGGCGGCGCAGTTGATGGCGACAAACGGCTTGTCCTTGCGGCCGCTGTTGTAGTGGATCGCTTTGGCGACGAGCTCCTTGCCGGTGCCGCTGCGCCCGGTGATGAGCACCGTCGAGCGGACGTCGGCGACGCGGCGGATCAGCGCGAAGACCGTCTGCATCTGCTTGGACTTGCCGATGAGGTTGCCGAAGCGGTAGCGCTGCCCCACCTCGTCGCGCAGGCTCGCGAGCTCGCGGTGAAGCGCCCGGTGTTCGAGCGCCTTGTCGAGCGCGATCAGCACCTCGTCCATCTTGAACGGCTTGGTGACGTAGTCGGCGGCACCGCGCTTCATCGCCTCGACGGCCGAGCCGATGCTGCCGAAGGCGGTCACGAGGATGACGATCGTGTCGGGCGCGCGCTTGCGGACGCGTTCGAGCAACCTCATGCCGTCCATGCCGGGCATGCGGATGTCGGAGAGCACAACGTCGGCGGGGTCCTCGTCGAGCAGCTTGAGGGCGGCGACGGCTGAGGTGCGCACCGAGACGCGGTAGCCGTGCTCGCCGAGCACCTTGCGCAACAGCTCGAGCATCTGCACATCGTCGTCAATCGCGACGAGGTGGGGCTTCCTGCCCATGGCCGCTCTTCCCTTCGATCGGGAGCCGCACAGTAAAGGTGGCGCCGTCGCCGACGCGGCTTCGGACGCGGATGTCGCCGCTGTGCTCCTCGACGATCCGCTCGCTCACGGCGAGGCCGAGGCCGGTGCCCTGGCCGGCCGCCTTGGTCGAGAAAAACGGCTCGAAGATCACCCGCCGGTTTTTTGCAGGGATTCCCTCGCCGGTGTCCTTGAAGACGACGGCGAGCATCGGTTCGCTCCCGCCGGCGCGCGTGCGGCGGCGCGAGCGGCGTGTGGTGATCGTGAGCGTGCCGCCGCTGGGCATCGCCTGGGTGGCGTTGAGCCCGAGGTTGACGAAGACCTGCTCGAGCTGGCCGCGGTCGGCCGGGACCGGTGGGAGGCGCTCGTCGAGCGCGAGACGCACCTCGACGCCGGCTTTCTCGGCCTGGCGGGCCAGCACGGCGGCGGTCTCGCCGATGAGCTTGTTCACGTCGAACGGCTCGACGCTGAGCGGCTTCGGGCGGGCGAAGTCGAGCAGGCGCCGGATCATCGCCGCGATACGCCCGGTCTCGCGCACGATGCCCTGGAGCTCGGCGCGACGGGGGTTGTCTTCGGCCAGGTGCATGAGGACGTACTCGGCGTTGCCGCTGATGATGTTGAGCGGCGTGCCGATCTCGTGTGCGAGGCCGGCGGCGAGCTGGCCGAGGCCGGCGAGCTTCTCGGCGTGCTGCACCTGGCGCTCGAGCTCGTGGTGCTTGATCTGCTCCTGCATTCGGACAAGTTGTTCGCTGCGCCGCTTTTCCTCGCGGAGCTGGAGCGCGTGGAAGCGCTCAGCAAAGTCGGTGAGCAGCCGCTCCATTGCCCGCGCGATCGCCGCTCGCGCCTCGGGCCTGGCAGTGCGGCCGATGCCGTCGAACCGGGCGGCCAGAAGATCGCGGCAGTGGAGAATGGCGCGGATTACGTCGCCGATGCTGAACTCATAGCGCAGGCGCATCTCGGCGAGCGTGGCGATATAGCGCGAGCCCCGGGGGTATCGCCCTGTCTCGATCAGGTGCGCGAGCACCTCGACGTTCCACTTCATGTTGCGAGTCAGCGTCTGCTCGGGCATCCGCCGGTAGGCGGGCACACGGGCGTGAAGCGCCGTGGCCCACTCGCGCGAGATCTCGTCGGCGTGTTGACGCATGGAGGCTGCAATTTCGGCCCTGGTCATCGGCAGACTTCCGTTGGTGCCTGAGGCAATATGCCTCAAAACCGGCAGGCAATCAATACGGATGAACAGAAATGTCCTCGTTGGATCGGAAACTGCTCGGGTCGGCGAAGCGAGGCGAGCCCGTACACGATGAGGCCTGGGTCCGGAAAGGCTCCGGGCGCTGGAGAGGATCGCGCCGCTCCAGCGCCCGTTCCGTTTTCCTACCTCCCGAAAACGCGTCGAGGAGACGCGCGACCGGTGCCGGTGGTCTTTCCTGCTCGGACAGAAAGACTTACCGGCAACGCTTCCTCTCTATTCAAACCCGGCGGTCGAGCTTGCTGCTGCGGTCCGTCGTCTGAGCTGCCATCTATCTGAAGCCCGCCACCGGCGATTCGCAATGGACGCGCTATGCGAAAGCTCTCCCAAGGTATCGGCAGATTTTTCCGACCCTTGAGCGAAAAGTGAGGGGCGGGGAAACCACGGTGGCTGGTCGTTCAAAGCTTCGAGGCGGCGACACTGCGTTCTCCGCGAGCTCTGCGGTTCATCCGGCAGACGGCGCAGCCCCTCTTCGCTAGCAGGCTGCTGAAAAAAGACAGAGCTCCGAGAGCGAAATAGCTCTGCTTGCCTTGAAAGATCCTCCTTTGCCGGCCCACCCGTGAGCCGCCCAGCGGC
>CBDUSE010000099.1:0-12569 GCA_965369835.1 uncultured bacterium
TTCAACGTATCGAGCCCGGTCACCTTGAGCGCCGAGGTGCGCACGGTCGTCCGGCTCACGAGGCGCGCGTCGAGCGTCTTGAAGTCCGGGTGCTGCGGCAGGTCCGTCTTGTTGACGACCGTGATGAACGGACGCTCGCCGATGCGCTCGATGATCTCGCAGTCAGCATCGTCAATCGGCGCGGCGCCGTCGAGGACGAGCAGGACGAGGTCGGCCTCGCCGAGCGCCTTGCGGCTGCGGCGCACGCCCTCGGTCTCGGCAGCGCCGCGCGGCTCGCGAATCCCTGCGGTATCCACCACTGTGAGGACAACGCCCTGGCAGACGAGCGACTCGCGCAGCACGTCGCGCGTCGTGCCGGGCTCGGCCGTGACGATCGCGCGCTCGTCGTCGAGCAGCGCGTTGAGCAAGCTCGACTTACCGACGTTCGGCTTGCCGGCGATTACCACGTGCACACCCTCACGCACGCGCCGGCCCTCCTCGAAGGTCGCCAGGAGCGCCGCCGTCCTCTCCCGCAGCGAACGAAGCCGCGCGAGCAACGCCGACTGCTCTTCCAGTTCGATTTCCTCGTCGGGGAAGTCAATGGCCGCCTCGATCTCCCCAATAACCTCGATGAGCTCGTCCCGCAGTGCGCCGACCTCCGACGAGAGCCGCCCGCGCAACTGCTCGGCGGCGACGCGCGCGCCTAGGTTGCTCTCGGCCGCGATCAGCTCCTGCACCGCCTCGGCCTGCGCGAGGTCCATCTTGCCATTGAGGAACGCGCGCAGCGTGAACTCGCCCGGCTCGGCGGGCCGCGCGCCTGCCCCCACGACGGCGCCCAGCACGCGTGCGAGCACGATCCGGCCGCCGTGGCACGAGAACTCCACCGAGTCCTCGCCCGTATAGCTTCGCGGTGCGCGCATCACAGTCAGCAGCACGGTGTCGAGCAACTCGCCGTTGGAAACGACCTGGCCGAAATGCACCGTATGTGACGGGAAGCTCGATGGGTTGCCGCCCTCGCCTCGAAAGACGCGGCCCGCGATCACGCACGCTTCCGGCCCGCTCAATCGGACGATCCCAAGCGCGCCGCGTCCAGCCGGCGTCGCAATCGCCGCTATTGTGTCAGCATCTTGGAGGATCACAACTGCTTGTCCTTTTCGGAGACGGTCATTATTCGCCTACAAACCGGACATTTCATCATCGCTCGGACCTCGAAGCAGCGCTCAACCGATGTGTCAACCCGCGAGCGGCGGCGGTGGACTTTCCCGCCCACGCCGCTGCCGAAGGAGCCGCACGAGACCGACGACCGCGCTCGCCATGAGTCGTCCGGGATAGAGCAGGATGGCCCAGTTGAGCTTCGTGCGTTCCCAATCGTCGGAGTAGTCGAACGGCCGGTCAATCATTGTGCCGAACATGCCGAGGTTGTCGCGGTCAACCTGGGGCCTGATGAACCAGCCGAGCACCGCGTACACAGCGAGCACAGTCACAAACGCGCCGACATTGTTCAGCGAAGCCTCGGCCTCGAAGAAGTGAAAGATAAGGTAGTACAGGCCGCCCACGATGCCGATCAAAACAACCCACAACAACAGGACCATGGGCGCTTTCGTCCTGCCGCGTTGTTGGCGTGCGGCGCCTTGCCGGCCGCCCGACTCGGCTCCAGGCCTGTCTGTGCCCCAGCCGCACGACGGGCACGAAATCCTCCCTGTTTGGTACGACAACGTCGTCTCACGACCGCACATCGGGCATTTCATGATCGCCAACCCTCCGGAACTTCGAAAGAGTATACCATAGGCTGGACCGATCGAAGGACGACGGCGGGCAAGTCGCATGCAGCCGAACCAGGGCGCCCCGCCCACCAGTACGGTTCTCTCGCCCCTCCGATGTGTGGCGGGCTGAGGGCGATCCTCCGCTAAAGCCACGCAGGGAGGGCCCGCCCTATAACGTCGGCGCGAGGTTGCGCGCCGCTGGGTCAGGGTGAGGCACCGTGCAGCTCTTCGGGGGCAAGCCGTCTCTGGAACGCCGGAAAGAAGTCGTTCTGTGGTCGCTGCGGACTCCGTGGTTCATTCGCTTTCCCCTGTCGCGACTACGAGCCGGCGGGGGCTTCTTGTATGACCTTGCCGTCATGCAGGCGGATGATGCGTTCGCACCGGCCGGCGATCTGATCGTCATGGGTGACCACGACGATCGTGCGGCCGGCCTGGTGGAGCTGCTCGAAGAGCGCGAGGATCTCCTCGCCCGAATGGCTGTCGAGGTTGCCGGTCGGCTCGTCGGCAAGCAGGAGTACGGGATCGTTCACCAGGGCGCGGGCGACCGCCACGCGTTGCATCTGGCCGCCGCTCAGTTCGTTGGGGCGGTGGTCCATGCGATCGCCGAGGCCGACCATCTCGAGCAGCTTGACGGAGCGCACGCGCCTGCTGTGCCGGAGCGCGCCGCTATAGAAAAGCGGCACCTCGACGTTCTCAAGCACGGTGAGCTGTGGGATAAGGTGGAAGGTCTGGAAGACAAATCCGATCATACTGTTGCGGATGGCGCTGAGGCGGTCGTCGTCGAGCTCGGCGACGTTCTGGCCCATGAGGCGGTAGTCGCCCGCCGTCGGCCTGTCGAGGCAGCCGAGCAGGTAGAGCAGCGTGGACTTGCCCGAGCCGGAGGCGCCCATGATCGCCGTCATCTCACCCCGGCCGATGCGGAGGTCCACCCCATCGAGGGCACGCACCTCGTTCCCGCCCATCATGAAGATGCGCTCCAGCCCCTGGGCCTCGACGACGAGGCCGACGAAGTCGTCGGTGAGGCCGACGAAGTCGTCGGTGAGGCCGGCGAAGACGCCGGTGGGGCCGGCGAAGTCGCCGGTGGGGCCGACGAAGTCGCCGGTGAGGCCATCGGAGTCGGAGCTGGTCGGCAGTGCGGTCTCGTTCATGGTGCGATGCGCTACTCGATTTTGGCGGTGGGGTCGTACTGGTACACCTGCTCTTTTTCTTTCAGTCCCTTGGTGACGACGACGTAGCTGTTGTTCGAGGCATCAAGCTCGACGAGGCGCTTCTCCGGTCCCGAGGGCGTCCGGACGTAGCAGTAGTGCTCGGCTTTCGCCGGCTCGATGAAGACCGCCTCGATTGGGATCATGAGCACGTCGGGGATCTCGTTGACGAGGATGTCCACGCGCGCCGTCATGCCGGGCCGCATGCGGGTGTGTTTGCCGGCGATGTCCACAGCGACGTCGAAGACCTTCACCCCTTGGCTGCGCCAGCCGTCGCGCTCGTGGGCCAGCGCCCCCTTGCTGAACACGGTGCCTTCGAATTCCTGGTTGGGGAAGGCGTGCACGCGGATGGTGGTCGGCATGCCCCTTTCCACTTTGTGGATGTCCACCTCGTGGATACTGATCTCCACCTGCATCTTGGTCACGTTCGGCAGGGTGATGACGACCTGACCCTTGTAGACATTCGCGCCGACCTTGATCTCCTCTTCGCCGTATGCGCGCCGCCTGGGGTTCTGGGAGCCCGTGCCGTACACAACGAGCCCGTCCGATGGCGCGACGAGTTCCATCTTCTTGAGTTGCTCTTTGACCTTGGCTTCTTGCTCCTTCTGCTTATTGTAGAGGCGCTCGGCTTTCTCGAGGTTTGCCTTTGCCTCGCGCAGGTTCTGAGGCGCGGTGTACTTCTCGTAGAGCTCCCGAGCAAGCCCGGCCGTGTCGAGATTCATCCGTGCCTCATCAACGGCGATCTGGGCATCGCGCAGCTCGCTCTCGCTGTAGAGGTGCTCCTGGTCCTCGGTGGGGCGCTGCGCCTTCGCTTTGTCGAGCCGGGCCTGAGCTTTCTCGACGTCGAATTTGAGCTTCTCGAGCTGCTGTGGGCTCTCGGCTTCAACGTACTTGAGCTGGCCCTGGGCGTTGGTGTAGTTCGCCTCGAGGCTAATCAGTTCGAGTTCAAGCGACTCGAGGAAGTTCGTGAGCTGCGTCTTGTCGAGCTCGACGAGCGTGGTCCCTTCCGTGACAAAGCGACCCTCCTCGACGATCGAAACGATCTTCGCCTGCGCCTCGATATCGGCGATGACCTTCTGGCTCTCCTTCGCGCGCAGCACGCCGTCCTCGGTGATGACGATCCTGAGCGTGCCCTTCTTGACCATGTAGAGGCTGGTAGCCGCGGCCCGCCTCGCGCGGGTCACGAGCACCGTGGTGACGATCAGGGCGACGAGGACCGCCCCGCCAACGGAGAAGAAGAGGACGCGCCGGCCGTTGCTCTCGAGAAACCGTCTCATGCTGCTGCGCTTCATTTGATTAACTCCCGCCACTGCTCGGGGTCGAGCTGGCCGATATCTTTCTGCAGTTGAAGCGTGGCGATGATGTAGTTGACCTTCGCCTGGTCGAGCGCGTTCTTGGCGTCGCGCAGCTCGTTTTGAGCCTCGACCACATCTCGGTTCGTGATCTTGCCGAGCTCCCAGTCGGCGGCCGCCCGCTCGAGCCGCTGCTCGGCCACTTCGACGTTGCGCTCCTGGATGCGGATCGTTGCCTCGGCACGGCGCAGGTCGCGCACCGTCTTGCGCACATCGAGCATCACCTGGTCGCGCATGCGGTTCGCGCTGCGCAGCGTGCGCGCGTAGGCGATGAGCTGCTGCCGGTAGGTGGTCTTTTCGGACGCCCTGTCGAGCGGGATCTCGTAGGCGAGCCCGACGGACCACTCGGGCTTGCCGGGCCGCTGGTCGCCGAATGAGGTCACCGACTCGGTCGAGTAGCCGAACCGGGCGGTCAGGCCGAGGTCACCGCGCAGGTTGTTGCGCGCGATCCTGAGGGCGCGGTGAGCGTCCTCGACAGCGTCGCCCGCGGTCTTCAGGTCGAGCCGGTTGGCGAGCGCGGCCTCGACGTTCGGGCCGAGCTCGACCTCGATGGCGCGAAACGTCAGCGTGGTCTCGACCAGCTCGACTTCCCGCTCGACGGCCAGACCGAGGTCGAGCTTGAAGTTGTCGAGCTGCAGCTTGTACAGCTCCCGAGCGTCAATCAGGTCGTTCTCGGCCTGGAGCAGGTTGATCTCGGCGCGCATCACATCAATCGGCGTCGCCTTGCCCGTCATCTTGAGCGCGCGTGTCCGCTCGAGCAGGGCCTTGGCGCTCTCGAACTTTTCCTCCTGGTTCCGGATCTGCAGGCGCTGCTGGATGAGCCGGTAGTAGTGTTGGACAATGCTGACGAGAAACTCCTGCTTGAACAGGATGAGGTCGCGCCCGGCGTAGACCAGGTCGCGCTCGGCCTGCGTGAGGTACTCGCGCGCCACGAGCCGACCCGCGCCGCGCAGCAGGGGCTGCTCGATCGAGAGGCTCACCGACGAGCTGTACGCGTCGTCCTCGCCGTTTGCCTGGGAACCGCTGCTGCCCGCGGAGAGTTCGAGCTCGCCGCCGGTGAGCAATCGCTTGGCGAGCGTAAGCGTGGCCGCCTCGATCGTGGTGTCGCTCGAGTCCGTTTCGGCCGACACGGTGCTCGTCCAGAGCCGGCCATAGTCATGACGCTGGAGCGAGGTCGCCAGTTGCTGGAGGATGAAGTTCTCCTCCTCGGCGAGGAACTCGATGCTGTTCTTGCCGAGCTCGATGCAGCGCTCGAGCGAAAGCTGCATTGGCTCGACGGCCTCGCCGCTCTGCGGCTCGACGGCCTCTGCCGCGGCGGCGACGAGGGTGAGCGCGGCGATCGCCGCGCAGCTCGCTTTCCAGGTTGCGTGTCTCATCTGTCTCCGTTCCCGCCTCATGCGTCTGGGCAGAAATCGCTTGTCCGGCTCGCGTGCCGATGCCTATACTGACGAAAAGACCTTCCAGCGGTTTCGGACCGAGACCGGGGCGCCTACCAAATGAAATTATACCACAGATACATCTTGCGCAAGGTGATCCTTGTGCTGGCCATGAGCGTGGTGATCTGTTCCCTGTCGCTCGCTGTGATCTCCCTGGTGCGGTTGGGCAAGGACCGGACGCTGGGAATCCCGCCCCTGTTGGTGCTCAAGTTGATGACTCATTACAACGTGTTCCTGTCGATTTATTCGATCCCCATCTCGGCCTTGATCGCGTGCCTGCTGGTGTTCGGGCGGCTCACGGCGGACAACGAGCTGATGGTGCTCAGGGCGAGCGGCGTCTCGCCGATCCGCACCTTTTCCACCACGCTCGGGCTCGGGCTCGTGCTGTCGTTCGCGATGCTCTGGCTCAATGGATGGGCGGCGCCGCGGAGCCACGAGGCGCTGGGGAACCTCAGGTTCGACGCGTTCAGCCTCGACGCTTTCTTCACGCCGGGCCGGACAATCCATCTGAAGAACTACAGCCTCCACATCGGGTCGAGCAAGAGGGGGATTCTCGAGGAAGTGACGATCATCGAGCGCTCGCCCCAGGAGCGCATCACGAAGATCGAAGCCGAATGGGGCGAGTACACCGACCGCCGAGATGAAGGCAAGGTGCAGCTCGACCTGTGTGAGGTGGAGTTCTTTATCGAGGACGAGCCGGCGCGCTCCGGGGCAGACCCTGTCGCGCGGGAGGAAACGGGCGGGGCGGCCGGCGCCTTGACGGAACCGGCCACGCAGATCGTGCGCGAGAAGGCCCGGCTTTACCAGATCGTGTTCGACTTCGAGGACATCAAGTCGCGCGCGGGCCGGCTTGCGGACAAGGACGATCTGACGATGCGCGAGCTGCTCGCGCGCCGGGCTGTGGTGCGCCGCGAGGGGGACGTGGCGCTTGCGGGGGCCTACGCGTTCGAGTTCAACAAGCGGCTGGTCTTTTCGCTGACGCCGTTGGTGTTCGTGTTCGTGGGCGTGCCGCTCGGGGTGTGGGTACGCCGGGGGGAGCGCGGGCTGGGCTCGGCGATCGCTGTGGTCATCGCGCTTGCCTATTACCTTGTGATCATCGGGATCGAGAAGGGGATCACGGCACGCACTGTCGTGCCGAGCATGCTGGTCTGGGTGCCCTGCCTGGGCTTTTTCCTCCTTGGGGTGTTGTTGATAGTGCGGGTGAACCGGCGACGATGATCAATCGGCTCGACAGGCATGTGCTGGCGCAGTTCCTTGGTGCGTTCGCCTCGATCACGATCGTCTGCGTGCTTCTCTTCACGGTGTTCGACTTCTCACTGCGGGCGGCCGGCTTCGTGCGGCAGGGCTTCACCGCGCTGCGCGTGGTGCAGTTCTACCTCTACCTCGTCCCCGAGTTTCTCGTTCTGCTCGTGCCGGTGATCGTCACCCTGGCGGTGGCCTGGAGCATCGGCCGGCTCGCGCGCGATAACGAGATCACGGCGATGCGCGTCTCGGGCATCAGCCCGGCGCGTATCGCCACGCCCCTGTTCGTGGCATGTGCCGTGTTCGCGTGTGCGGTGTTCATTCTCAACGACCGGGTGGTGACAAAGACGCACGCCTACATCCGGGAAGAGAGCCTGCTGTTGTACCGGAAGCCGCCGAAGGAAGTGCTGCCGTCTCAGTATTTTTACACGGACGACAAGCGGGGCAAGCTCCACTTCGCGCGCTATGACGTGAAAGACAAGGTGATGCACGAGGTGAGCTGGGGCCGCCCGGCGACCGGGGACTCGCCCCGGATGCAGGTGTTTGCCGAGCGCGCGGAATGGCTTGGCGGCCACTGGTGGCTCTTCGACGTGCAGGTGACCCGCATAGACCGCCTGGGGAATGAGGAACCGTCGCCTGTGCGCGACAAGCGGATCATGTACGGCTGGAAGCTCTCCCCGGAGTACATCACGGGCCAGAAGGGGCCCCAGGAGATGACGCTGGGCGAGCTAGACCGGGCGATCCGGCGCGACGAAGAAACCCAGCCGGAGCGTGCGCGCGAGTACAGGCTCGAGCGGCACCTGAAGCTGGTGCTGCCGACGCTGACCTTGCTCATGCTCCCTTTGAGCTTCCCGTTCGTGGTGACATTGGGCACCGGGCGGCGCCCGGCCGCGGTGAGTTTGGGCGCGGGCATTGTGTTCTGTTTTGCCTACTACGTGTTCTATACGGCAATGATGGCCGTGGTACGCAAATGGGTGCCGTTCCCTCCCCTCGTATGGCTTCCGAACGTGGTGTACGGCACGACGGCCCTGCTCATGTTCCTCAGGATGAGGTAGCCGCCCGGTGTCGAGGCGGCTCGGCTCACATACCGATGCCGATCGGCGGCCCGCCTTCCCAATCTTCCGGCTCCGACCACGGCAGGTCGGATTCGTCGTCCACCGTCTCCGGCCCGCAGCTTGCGCCCAGGAGGGCGAAGGCCATTACGAGCAGGATGAGCCAAAGCCACTTAGGTATGCGTTTCATCACAGATCTCTCTCTTCGGCTTCTGTTTATTCGGTCAGAACTTCCTGACGCCGTCGCTCACATGCACCTCGTCCTTCATCCAGTCAAGGACCAGGTCGGCCGCCGCCATACGATCATACACCTTTTCGACCTGGCACTTGCCGATGAATCTGCGGCCGCGGTGCAGGATGAGCACCATGCCCTTCTCGACGCCGTCGCGGGCGCCAAGATCAACGACCACGAAGTTGTGACGCTGGTTGACCACGAGCACCTTGCCCTTGAGCTTGAGGCCGGTTACCACCTTCACCTTGCCGAGCGGCACTCCACCGGCCTTCTCGCCGAGCAACGCGGCGTGCTTCATCTCGAGCTCACGCTTCTCGGTGCGTACCTCCTCGAGCTCCCGTTCAAGGTCGCTGTGCGCGGTCTCGCCCTCGGTGGGCGTGGGCTCGGCCTCGGCGCTGCGCGGCGTTTCAGTTTCGGTAGGCGCGGTCTCGGCCTCGGCGGTCTCGGTCTCCGGCGTCGTGGCCGTCTCCTCACGGCCGCGGTTGGTTTGCACCTCCTCGACGAGGGGCGCCTCGTCCTCGATAAGGACTGCCACGACCGGCTCTTCCGGTAACTCCGGCTCGTCGGTGGCCGCGATCCTGGTCTCAAGCTCCTCGATCTTCGAGGCGCGCTCGAGGGCGAGGCGTTCCTTGGCGTCGCGCTCGCGCTCGAGGTGCTCGGCGATCTTCTCCGCCTCGCGGAGCTTCTCCCGGTACTCGGAGATCTCGGCCTGCGCCAGCTTCAGATCGCTCTCGAGCTCCCGGATTCGCCTGGCGTCCTCGGCGCGGTCGCTCTCGACGCTCCTGTATTTGGTGTAGAACAGGAACGAGGCGCCCGCCGAAGAAAGGACCAAGAGGCCGGCGACGAAAAGCGAGATTCGGGACTTGTCCATCTGCACAGCTCCGATTGCAGCACCTCTCTCGTGTAGCACGCTGGAGCATCGGGGGTCAAGGCCTCCTTCCCAAGGGGGCGCGCCCTTCGGGCGCGTTCGCCCCTTCGGGCGCGTTCGCCCCTTCGGGCGCGTTCGCCCCTTCGCGTTGCCGGGCCGGGACTTGCGTGATATAGTCCGCGCGACATCTCACCCGGATAGGCGCGCATGCCACCACTCGTCAAAGCAATCCTGCTCGGTATTATCCAGGGGCTGACGGAGTTCCTGCCTGTCAGCAGCTCCGGGCACCTGCGGGTCTTTCACGATCTCTTCGGGTTCCACGAGAACTCGCTCCTGTTCGACGTGTTCCTGCACGTCGGCACGCTCGTGCCGGTGGTCGTGGTTTTTCGGAACGACATCGGCACGCTGCTCACCACGCGGCGCCGATGGGTGGCGCTGCTCGCGATCGGTACGGTGCCGATCGTCGCTGTCGGTCTGCTCTTGCACGACTGGATCGCGGTGGTGTTCGAGACGAGCTGGTGGGTGGGCGTGCTGCTGCTGGTGAACGGCGGCGTGTTGTTTGCCGGGAGCCGGCTCGACACGGTGCGCAGGAAGGGGCCACTGGGCTGGCGGCACGCGGTGGCCGTCGGCGTGGCGCAGGCGGTTGCGATCCTGCCCGGCATCTCGCGTTCGGGCAGCACGATCTCGACCGGCCTGGCGACCGGCCTCGATCGTGAGGACGCCGCGCGCTTCTCGTTCCTGCTGGCGGTCCCGGCGATCCTGCTCGCGCTCGTCTACAAGCTGTCGAAACTCCTGGGGGGCGCCGAGGAGGTGGGGGCCGGGATGTGGGCGCCGATCGCGGTAGGCACGCTCGTCTCGATGCTCGTCGGCTACGCGGCGCTGCGCATGCTGCTCGCGGTCGTGCGCCGGCACAAGCTCGACTACTTCGGCTGGTATTGCCTGGCGGCGGGGGCGGCGTGCCTCGTGTACCATCTTGTACGGTAGGGCTTGCGCGGCCTTTTACGTCGTGCGATACTGGCTCGGGGTCGGCGTGAGGGGACAATGGGAGTTTCGCACATCGCATGGCGCTCAAACGGCGGCGCGATAACAAACCGACTTCGCCCCGAAAGCACGCGGAGCTACGGGCGCTGTTGTGGCTCGGCGTCGCGGCGCTGCTGTGGCTCGCCCTGTTCTTCTACGATCCCGCCAACAACCCGCTGCTGACGACCGACGCGAACGCCTCGGGCCGCAACTACACCGGTATGGCGGGCGCGGCGTGCGGGTATCTTTTCCTGTTCCTGTTCGGGCTGACCGCTTACTTGATCCCGCTGTTTCTCCTCGTGCACAGCGTGCTGCTGTTCGTGCGGCGGCCGATGCCTCGGCTCGCGCTCAAGGTGCTGTTGCTCATCGTGCTCGGCGTCTCGGCGGCATGTATCCTGGAGCTGCAGCGTTCGCTTGTGAGCGGCGGGCGGTTCGACTACCTCGCCACGATGGAAGGGCCGGGCGGCTACGTGGGACACCGCCTCGTGACGCATGTGCTGCGGCCGGGGATCGGGGCGTTCGGCACGGCGACGCTGACGACCGTGGCGTTTCTGGCGGCGCTCGTCGGGATCACCGAGGTCCAGCTCTACCCGGCGGTGCGGGCGATCGGTCATGCAGGCGCGGCGGCAGGCCGGGGCATAGGCCGGGGCGCCGCCGCGCTGTGGGCTGCGCTCTGCCGAGGGGTGGCGCGCATCAACGAAGCGGTACGCGACTACCGCGAGCGCCGCGCGGTCGTGCGTGCGGAGCTCGAGCGGTCCGGTGGTTCGGCAAAGGGGCGGGCGATCGGCGGCGCGGCGGCCGCCTCGAAGCGGGTCGTTGACCACGAGACACCGGCCTCGAAGAAGCGCAGCCGGAAGCCGAAGACGGCACCAACTGAGCCAGTGGGCAAGAAGGCCGTGCAGGGTCAGTTCGATACCTACCGCCTGCCGGCGCTCGACTTGCTCGAGACCGGCCCGCAGGCGAACAAGCGCGATGTGGCCGACACGCAGAAGGCGAACGCGGCGAAGCTCGAGGAGACGCTCCGGCACTTCGGCATCGAGGCGACCGTCGGCGAGATCCAACGCGGCCCGGTCATCACCCGCTACGAGCTGCACCCGGCGCCGGGCGTGAAGGTGCAATCAATTACCCAGCGCGCCGATGACCTGGCGCTTGCGCTCAAGGCGCTCAGCGTGCGCATCATCGCGCCGATCCCGGGCCGCGGCGTCGTCGGCATCGAGATCCCGAATGAACATAAGAGCTTCGTCTACCTCAGGGACGTGCTCGGCTCCGAGGCGTTTCAGACGTTCAAGGGGCGCATCCCGATCGGCATCGGCAAGTCGGTCTCGGGCGAGGTGATGATCTCGGACCTCGTCGAGATGCCGCACCTGCTGATCGCCGGCACGACCGGCTCGGGCAAGAGCGTGTGCATCAACTCGCTGCTCGCCACGCTGCTCTACACGATGCGCCCCGATGAGCTGAAGCTGATGCTCATTGACCCGAAGAAGGTCGAGCTGTCCGACTACAACGGCCTACCGCACATGCTCGTGCCGGTGATAACCGATTCGAAGAGGGTGGCGCGGGGCCTGCACTGGCTCGTCAAGGAGATGGAGAAGCGCTACGACTATCTTTCCGAGGCCGGCGTGCGCAACATCGAGGCGTACAACGCCCGGCCGATCGAGACGGAGCCGGCCGTGCGCAAGAACGACAACGGTGAGGCCGAGGCCCCTCTGCCCGACCGGCTGCCCTACATCGTGGCGGTCATTGACGAGCTGGCGGACCTGATGATGATCGCGCCGGCCGAGATCGAGAACGCGATCCGGCGCCTGGCGCAGCTCTCTCGCGCGGTCGGCATCCACCTGGTGTTCGCGACGCAGCGCCCGTCGGTGGACGTGATCACGGGCGTGATCAAGGCCAACTTCCCGACGCGGATCGCCTTCCAGGTCGCCTCGAGGGTGGACTCGCGCACGGTCATAGACAGCGTGGGGGCCGAGAAGCTCATCGGCAACGGCGATTGTCTCTTTCTGCCGCCGGGCTCGGGCCGGCTCGCGCGCGCACAGGCCACCTACCTGAGCGACCCGGAGCTGCGGCGCGTCCTCAAGTTCATCAAGGACCAGGCGGAACCGGCGTACGACGAGACGGTGCTCGCCGGGGGCGACACGGCCGATGGCGCCGACGGCGAACTGTTCGACGATGAGCTCTTCGACAAGGCGCTTGCGCTCGTGCGCGCGAAGGGCGAGGCGTCGGCGTCGTTCCTCCAGCGGCGGATGCACATCGGCTATGCGCGCGCCGGCCGGCTCATTGACCTGATGGAAGCGCGCGGCATCGTTGGCCCCGCCCGCGGTAGCAAGCCGCGCGAGATCCTCGTCGGCTTCGACGACGAGGAGTAGGAAGAAAACTCACGCAAAGGCGCAAAGGTCGCAAAGAAGAACACGATTCAAGAG
>CBDUSE010000100.1:0-12507 GCA_965369835.1 uncultured bacterium
ATCGGTCGTTGCAGCAAAAACGCAGGCCGTCCCGGCCACATCAATGCACGTGCCCTGTTCCGTCGCGCCACAAGCCAAGAACGACGCGGCGGTGTCTCCGCAACCGGCCACAACAGGCACTCCCGCCCGCAACCCACAACGTCTCCCAGCCGCAGCACACAGTTCACCGACAATCTTGTGCGGATGGACTATACGCGGCAGTTTCGCCTCGTCGAGACTGAACTCCTCGCACAAGCCCGAATCCCAGCAGCTCCTTTGGTTGTCGGCAAACCCGGAAAAGTGCAGATACGTCGTGTCAACAAAAGCCTCCTTGGCCGAAAGGCCGCACAACCGCATGGCCGCATAGCCTCCCGGCTGAACAAACGCGCGTACTTTCCGAAACGCCGCCTTGCGCTCGTTCATCCACCAAAGGATCTTAGGCCCGTGATTGAAGCTCGGCATACAGCCGGTCTTGTGCAACACTTCCTCGCCCGCCCGCTGGTTCATCAGCTCGATGTAGGGCCTGCATCGCGTATCCAACCACGAGTCATACGGCGTTACGTTTTTGCCGTCGGCGTCGACGCCCAAGACCCCGGCCATTTGCCCACCAATCCCTATTGCACCGACCGAACCGGAACCGGCCCCTGCTTGCTTGACGCACTCGCGAATGGCTCTGGCGACTGAAGCAAACTGACGCTCGGGGTCCTCCTCGGTGACACCCGGCGCCGGACGGTACAGGCGCGAAGGAAAAAATGCAGTCGCCAAACAGCGCCCATCCAAAGCGAACAGGCCCGCCTTAGTGCCTTGTGTCCCAATATCGACGCCAATCAGTAGTTGCTCTGCCATGTTGCCTCAATCAAACAGTATTGCGGTCTTGAGCCCCTTATATCCGGCCGCAGCACGGACGGCCTCGCCGAACGATTTCAGCGGAACCCGCGAGGTTATCAGTTCACATACGCTCACCAAGCCGTCGCTAAGCAGCTCCAAGGTTCGGCGAAACTGCCCGACGCTCGAACGCGTCGTTCCCGTGACGGTCAGTTGGCGATAGTGAATCCGGTTAGTGTCCAGAGGTACCAGTGAGTTGTCCTTCGGCAGACCGCCAAAGAAGCAGATCCGCCCTTCGAAAGCGCACAGCCGGAGGGCCTGCTCCTGCGCCGTCGGTGAAGAGCACGCGACTATGCATACGTTCACACCTCGTCCGCCGGTCAGTTCATTAATCCGCGATTCCAAACCGTCGGACGACAACGGCACGAAGCGGCCGTCTATCGCACGAACCCGCTCAAGCCGGCCTGCATCCGTATCGCTCAAAGCCACCAATCTTGCTCCGGCCATGGCCGCCAGCTTCGCATGCATAAGACCTACCGGCCCGGCGCCCATAACCAGCACCGCCTCACCCTCCGACGGGTGACACCTCTCGAATGTGCTGTAGGCGCAGGACAGCGGCTCGGCCAGCGCCGCCTCTTCCAGAGACAGCCCTTCTGAAAGCGGAAACACGTTGCCCTGGCGTAGCGCGGCCTCGGGAATGCGCACATACTCGGCGAAAGCACCATCCAAATGAATACCCAAGGCACGGTACTGCGAGCACAAATGAGTCCTTCCCGACATGCACAAATCGCACGATCCGCAGCCCATGTTGGGCGCAACCGCAACGGAGATGCCGACATCGATTCCCTCGACATCGGAGCCAACCTCAATTACCTCGCCGGCGAATTCGTGGCCGAGTATCAAAGGCATAGGCGCACCGTCTCCGAACTCGCCGTTGCGGATCATCCGCATGTCCGTGCCGCATATGCAGGCGCAGCCTACCTTCAGCAGCGCCTCACCGGGGGAGATCGCCGGGTCCGGCACGTCTTCCACTCTCACATCGTCCTTGCCGTATAGCCTTGCGGCCAACATCATCTTACCTCTTGGCATGTTCGCTATCTGAGTCGAATTGGACGCTTCTCCGCAATGGAGCGGTTGCCTGCTCTCACAACTTAACGGCCATCTGTCCGTCGATCTCGATCCCGCCCACAGAATCCGCCCCGAGCTCGCCCGTGCGGACATACTCGCGAATGGCTCTGGCGACTGAGGCAAACTGACGCTCAGGGTCCTCCTCGACCGTCCCGGGCGCTGGGCGAATCAGTCCCGGCTTGCGAAAGGCTTTCGCCAGGCACGTGCCGTCCTCTGTGAACAGGGCCGCCTTCGTCCCCTGCGTCCCGATGTCCCCCCGATGACCGCCTGCCAGCTCATTGCTCGTCGGCCGCGCCCTCTTCAACCATCATCCGTTTTCAAGCCTACCAGCGATAGTGTTTCGCCGCTTCCTCATTCCAGGGCTGATCGAGCAGAAGGTCAATGAGCCCTTTCGCCTGCTCGTAGGACCGCGTCCTTCCATCGTCCATCAGCGACAGCAACAGTGGCCGTCGATCGCCCGTCAGAAAGGCTTCGAGGATGTTCTCCATTCTCACCATCCGGGGCAACATCACGTTGTGCATGATACGCGGCGGAAAGTCGCCCACCACGACACCCTGAATACCGCCTCCTGAAACGACCACCGGGACTTCGACGAGCACGTCATCCGGAATGCCCTTGATGCAGCCGTTGTTGGGGATATTCAGCTCGAGTATGGTCTCCTTATCGTTGGCAATCGCGTCTATAATCCTGATGTGCTGTTCCCCACTGGCCTCGAGCGGCAGTTCTTTCGTCAGGACCACGCTGGAATCGTTGGCGAACCGCTTCATTTTCTCGAATGCCTTGGGTTTCTCACCGAGGTAATTGGCCCAGCCGATTTCGGAATCGAATCCGCCCGTTTTCCCGTACCACTTCTTCTTCGCCTCGAAATCGGTGTGATGCCACCAGGGAGTGCCGCATCTCACGGCGTCGCCAACCGGTAAACGCCCGTACAGCCGGTACGCGTCTATGGCGCCCGGCGTCATCTGTTCGTCGTACTCTCCGTCGCACCAGTACTCTTCGGATTCCTCCTCGATCCACTTGTCGATCAGCGGATAGGCGTCCTCGCCCTTGTACATGAAACGCAGCAGCCAGATAACGTGGTTGAACCCCGCCACCAGTACACCGACGTGCTCGAGGTCCAGCCCCAGCGTTCGGGGAATCACGCGGGAGCTCAGGTGGCCGTGACAGACGCCGACGGCCTTGACCTTCGTGCAGCGCGTGATGAGGTTAGTGCCTTCAAAGACCGGGTTGGCGGTCTGGATCAGGAACGCATCCGGGCAGATGGCCTCCATGTCGCCTGCGAGGTCCATCAGGAACTTGAGCTGATAGTAGGCTCCGATGCCCCCATAGTAGCACGAGACCCGATCGCCGATGCCCCGATAGTAACCGTGCGCTTCGGCAATCTCCCGTTCTTTCTCGAGCGGCCCGTAGCCGCCCACTTTCACGGCGCAGATTACGAAGTCGGCGCCCTCGAGCCCTTTCTTGCGGTCCGTGGTTGCGGAGAATGTCAGGTCGGCCTTGACCTCGTCCCGGTACCGGTTCGCCAGGGTAACCGCCACATTCAGCCTTTCCTCGTTGATGTCAACCAAGGTCATTCGGCTCCCCGCGAGCCCTTCCGTAAGAACGACATCCAGGATCAGCGAGATAGAGAACGAGGCGCTTCCTGCGCCGATAAGCGTGATGTTTGGCATGCACGTCTTCCTTTCCTGTGGTTCACGCGGTCGCCAATTGCAGTTCATTTCTTCAAGAGAGGGTGATCGGTTTCCTTTCCCAGATCGAACGGTTCCCCGCCTGGACCACAGCCACGGCCATCCTCCCGTCGAATCCGGTAACCCGTGGCTCGTTGTCTTCTAGGATACACTCCACGAACGATTGGTCCTCGGCCAGGTAGGCGTCCTTGAATAGGTCGCGCCAACTGCGGGATATCTGACGCACCTTGCCTGCCTTGCCGCTGTAGACGGTCACGCCTTCCCCTTTCAACTCGCCGAGCAGCAGTATCCCGCAGGTGCCGAGCACCTCCAGGCGAGCATCATAGCCGTACCTGACGGAAACCGCTCCGTCTATGACCCCCTGCATGCCGTTCTCAAACGACGCCAGCATGACCACATTGTCATAGAAGTCGGGAAAGTCGGATCTGGCCTCCGGACAGCGGTGGTTGCCCGCCATTGCGTAGACCTCTCGAAACTCGCTGCCCGTGAACCAACGCAATGTGTCGATGTCGTGACTGTTGACCTCCGCCAGTGGCCCGTTGCTTTTGCTGATGTCGTACTGCCAACGCTTCGGTATGCTTGGCCCGTGTGTCAACGAGCGAACACATACAACATCGCCAATATCGCCAAGTTCGATAGCCTGCTTCGCGGCTGCGAAATTCGGGTCGTACCGTCGCATGAAACCCAGTTGGAGCTTGATGCCAGTGGCCTGGGTTGCGGCGATCATTCTCTCACACTCGTCGACGCTCATGGCCATCGGCTTCTCGCAAAGCACGTGCTTGCCAGCCTTCGCGGCGGCCACGACAATGCCCTCGTGAAACACCGTGGGTGTCGTGACAACGACCGCATCCACGGTAGGATCTGCAATCACTTCGGCCGGGTCCAAGTACGTCGATACTCCCGCAAGTTCTTGGGAGGCCTTAGCTAAGGCCTGCTCTCTCGGGTCGGCCAAGGCCACCAAGCAGGCCCCGGGCGTCCTCGATGCGAAGTTCCGCGCATGAATCAGCCCTGCCCGGCCAGTGCCGATAACCGCCACCGTGATACTTCGATCAGCCACTTACGCCTCCAGAACTGCTTCCAAAGTGTTTCGTTTGCTGGCGAATGCTGCTATCTTATGGCTTTCCCGTTCGATGTCAATAGATTTTTGATATCATTTGAAACTGGCGGGCTAATATGTGAGGATGTTGTAGTTGGGCGGCTGTCCAAACGCAGGAGATTGGCGTTCGGCATAAGTTAGGCCCTTACAAGTACATAGGACTACGTCACATGAAGAAGAAAGATCAGGAGATCCTGTTCGTTGAGGAACGAAGGATTCACGTCCTTGAGATCGTGGACCGCCGAAACAAGGTCACCGTCGCGGAGCTCTGCGAGCTGTTCGGCCTCTCCGGCGCCACAATACGCAACGACCTGCGACAGCTTCACAATAGCGGGCTGCTGATTCGGACACATGGTGGGGCAGTCCGAAAGATGAAAACAGGTTTCGAGCTGAACGCCGGACAGCGCCAGGTCCAGAATCTGGCGGCCAAGAAGGCCATCGCGGCGCGCGCCGTCGAGTTTATCGAAGATGGCGACCGGATTATTATGGACACCGGAACCACCACGCTTCAACTGGCCAGACTCGTCGGCCGTGCGCAGGACCTGACGATCCTGACGAACGATCTGGAAATCGCCCTGTGTTCGGAGAAGGTGGAAGGCGCAAGGACGATACTCCTGGGCGGTTACCTCCGCAAGGGGTTCAGATGCACAGTGGGCGCCTCAACTGTGGCAGCACTAGACAAGTTCGTTGCCGACAAGGCGTTCCTCGGCCTCAACGGCCTGTCCCTGCAACACGGGGCAACGACGCCGAACCTTCAGCAGGCCGAAACCAAACAGGCGATGATTGCCGCCGCCAACAAGACGATTGTGCTCTGCGACCACAGCAAGTTCGACAAGGTTTCCTTTGCCCGGTTCGCCGCAATCGAACAGATAGACACACTTGTCACCGACGCCATAAGAGACGACTACAAGCGTGATCTGCAACAGCGTGGCGTCGAGGTAATTCTGGCCAGCGCCGCCGGGTAATTGTCAGGCGTGGGGGCGAACAGTACGTCGAGCAATATAACACGAAACGAACACACGGGACTGGACTATTGTCGGCCGATCGAGCCGGACACCCCACCGCCGCAGGATGGGCCAGTCAAGTGCCGCGAACCGCTTGGTAGCCTGCTCAAGAGCTACCACCGCGAGGTTGCCTGACGCTCGGATGCAACCTGTAACGCAGGTCTGCGGCATACTGTCGGCAATGTCCTTGCGCCTGGCGTGGATCTTCTTGTGGATTCGCTTGCCGTGGACGTAAAAATCGGTATAGTAGTGACCGTGACGCTTAGATGGCTCGACTGGATCTGCGGCGCAAAAGGTCAGGGCCATCGATTCCCGTCCTTGATGGCATATGCGGGGGCCGCTGCCAAGATATCTTGGACACTGCTTGGTCACCGCGTAATGGATGGCGAACACGATGTCTGCGCAATGCGCGTGTAAGCTCCTTCACTGTAGCGACTTATACTATTCGCGCCCGTAGCTCAATTGGATAGAGTCACGGACTACGAATCCGGAGGTTGGTGGTTCGAGTCCACCCGGGCGCGCTTCTTTTTCATCCCGCACAAGCGCAAGGGGTAGCGCAGCCTGTCCGCGAGCGTTGGGGACCGACCCGCTCGACGCATGCCGACCGTCTTGACACCGAGACTGAATTATCTTGACGATCCATCGTCTCAGTGACATGGTGAATTCAAGGTGTCCGTATCGGTCCCCGCACGACGACACCCATCGGTTTTGGGGTTGAAACCAAACTGCCGGAGGACGGGGAGAAACGCACTCTGCGTTTCGGATTGAGGATCCTGGGAGATCGAGCTGAGAGCGCCCTGCTCGAGCCGGATTGCGCTGTGAGCTCGCAGCGCGCGTTGTTGCACGGGCGCCCGAGGTAACCGATCGTCCCGCCGCACAGGAGGAAACCATGACCACGCTCAACGACCCACGTCGCACTGTCTCTTCGTGGCCCCCCATCGTGGGCCTCGCCGCGCTGATCGTGGTGGCAGCAGTGTGCACGCTTTCGACGCCCGCGCAGGCCGCCGGATGGCCGCGCCAATCGGACGACGTCATTACCATCAACCCGGTGCCGCGCTTCGACGAGAGCGAAGTCCAAGCGCTCATCGAGAAGCCGGCCGTCACCTTCGGCGTGGACAAGCCGCGGATCTCGAAGGGTCAGTCGGCCAAGCTGACCTGGCGCGTCGAGAACGCCGACAGCGTGAGCATCACGGGGCTCGCCGGCATCGGCAAGTCCGGTTCTCGAACGGTCTCGCCGACAAAGAAGACGACCTACAAGCTCACCGCCAGGAACAGCAACGGTACGGTGACGAAGGCAGTGACGGTGGACGTAACAGAGCTGGCAGCCGTCATCGGCACCGTCCATGTGGTCCGAGTAACCGGGCCGTTGGTGGGGCTCGAGAAAATCGCGTACGACTTCGTTGCCAAGGCAAACACCGCGACTTGGCAGGGCAACAAGAGGCTCTCGTTCGGCGGGTCCGGCGGCACGAGCGGCTGGGCCAGGAAGATCGGCAGCGTCCGGGCCGAGGACAACAAGGACTACACCAACGTGCTGCAGATGGAGCCCACGCACAAGCCGAACGGGTTTGTGTACGGGCGCTACGTCGTGCCGATTCCCCCGAACGGCCGGTTCGCCGCCACGGTCGGCTTCACCCGTGGGCACGGCTCGCCCGATGGTGCAACTGTGACGGTGCTGGTCCGCGGGCCCGTCATCCGGGGACGACACAAGCCGCCCTGGAAAACGGTCGCCTCGAAAAACATCACCCACAACGGCACACTCGACACGCTCACGGCCGACCTCAAGGCGTACGCAAACCAGACGGTGACGATCCAGCTCCAGGTGAACGCGGGCAGGAACTACCAGGATGACATGGTGCTCTGGATCGCGCCGCGCATCCTGAAGTAGATGGCGATGGGTCATCCGAAAACGAGGAGAAGACCGATGAACACTCGAGCCCTCATTAGATACCTTACGGCGGCTGTAGTCGCCTGCGCCCTGCTCGCCTCCGCGACTGCGCCCGCCATTACGGCGATCGGCACGGGCACAACTTTAAAGAAGACGAAGCCCTCAGGCGGCGAATCCCTCTCGATTCACCCTGGCGTTCTTCACGCCGTGAAGATGCATAAGGTCACCGATGCTGCGGGTGTCTCCGAGGAGATCACGGCTCAGGGCGGCAAGGGGCCGAACCAGAGCAAGTACGTTGATCTGTTCACCCAGTTCGACATCCCGAACCCCGACCGCGTCCTCAGCCTCAACGACCGGATTTACTTCGACCTCGAGGAGGCCTCCGGCTTCTACTACTACGGGCCGCAGGGCTACTCGCTCGCGCACGACCCCGACCTGGGGCACCTGTTCCGCATTCGCTACGGCATGGTGACGGCCGACGACGAGGCGAGCGCCAGCAACGTGGCGGTGGCGTTTACGCTCTCGGGCGGCTGGGCCAAGCCCGATTACGAACTGCTCAAGTTCCTGCTGAACAAGTACCTGGCCAGGGAGAAGCTGCCGGCGTGTACGGACCTCAAGCCGCTGCCGTTCCACACCTGCGACTTCACGTTCGGCGCCGCGTCGAGCTACGGCGTGCCGGACGAGCAAATCTCGGTACCGGCGCTCAGCGACATCGCGGGCTACATGGATGTGACCCTCACCACGGACGAGCAGACGGTCGAGGGCCTGAAAGTGGCGCTCCAGGACATCCAGGGCCTGACCGGCAAGATCAAACTCGTCGCCGCATCCACGGAGGCCGAGGGGGCCGCCTTCGCCATCCCCGATCTGACGGCGCACGTGAGCCTGTGCGATACGAAGACGTACCAGCACGCCCCGTACGAGAGGAACCAGCCCTTCGAGAACACGCACGATTTCCCCGTCCACCTCAAGACCCTCTACTTCCTGCTCGAGGCGGGCGACGACGTGAAGCTCTTCGAGTACGACCTCAACAACACCGCGGTGCTCCCGGGCAAGAAGGCGACGCTGCGGCACACGAGCGTGCACCGCGGGCTCTCGGATCGCGCCATCCGGGCGTGGTACGAGTATCGCCTCGTCAACGAGGGCGACCAGATCCAGGAGTACTGGGACACGGTAATGAAGCGGCTCACCGTCGGACTCGGCAAGAAGACGGTGAAGATGCTGACGATCGAAGTGCTCGATGAGGACCTTTTTGGCGAGTACGGCGTCGCGCTCATCAAGGTCAAGGTCCGCTCGAAGCACTTCGACCCCAACAGCAAGAAGGAGCTCGCGAAGACGTACAAGCTCGACGCCGACGAGTCGGAGATCGAAGGGGACGCGCTCTTCTTCATCGAGGGCGAGGAGCAAGAAGGCGTCTCCTACTTCGACTACAAGATCTACATGATTGATGACAATGGCGACGTCATGAAGGACAAGGACTGGCGGGCCGGCGTCGAGGATGACGAAGGAATCTACATCGGCACCAAGCACTTCAACGAGCTCATCGGCGTCCAGGATGAGGACACCGAGGAGGACGAGGAATAAGACGTCCGCTGATGTGAATAGCGACGCGCACCGGCGCGTCTGTCTTGCGGGAGAGAGGAAGGAATGGAGCGGGACCGAGCAACACGCCGACGAGTCCGGACTGCATGCGCGCTGGCGATACTCTTGGCGCTCGCGTGCGGCTCCGCTTCGGCCATGCCGCTGCTCACCGAGCGGGAGACCATCGAGGGCCTCGTCATCTACCCCGATGAGAAGGCCGCCCATATCTTCTACTACGTCCCCGGCCCGATCCGCCTCGCCACCACCGAAGACACACCGCACTTCAGCTTCCGGCGCCTTCGCTACGTCGGCACGAAGCTCATGGGCGACCAGGGCACCTTCCGCGGCCGGGGCGACATCTCATTCACCGTCGAGTTCGAGGACATCGGCAAACAGGTGCGCGCCGCGCGCAAGGCGCTCAAACGCCGCCACCGCCGCGCCGTGCTCCTGCCGATCCCCGTCGAGAAAATGGAGGCCGAGCTCGTGTACGCCGTCATCGAAGGCGGCGACGTCCAGCGCGGCGAGCGGCTCGCCACCGGCTTGTGGGCCGAGCCGCCGAAGGAACCGCCGAAGCAGGGCCCGAGCGCGGGGCAATGGGAATCGAAGAGCTTCGAGATCGCGCTCAATCCGCGCACGACGCAGGTGATGTGGGAAGCCTACGAGAAAGACGGTGTGCTGCTCTCGCTCAACTACGCCGTGATCGCCGGCGGCGTGAGCGACCTCAACCAATTGCCGCGCGAAGCGCAACGCCGCCTCGACAAGCTGCGGCGTCAGGTGGAGGGCGAAGGCGCCGAGTTCGAGGAGCCGGCCGAGGTCGAGCTCGAGGAGATCGCCCGCACGGTACAGGCGGGTGCCGTCGAGATCAAAGTCTCGCCCACGGCGCATCCCGAATGTTTCACGAGCGTGGACCTCGATGCCGAGATGCCCGCCGGCTACGTCTTCCTCGATGTGTACTGCTACGACTTCCAGAACGATCCGGACTCACCGATTGCCAAGAAGACCGTCGAGATCCGGGGCTACGGCATCGCCCGGGGCCGCCCGAAAGTCAAGGTGCATTTCCGCCGCAGCGCGCCGGACGAGGCCATCCAATCGGTCCGGTTCGACCTCGCCGTGGACCTCGACAAGGGCTACGAGTACCGCATCGTGGACATTGACGACGACGGCCACGTCGAAAAGGGCGACTGGATCACTGTCAAGGATTGGTCCGGCATCCTCGACATCAGCAAAGAGTTCGAGGCACCACCGGACGAGGAGGCCTCCGGCGTTGATGAGATAAACAATGACACAGACGAGAACGAGAGGTGAGATATGAGATCGCTCATCACCGCTATTGTGGTGTTGTGTGCGACCGCCATCGTTGTGGACAGTGCGAGCGCGCTCGTCAGCTACGACGAGGGGCGGCGCACGGTGCTCGGCATCGCGCTGCTTCAGGACATCAAAGACCCGACCATGTACTACTACATCCCGCCCTACCCGTCGGTGTCGGTGCGTGACGACGGGAGCCTCGAGTTCCTGTGCCTCGGCTTCATTGACGCCAAGAGCGACATGAGCGGCGGCATCCTGCACTTCCTCTGCGAGTTCAAGCTGCCCGACGAGGCGGTCAAGGAGCTACAAGAGGCGCTCGAGGAAGAGGTGCCGGGCGCCGAGCTCGCCGGCGTCGTGCCGCTGATGGAACCGAAAGGCGAAGACGCCTCGTCGTTCGAGATCATCTCGGCCGTGCTGTCCGACACCGCCGAGGGCGGCTTCACGCGCAAGATGATCAGCTCGGGCCATGCGCCGCTCACGCCGGGCAGCAAGGCGGCCGTGGCCGCCGTGCTCAGTCCGCAAGGCGCCACACTGCTGTGGGAAACGCTCAAGGAACCAACGGCCGACATCTCGGTCAGCATCCACGCCTACTACGAGGCGGCCGTGGAGGGTTACAATGCGAAAGTGACCGCCGAGATCAGCACGGTATACGAGCACTTCAGCTCGGTGATCAACCGACAGAAAGGCTACAAGCGCCGGCAGCTTCAGAACATCGTGGATGAGATGGTCCGCAAGGCGGTCATCAAGATCGAGGTGACCGAACGCACCGGCCTCGACATTGACACGAAGTCGATGGACAACATCACCAACCTGATCACCACGAAGATCGTGGACCTGATGTTCGACGCCGAGACCGGGCTCTCGAAGCTCCCGACCAAGGAAGTGGCCGTCCAGCACGGCCAGATCCCCGGTCGGCAGAAGGCGAGCTGGCTCTCGCGCACGTTCGGGAAGGGCAGCGGCGACCAGAAGTACATCACCGACAACCAGTACGTGATGAAGAAGCGCGAGGATATCCAGACGAACCGCTTCTACATTGATCTGACGCGGCGCTCGACGATCCGCGTGCCCGTGCACACCGCCGGCAACATGGGCGGCATCTACGACTCATTCGCAGACGACAAGAAGGTGTTCCGCGTCGTGAATCTCGACGACCCCTCGTTCGAGATGCGCAATGTCTACTTCATGGTGGACAACGAGTACTCCACGGCCTTTCAGGACACGATCAACTTCGTCTCGGTCTCGTTCCGCAAGAAGTACGAGCACTCGCACGACGTGACCGAGCAGCTCATGTTCACGTCGAAGGACATCCTCGGCGGCGGCACGTCGAAGGCGGTCAAGTACCCGCGGCTCGGCATCCAGGACAGCTCGTGGCTCGATTACGAGTACCGCGTCAACTGGAGCGTGCGCGACCGCGACCCGATCACAATCCCGTCCGGCAAGGACCAGTGGCTCCCGGGCAAGGACAGCACGGTGGCCCTCGTGCCGCCGTTTACGAAGCTCACCGTGGGCGTCGAGGTCGACGGCACGAAGGACGATTTCCTCGAGAATAACGTCTACTACGCCCGCGTCGAGATGCGCTGGTCGCTCGTCGGCAAGCCGCGGTCGGCCCATCCGGCCATCCTGCGCTACAGCGACGGCGAGCCACGCAAGAAGTTCATCGTCTACTACGACCGCAAGACCCAGCCCGAGTATCGCATCATCTGGCAGGAGAAGGGCGGCAGCCGCAAGATCACCGAGGCCTGGCAGAAGATCCCGGCCGGCTCGAACGAACTCGAGATCTTCCTCCCGCTCCCCACCTTCGAGGGGAAGGAAACCGGGAAGGACTCGTCGACAAAGGGAGAGTAGGCCATGACCACGCGAGTGCGGACTCGAATGGATGCGCGAGCGGGGGCCACCGCAATTGCGCAGCCGTTGTCGACAAGCGTCGGCGGGGCCCGGGCGACCCCCCCCACACCGCGGAAGCGGCGGGGACGCCACCCGGAGGTATTGGGGGGGGCCCCCCGCCCCCCCAAAAAAACC
>CBDUSE010000101.1:0-12370 GCA_965369835.1 uncultured bacterium
CAGCCATCATATTATATAAGAGGAAACGGGCGAGTTTTTCAGCAGCCTGCTAGACGTTTCGAGAACCCAGCGACTTTGTCGTCGATCTGTCTTCGTCTGTCCTCGCTCCGTCGGTCGCGCCAGATACCCAGCAGCTGCTTGACCCGGGCCTGGCCCCAGCTCTCCAACGGCAAGGCCTCATCGTGCTCCCAGCTTATTCGCTGGCGCTCCGGGGCGATCAGATCGTCACGCAGGATGTCAATGTAGTCCGCCTGTACCTGGCCTGTGATGTACGCTTGGCCGTGTTGGCCGCCAACTCCGCCTGAGATGTTGAAGAAGAAGGGCCTTTGAGCCAGCTTCCCTCGAGACAGCACGGTTACCCCTCGTAGCTCTTCGTCGTCTATCGGCTGCTTATAGAAGACGATCCGCCACCTGACCTCACGACCAGAGGCAAGGTTCTCTATACCCCATTCCCCCTCGACAGAGAGGCCTTCGGGCTTCTCTTCCTCACGATAATCACGCGGGAAGACGAACTGGACGCTCTCGCTTTCCTGTGCTGTGGGCAACTCGCTGTCATCCACCAGAACACGGAAGTCATCCACCCGCTGATGGAGTAGGAAACGGCGAGCCATGCTCTTCGCAAAGCGTTCCGACGAGGGGCGCCTGGCCAGCCTCAACCCCCTGAGTGTCACGGTCGTCCCGTGGCGACGTCTCTGTTTACGATCTGGGGGCAGATACTCGACGACAGGTATCTCCTTCCAGCCGCTTTCGATGTAGTCGTCGCTCCGGAGCTCGTCGACGTCTAGCTGGAAGACGGTCTTCTCGCCCGTCTCTTTGCTGATCGTTTCGACATGAATGACGTGAGCTATCCCAAAGCCCGCGAACTTCCCTATGCCTTTTCGGCCGAGGATCCCGCGCCCCTTCTCTGGTGACCGTTCATCAGGATCTGCAGCCCTGCGACACCAGCCTACCTTGAGGTAACGTTCCTCGCACTGCTCGAGCGTCATGCCAAGGCCATCATCCTTGACAACGAACTCTGCAGCATCGTCCAGTTCCTTGGGCAAGGAAATGCGCACGTTCTCGGCATCGGCGTCCCAGGCGTTTGCCACAAGCTCCGCCACGGCCGCTACAGGGCTCTGGTACATCTGTATGCCCAGGTGGTCGATGATCCGGCCGTGAACGGTCAGCTTGAGTGTTTTTTGGTCTGGCGCCGCCATGCTCTCTCTTTCACCAGGATGCGTACGTGCCGGTGGATGGCCTCGGCTTGCTGTCTGACAAACTCGGGCGGAAGAGCGTTGCCGATCATCGCGGCAGCTGGGTACTTGCCGCGTCTTAACGAGAACCAGTAGTCATCGGGGAAACCCTGAAGAAGAGCTGCCTCCCTCAGGGTTATGGCTCGGTCCTCCTGCGGGTGGAGAAACCGTCCTTTTGACGGGTTGATGCAACCGGACGTGATGGTGGGTGCAACGTCATCCCACGCCATCCTACCGTAGACATCCTTGAAGCCGTCGCATCGCCTGTGGCAGGGCAGTTGGCTGTCGCGTCCGAGGTGGGTTCGGCCGCCCCCGTTTCTCGGGATTCTCCTGATCATCGCCAGGACATGCGGAGCGCGGGTCACCGGAACATCGTGGAGCTCGTCTCCGCTTTCTCCAGGCCGAGGGAGATCCCCGATGGCGTCGCGCACGGTTCCCCTACGCTGGCAGGGGGGCGGGAAGTCCACGGCCCCGATCCTGCTTCCGAGTAGAATCATTCTTCGCCGCCGCTGCGGCACGCCATAGTCCGCAGCGTCCAGAATCCGACATTCCGTGAGGTAACCACACGCCGACAGCTCTTGTTGCAGCCTGGCCAAGCGCTCGTCGGCAGCCAACGCGGGGACGTTCTCCATCATGATTGCCTTGGGCATCAGGCCATTGACGAAACGAAGGAATTCGAACACGAGGTTGTTGCGGGGATCCCTAGCAGCGCGTGCTCCATTGAGCGTGCGAATGCACGAGAAGCCCTGACAGGGGGGGCAGCCTGCAAGCAGGTCGAGTTGCCCCTTCCGGAGATCAAGCCTGCGCTTGACGGACGAGACGTCGAGCGTCCGGATGTCGGTGTGCCAGACTACGACTTCGGGATGGTTCGCTTCGTACGTTTCAACTGACAGCGCGTCGACGTCAACGGCACCAATCACCGTGAAGCCAGCCTGCTTCAGGCCGAGCGTCAGGCCTCCACACCCCGAGAACAGGTCAATCGCCGTAGGGGAGTACATGCGACGTGGCTCCCTTTCGTAGAGCGGTTGCCGTTTTATCTGGGCGCCATGATGCCATCATGACCCAAGGGCAGTCAAGGAGCAAGGCTCACCCGCAGACGAGGATGCAGTTGGCGTAGGGCGTCGCGTCGCCGGTGCGGACGGCGAGCCGGGCGTGCTCGGCGATGTGCTTGAACTCGACGTGCGTAAAAAACTCGAACGGCTTGCCGGTGAGCTCTTCGAGTGCCGTGGCACGCTCGCCGCTCAGCTCCTTCATCTCCTCGGCGATCAGGATGCGGTCGAACGAGAACTCGCCCGAGATCGCGCGGATCACGTCGAGGATCGTCGGCACGTCATTGCTGAGCGCCAGGTCAATCGTCTCGACGCCCGGCGGGACGGGGAACGCCTTGTTCGCCAGCAGCACCATCTGCGTATGGCCGACTTCGCGCAGCGCCCCCGCCAGCGGCGAATTGAGCAGCTTCGCGGCGGGTTCTGCGGCGGGCGTCGCGCGTTCCGCGCGCGCGGCGACCGCCCTACATTCCTCGACGAGGCGTTCTTTCTGCTCGCGCGTGAAGCGGTCAACAAGTGAGCCGATATCGTGTTCCATTGCCGTCTCCTTGACGGGTGTTGCTCCCGTTACTTGAGCTTCGTGCGGAGGTTGATGATTGCGTGCTCGACGTGGCCGTGCCACTTGGCGAGGTTGAACTCGTCAATCTGCGTCCAGGCCCAGTCCACTTCGCCGGTTCTCGGGTGCTCGACACGGCAGAGCAGGCTGCCGTTGGTGCCGACGACGCAGATATCGCCGAACGGCTTGGCGCCGAGGCTGAAGATCCCCTTCGCGTCAGCCGTACCCTCGTGCACCGTCTTGTCCGGCACCGCCTCGCCCTGACGCTGGTAGATTTTGAGGCGCGCGCCCGGGATCGGTTTGCCGTTTGCGTCGAGGATCCTAAGCGAGTTTACTCTGGGCATGTCCAGCAGCATCTCCCCAAAGTAGCCGCGCCGCTTGCCGTAGTCGAGCACGAGGCCGTACGCCTGCTGCTCGCACCAGACCTGTGGGATATGGCCGCCGATCATCAGGCCTTGCTCCCACGAGCGCCTCTCGGCCTTGGCGGGCAGCACCTCGCGCAGGAGCCGGCCGTCGGCCATGCGCACCTGGCAGAGTTTCGCGGGCACGTTGAAGTGATACACGTCAATCAGGCCGAGTTGATGGCTCAGCTCGTGCGGCAGCGCGCGATCCTGGCCGGGGATGTTCGGATCATAGATGGCGTTTGTCTCGACAGAGTTCCGAATCTCCTCGTAGAACTTCGCGATCTCTTCCTTTGACTTCTCTTTGAACTCGAATCGACCGCCGGGATAATGCGGCCAGGTGCCGTCGGTGAACGTGCTGAGCGGGTGCGCATCGTGCTCGACCCACGGCCTCTTCGAGATCCAGTAGTAGTCAATCCGCACGCGAGCGGGCACGCCGTTGGGCGTGAGCGGCCAGATGCACCCCTCGAATGCGCGGTTCATCCACTCCATCACCGAGCGGTGCCAGTCCTCCGATGAGTACGAGCCGCAGATGTTGCGCACCGCGTCCTGCTCGGCGTGCACCACGTCGCGCACCGTCCAGAAAAACGTGTACGCGTCGGTGTAGTCCGCGATGTTGTTGTTCGTCTTCGTGATCTCGTGGTTGACCGAACGCATGTCCACCATGAGCCGCACCTGGTGCCGCCCGGACTGCCACGGCCACCTGGCGGAGACGATGTGCTCGTCGAGCGGCTCGAGCGCCGGCACCTTACCGTGGCCGATCGGCTTGCCGTCGAGCGTCATCACCCACGTCGTTTCCTTCGACGGCGCGAGGCCCTTGTTGATGATATGGCCGGAGAACGTCACGACCTGCCCCTCGAGCGGCCAGCGCTGCATCCTTTGCTGGTCGCCCTCGAGGTGCGGGTTCGTCCCGCCGGGGTCGTACGTAACGAGGTAGCGTCTGTAGCGAGGCGTTCGCTCGATGTACGTGATGTCGAGGTCGCACAGGTTCGGGCAACCGGCGGCGCGCTTCTTCTCGAGGACTATCCTCTTCAGCTCGTTCGTAAGCCCCTCGGTCTTTCGGCCGCGGTACTCGGCCGGGTCCTCGACCTTGAGCGTGCAGCCCTTCGGGTTCCTGCCGGGGTAGAACTTCAAGGACGCAGCGCCCGGCGCCGCCATGGTGGCCACGACGATAAGCGCAAGGACGGCAATAGTCGTACGCACGGGAAGTCCCCTCCTGCTAATGAGTGTTTCGGATAAACATAGTACCACAATCGCGCCCGCCATGGCAGGCAAGACACCGGCGCCGCACTTCCGGCACGTAGCGCCGGCGTCTCGCCGGCTGTCTCGGAGGCGTCTCGCCCCCGCTCCGCTCGAGCTTGACATCGCGCGCACTCCGGTATATGTTGATTGCAGAACATTCAGCCGCGGTGCTCCAGCAGCAAGTTGTTCAGTGAACGGTCGTCTGAAGGTCCAGCCATGAAGGCTGCTGTCAAGAAGATCTGGTCGGGCTTCAATCGCTGGCGCAAGCGGCATTGGCCCTTCCGTGTGATCATTCTCCTCATCTTCTTTTGCGCGTGGTTGATCGATGCGCCCATTCTTCCTCGTCTTGTTCGCATTGCGTGCCACTCGATTCTTGCCGATGCCGAGCCTCGAATGACGGACGCGATCTATCGCTCAAACAAGGCGAACGCTGCGCGCCGGCTGCGAAACGCCCTCGTCGCCAAGATCGACAAGGACGAGGACGGCGTCTTGAACGATTCGGAAAGGGAACGCGCCATCGCCCTCGGCCTCGATCCCGACCAGCTCTTCGCGAAGCCGTTCCGCTATGACCTCGACGAGATTGTCGTGGCCGCCCAACGAGCGGGTTTGGTCTCGCCGTCATACACCGCTCGCGCAATACGGAATGAGGCGTGGCGCGCGGCGCAGGCCGAGACGGAAGAGATCATGGCCCCGGAAAGGGACAAGACATACTCCATGATCGCTTGGTATCGCGTGCCGAACTACCTCGAGTGGGCGACGTGGCAGCACGGTGCGAAGAAGCTCTTCGTGCACGTGAGATACTCGCTTTTTTTCCTCATCGGCAATCCGTCCCATTGGGTGCCTTTCTTCATGTGCGTGTACTTGGCTGGTCTCATTGTGTGCTTGCTTTTGCGGGGACGCCGGCTTCTGGCCGCGGGCCTCGTGTCCGTGGCGGTCTTCTTGGGGGTCATGCTCATAACGCACTTGCAGTGGTACCGCCCAGCGGGCCTCGGCTTTTGGCCGCTCGAGAACGCAGGGTGCTGGGCTTTTCGTGTTCCATACTTCCTGCTCATACTTGCTGCAGCGATCTCCGGCGTTCGACGAGCGGGGCTCCTGAAGAAAAAATGGAATGCACTGCCTTTCGCTCTGCTCGTTCTGGGGCTCGTTCTCATGGCCTGGGGGCTGGCGCCCGGTTTGAAAAGGACCTTCTACGGCTACCTTCTGGTCCCCTATCCTTATGTCATGGGCATCAAGATAACACTGGGCGCAAGGATCGGGATCGTCGCAAGTGGCGCGGTCGCTTTTGCAACAGGCTCGTCGTCCGCGATAATCAGGACATTGCGGCAGAGAACCCCCGGTCTCGCGGCCGCCTAGTTCTTCTCTCTTCTCTGCATCCTGGAGCGCTTGCCCGCGTGGAACCTGCTGTGCTATAGGTGTCGCTCACGACAACAGGTGATTTTGCTCTGAGATTGGAGACATGCGGCGGATGACGGGCGCGGAGCTGCGCCAGGCGTACATTGATTTCTTCAAGGGCAAGGGGCACGCGGAGATCGGGTCCGCGCCGCTCGTGCCGGAAAATGACCCGACGGTGCTTTTCACGACCGCCGGGATGCACCCCCTTGTGCCGTTTCTCCTCGGCGAGAAGCATCCGGCGGGCACGCGGCTCGTCAATTACCAGAAGTGCATCCGCACCGGTGACATTGACGCGGTAGGCGACACGGTCCACCACACGTTTTTCGAGATGCTCGGCAACTGGTCGCTCGGCGACTACTTCAAGGAGGAGGCGATCGAGTGGTCGTACGAGTTCCTCACGAGCCGCGAGTGGCTCGACATTGACCCCAAAAAACTCTGGATCTCGTGCTTCGCGGGTGACGACGACGCGCCGAAAGACACGGAGGCGGCCGCCGTGTGGCGGCGACTCGGCATCCCCGCCGAGCGCATCATCTATCTCAGCAACAAGGAGACTTGGTGGGGACCCGCGGGCCAGACCGGGCCGTGCGGGCCCGACACCGAGATGTTTTTCTGCACCTACGAGGGCGAGATCCCGCCGGGCAAAAACCCGGCAAACGACCCCGAGCATTTCATCGAGATGTGGAACGACGTCTTCATGCAGTACAACAGGAATGCCGACGGCACGTACACGCCGCTGGCGCAGAAGAACGTTGATACCGGTTTCGGACTCGAGCGCGTGACCGCCGTGCTCCAGGGCGTTGACGACAACTATGCCACCGAGCTTTTCGCGCCGATCATGGAGCGCATTGCGGATCTCGCGTCAGGCGACGAGGCGTCCGAGGCGGACGTGCGCTCGAAGCGCATCATCGCCGACCACATGCGGTCGGCCGTGTTCATGATCGCCGACGGCGTCCTGCCCGCGCGCGTGGATCAGGGCTACGTGCTGCGGCGGCTCATCCGCCGCGCGGTCCGGTTCGGCAAGAAGCTCGGCATCACGGATGCGTTCACGCGCAAGGTGGGCGAGGTCGTCGTCGAGATCTTCGGCGACGTCTATCCCGAGCTCAAGGCGAACGCGCGCGAGATCGGCGAAATGCTCACGCGCGAGGAGGAGCAGTTCAGCAGGACGCTCGCGCAGGGCCTCAAGGAGTTTCAGAAGCTGCTGCCGAATGTTTTGAGGAACCCGAAGCGCGAGCTAAGCGGGCGGCTCGCGTTCAGGCTCTACGACACCTACGGCTTCCCGATCGAGATGACGCGCGACCTTGCCGAGGAAGCGAACATCACCGTGGACATGGACGGCTTCGACAAGGCGTACGAGAAGCACCAGGCGCTCTCGCGCAAGGGCGCCGAGCAGAGGTTCTCCGGCGGCCTCGCCGACAACTCCGAGCGGGTCACCCGCCTCCACACGGCGACCCACCTGCTCCAGGCGGCGCTTCGGCGCGTGCTGGGCCGGCACGTTACGCAGCGCGGCTCGAACATCACGGCCGAGCGGCTCCGCTTCGACTTCACCCACCCGGAGAAAATGGCGCCCGACGAGATCAAGCAGGTCGAAGACCTGGTCAACGAGCAGATTACCAAAGAACTCGACGTCGAGTGCGTCGAGATGCCCGTCGAGGAGGCGAAGGCGAGCGGCGCGATGGCCGTCTTCGGTGAGAAGTACGGCGACGTCGTGAAGGTGTACACGGTCGGCGATTTCAGCAGAGAAATCTGCGGCGGGCCGCACGTGTCGAACGTCCGCGAGCTCGGGCGCTTCCGAATCACCAAGGAGCAATCCTCGTCGGCCGGCATCCGCCGAATCCGCGCCGTCCTCGAGTAGGGGGCGTGCTTGGGATGCTGATCTATCCGCGCCACACAAGCAGGGGATGATCTCGTTATGTCACCGATGTTCTATACGACTGAAAGACCGCGCGATCCGTTCTACGAGCTTCGCTCGATCACGACCGGCGAGGTGGTGGACGAGCGCGAGAGCACGACCACCTGCCCGACGACGGGCGCGGCGCTGACGGTCTTGTATGACTTCGGGTACGTCAGCGCTCGGCTCAATCGCTTCGCGCTGCGCAACGCGCCGCCCAAGGGGACCAAGTATCTCGACCTGTACCCGATCCGCCGGCTCGACGCGGTCGTTTCACTCGACGAGGGAGGGACGCCACTGGCGCGGTGCGGGGCGCTGGGCGGCTCGCTCGGGCTCAAGCAGCTTTTCGTCAAGAACGAGACCACGAACCCGACCGGCGTCTTCAAGGACCGGGGCAGTCTCGTGGACGTGACCAAGGCGAAGGAGCTCGGCGCGGACGCGGTGTGCGTGGCCTCGACGGGGAACATGGCCGCGTCGGTCGCCGCCTACTGCTCGGTGGCGGGCTTGCCGTGCTACGTGCTGATCCCCGAAGGCACACCGAGCGGCAAGATGGCGCAGGCGTTGAGCTACGGCGCGCGGATGCTCCAGGTCCGTGGCACGTACAACGACGCGGCCCGGCTCGCCGCCGAGATGAGCCGCCGCCACAACTTCTACCTTGCGGGCGACTACGCCTTCCGCAGCGAGGGGCAGAAGTCGCAGGGGTTCGAGATCATCGAGCAGCTCGGGTGGCGCGCGCCGGATTGGCTCGTCGTCCCGATGGGCTGCGGCACCAACCTTGCGGCGATCTGGAAGGGGTGCGCCGAGTACCACCGCCTCGGCCTCGTCGAGAGCCTGCCGCGAATGATCGGCGTTCAGCCCGACGGCTGCTGCCCGATCGTCGAGGCGCTCGACAAGGCGGGCGAGGCGATCGTGCGCGTCGAGCAGCCCGACACGGTCGCCTCGGCCGTAGCGGCGGGTTGGCCGCTTGACGGGATCAAGGCGCTGCGTGCGATCCGCGACAGCGGCGGCACGGCGATCACCGTGAGCGACGACGAGATCCTTCGCGCGCAGCAGGAATTGGCGCATTCCGAGTCAATCTTCGTCGAGCCGTCGGGCGCGCTCCCGTTCGCCGCCGTGCCGAAGCTCGTCGAAAGCGGCGTCATCAAGCCGGACGACGTGGTCGTCTGCATCGCCACCGGCACGGGCCTCAAAGACCCGCGCGCCGCCCTGCGCATCCTGCCCTCGGTGCCGACGATCGAGCCCGTGTCCGAGGAGGTGGACCGCTACCTCGAGATGCGCCTCTACGAGATCCGCGGCGCGGGCGTGGGCAACAGCCGTACCTTCGCCGAGGAGGAGCTGCTCGACCGCGCGCGGCTCAGGCGGCTGCTCCAGGACGAGTTTGACGCCAACCTTTCCGGGGCGATCCTCGAGCGAATTCACGCCTCGCTGGCGAATTTCTCGGAGAAGGGGAAGTCCGTTTCTCGTCGGGACCTGCAGTACATCCTGACCGAGGCCGTGCGCGATCTGACCCCGCACGAAGACGTACTGAAGGTGCTCGACTTCCAGATCACCACCGGGTTGCACGCGCAGGCCGAGGCGTGTGTGACGGCCGAGTTCCTCGGCGAGCGTGTCGAGTCGTCCGGCCGGGGCGTCGGCCCGGTGGACGCGGTTATCAACGTGCTGCGCGGCATCACGGCCGCGAACGAGAAGCTCATCACGTCGCTCGTTGACTACAACGTCGAGATCAACACGGGCGGCACCGACGCAACGGTCTCGGTCACGATGGCGTTGCGCGACCAGGACGGCCGCCGGGTCGTCTCGAACGCCTCGTCGCCGGACATCGTCGTCGCGTCAATCAACGCCTTCATCGAGGGGTACAACATCCTCTTCGCCAAGAACCGACCTGCCTGAGCCTCGTGACTCAGGTAGGTTGTCTGCGGCTCGCGGGCGGGTTATACTCGGCGAACAATGAACCGGGCTTTTCCTGTTGCAGTTCTCGTCGTCGCGTGCGCTTTGGTGTTCGTACCGGGCGGCGCCTTGTCGTCCCCCGAGGTTGCCGAGCGCAACCCGACCGAGCCGTTCAAGACGGCGCCGGACGCGCGCGCGGTCGTTATCGAGTACTTCACCGCATCGAAGAACGCCGACGCCGCACGCGCCTCGAGCCTCATTGACTACGCCGAGTGGGCCAAGGAGAGGGGGTTGGAGGGTGCGCGCGCGAAGCAATGGGCCCGCGAGCACCGCACGGCTCTTGTCGAGGACTACCGCAAAGAGAAGGCCGCCGGGAGCACCAAGGAGTTCCGGATCCTCAAGGCAGCCGTTCGCGACGACAGTGCGGTTTTCGAGGTGACGCAGGATCGCGCACAGGGCACATACCGTTGGGAGGTCAAGCTCACGGTCAAGCGCGGCCGGTGGGTCATCATCGGCTTCCGGCTCCTCGGCATCGAGCGGTAATCGTGCGGGGCGACGCGATAGCAACCGGCATGCCGCCATCCTGCCATGTGGCAGGGAATTCCTGGCGCGTTTCGTGCTCCCGAGTGCTTTGCGCGCGGCCTTCGAGGTGGTCCGACCGGCGTGCAGAGTTCGTGAGGAGCACTTCCGAGAGGTGTCGGCAGAAGAGGGAACGTTGCGAAAATTCGTCCTTGACATCCTTTTCCGGGGGTGGTAGGCAATAAGTAGCTGTCCGAAGTGGCCCATGAGTACGCCAAGGAAAGTGGTTAAAAGGGAGATGTCCTGCCTGAGAGAAGACGGACTAGTGGATCCCAATCCCTAACCCTGGTTGCCAAGGGTTCGCGAGTACGGCAAGGAAAGCGATTAATTAGGATAGAAACCCAGCCACACCGGACAGCGGCCTTATAATCCGGAGCCTTCCGTTGGGAGGCTCCTTTTCTTGTCGAGGCGGCCGGCGAGGCAAGTCCTGCCGACCGCCGACGGTCAATCAGTGCCGGTTCGTCAGGATCAGCGGTTGCTCCTGCCTCGCTTCCGCACCCGATGAGTGGAACGTGTGCACGAAGTGGGGGAGCGGCCTCTCTGTCGGCTCGTGCGCGATCAGGATACCGATCGAGTTCGACAGCTTTTTCGGGTTGTAGATCTCGTCGGTCTCTTCGCTCGGCGCGACCGGTTTGATCAGCGCCAGGTGGGTGAGCATCTTCAAGAGCTGCTTGTTGCCCTCGCCGAAGGGCACCGTGCCGGAGCGTGTCAGCATCTGCACCTTGAACCCTTTCTCGACGAAGAACGAGCCGAGCGATGCCGCGAACGTCACGGTCTCCTCGAAGCGCTCGAGCGCCCCGTCGCTGGGATCTCGAAGCGCGTTATCGAAGACAATGGTCACCTGCAGGTTCTGGTCCTGCGAGAACTGGGTGACGATCAGCCTGTCCGTTTTGGCCGAGAGCTTCCAGTTGATGAAGCGCCGGTCGTCGCCGTGCACGTACCTGCGGAAACCGAAGATCTCCGTACCGATCCCCGGCTTATTCAGGCGCAGCTCGATGTCGCTCAGGACGTTGGCGAGGAAGTTCGGGTTGAGCTGGACGATCTTCGGGTAGACGACCACCTTCTCGAGCTTCGTCAGGGCGAACCCCCTGGCGAAGAAGCCGAGCGGGAAGCTCGTCGAGATCACGAGCTCGCGGAACTCGAACTCGCCCCGTCGCTCGATCACGTGCTGGTAGGTGGTCGAGACCGAGGTCCGCGGCGGCACCTTGACGACGTACGTGGGCTGGAGCTTCTCGCGGCCAAGCGTGTCGTGCACCACCACGGAGATCGCGGGCACGAGGCGCTTGCGGTTCGTCAGGATCAGCTCGACCGGAAAGAGCTTGCCCGCGAAGATGTGTGTCGGCAACACCCGGGCGAGCGTCAGGTTGTTCATACTCACGATCGCGAGCACCGACGAGAGCAGCGCGAAACAGATCATCGTGGCGAAGATGAGGAAGATGAGATTGATCCCCTTGGCGAACGCTACGCCCCCGACGACGGCCGTCAGGAGCAGGAAAACGCCGCCCTCACGCGTGATCCGGAACAGGAACGTCCTTTTGGGGAGCTTGAAGCGCATCGTGGCGGGACCGCCTTTGGGTCTACCTGGGTTTCGGCCTCACAGGCTGTTGAAGGAGTTCGGCCTCCGTTTGAACCGTCGAGCCTGCTTGCAGCAGACAAGCCCGAAAGGGCGTTTGGCAGTAGCCTCGGGCGCAAGCCCGTGGGACGAGCTCAACGCCCTGCTAGAGCGGCACGGGGATCTCGCCCAGGATGTTCTTGATGACCTGTTCGGCTGAGCTGATGCCTGCCGCCTTCGGCCCGTAGTCGGCCGAGAGCATGAGCCGGTGCGCGAGCGCGTTGACCGCGAGCAGCTTGATGTCGTCGGGCACCACGTACTCCCGCCCGCTTACCAGCGCACGCGCCTGGGCGAGCCGAAAGAGCGACAGCCCACCGCGCGGGCTCACGCCCAGCTCGACGAGCTCCGAGGTTCGCGTCGCCTCGACGATCTGCATCAGGTAGTCCATCAGGCTGGGGTCAACGCGCACCGTTTCGACCTTGGCCTGCATCTCGAGGATCTCCGAGATGTCGAGCGCGGGCTTGACTTCGGTGAGCGGGTCGTGCTCCTTGCGGCTCAGGATCATCTCGATCTCCTGCTCCGCCGACGGGTAGCC
>CBDUSE010000102.1:0-11892 GCA_965369835.1 uncultured bacterium
GAGGATGTCTGGTCCTCGGTCGAGGGGGAATACCTCATCCTTTCGGCCCGGCCAGCCGATTCCCTGTGCTCGCATTCGAGAAGGAGGAGCGGAGGGGCATGCGCAACGCATCGCGGAGAAGACGGCTATTGCAGAGCAACAGGGCTGTTGCAGGGCAACAGCTTAGGCAACGCTTAGACGTTGCCCGGCGACGCTGAGGCGTCGCCCGCATGCCCCTCCCGAAATCATTCTCCACCCAGAGGTGAGGCCTGTTGCAGAGCAACAGCTTAGGCAACGCTTAGACGTTGCCCGGCGACGCTGAGGCGTCGCCCGTCGGTCACGGATGGTGGACAATGATTCTCCTGCTTTTCTCTGCCTGCTCTTCCTTCTTCGGTATAGTTATAATCAGTACTCCGTCTTCGTACTTCGAGGTGATCTTGTCCGTGTCCGCATCGCCCGGCAGGGTGATCGTGCGCTCGAAGCGGCCGTAGATGATCTCGCGGCGCCGCTGCCGGTCGCCGTTTTTCTCACCCTCGACGCGCTCCTTGCGCTCGCCGCTGATGGTGAGGACGTTGTCGGGGATCTCCACCGTGATGTCGTCCTTGTCCATGCCGGGCATATCGAGCGTGATCACGTACGCGTGGTCGCTCTCTTCCATTTCCATCCGCAGCGTGAAATGCGAGCGGCCCGGCCCCATCCTCAGATCGAACCGGAACGGCTCTCCGTCGAACTTCCACCGGAACTTCCGCTCGAACTCGCGCGGCCACTCGCGCTTGAATTGCCGGAGCAACTCCTCGATGTCCGGCGGGTGTCCCCAGTCCTCGAAGTCCCGGAGCCTGGGCGGCCACCACCTGTCAGGAGGCCACTCGCGCTCCATCTCGCGCCTGTCGGGCAGGCGGGGCATTCGGCGCATGTCGGGCATTCGGCGCATGTCGGGCATGCGGCGCATCCGGGGTATGCGGCGCGTCATCTCGTCCATGCGCTTCTCGAGCGCCTCCATCCGCTTGAAGATCTCGCGGATCTCAGCCTCGATGGCCCGCTCGAGGCCCTTGCCCTTCTTGTCCCTGAGATCAATCCAGAAGTCGCCCGGCTTCTCGTCTTCAGCCTTCGTGGACGGCTTCTCTGTGACCTCCTTCGCCTGCCCCTTCTCGGCGTCCTCGTCCGGGGCGCCGTCGCACAGCAACGGCCAACTGAAGGCGACTGCGGTCAGGACGAGCGCCGTGACGAGGCCAAGGCGCACGCGTTGCGTGCGCCTACGCACGTACCGCGTGCGTAGGCGCACCCACCACTTGCGAGTCACGTCTCTCATGGTCTGCGCTCCCTTTTCCTGAAGGTCCCGCACTGCTCTCCAAAGCTGTTATACGGGTCGCCCGGCACGGGGTTCCGCCCATTTCGATGGCCAATGGTGGCGACTTGACACCGCGCCGAGACCGGCCACAATGAGCCAAACGGATGCCGGCGGCGCGCAAAACTGCGCGCGCGGCACCCTGAGAACGGAGATCGGCCCAGGTGAAGATTATCGTTGCCAGAACAGCGGGCTTCTGCATGGGGGTGCGCCGCGCCGTGGACATGGTGCTCGAGGCCGCCGAGACGGTCCCCGGCCAGCTCGTGACCATCGGGCCGCTTATCCACAACCGGCAGGCTGTCGAGATGCTCGAGCGCAAGGGGGTTCGGGTCGTCGAGGACGTGAGCGAGGTAGCTCCCGGGAGTACGGTGGTGATGCGAGCACACGGCATCGCCCCAAGCAAGCGCCGGGCGATCGAGGAGGCGGGACTGGCGTGTCTCGACGCGACGTGCCCGCTCGTGGTGCGCATTCAGAAAATCCTCAGCCGGCACGCCGACAAGGGCTACACCGGCGTGATCGTTGGCGACAAGGGGCATGCCGAGGTGGCCGGCCTGCTCGGCCACACGGGGGGCCGCGGAGTCGTGGTCGAGTCGGAGGCGGACCTCAATGCGGTCCCCTCGAGCGGGCCGCTCTGCGTGGTGGCTCAGAGCACGCAGAACCGCGAGTGCTTCGAGACGGTCGTCGCGAAGCTGCGCGCTCGCGGCTGCGAAATGCAGGTGTTCGACACGGTATGCGATGCGACCGTCGAGCGCCAGAACGAGGTGCGCCGGCTCGCGAGGCGGTGTGACGCGGTGGTGGTGGTCGGCGGGGCCCACAGCGCGAACACGCAGCGCCTGGCCGGCATTGCGCGGGAGCTTGGGGCCGAGACCTCCCTCATCGAGGAGGCCGGCGAGCTTGTGCCCGACGAGATCGGGCGGCACCGGATAGTGGGCGTCACCGCGGGCGCCTCGACGCCGAACTGGCTCATCGAGAACGTGATCGCCCGGCTGCGCGACATCGGCCGGGCCCACCGGCCGTGGGCGCAGCGGGCGATCGCGTCGCTGCTCGATTTCTTCGTCAAAAGCGACCTCTACATCGGCGTGGGAGCAGGGCTGCTTTGCTTCGCGTGCATCGCGCTGCAGAACACGGTCCGTGCCGCAGCGCCGCCGATGACGCTGCCGATCACGATCGCCGCCTGCTACGTGTTCGCGCAGCACATCCTCAACCACTTCACCGACCGCGAGTACTCGCTCTACAAGGAGTCGTACAAGCTCGGGTTCCTGGAACGCACCAAGTGGGTGTTGATCCCGCTCGGGGCGCTGGCGGCGGTCTCGGCCGTGGCGCTCTCGGCGGCGCTCGGTTGGCTGCCGTTCGCGATCGTCTGTTTCGCCACCGTGATGGGCCTGATCTACAACCTGCCCATCCTCCCCTTCCCCCGCCTGAGGCGGTTGCGCAACATCCCGGCGTCGAAAAACATCGGCATGGCGGGCGCCTGGTGCGTGATCACTGTGATCCTGCCGCTCTTCGAGCAGCCCGCCTCCATGAGCGGCGCACTCCTGCTCAACGTCGGCGTCGTGTTCCTCTTCGCGTTCACGATGGTGTTTGCCCGCTCGATGATCCTCGATATGCGCGACATTCAGGGCGACCTCATGGTCGGCAACGAGACGATCCCGATCATCATCGGACGGCGCTGGACCAAGCTGCTCCTGTACCTACTGCTTGCGGTGTGCGCGGCGGGGCTTACGGTCGGCGCGCTGGCGGGCTGGACGAGCGGGCTCGGGCTGTGGCTGCTGATCGCGCCGGCCTACTCGCTGCTGTGCATCGCGCTCTACAACCGGGGCGTCCTCGCGGCGGGGCTGACGACCGAGGTGGTCATTGACGCGGGCTTCTACGTCGCGGGCCTCGTCGCGCTCGCCTACTGGTTCGCCGGGTAGGAGGCCTCACGCAAAGGCGCAAGGGCAAGGAGAAGAAGGATCTCACGCAAAGGCGCAAAGAACGCAAAGAAAACCCACGCAGAGCAAGCTGCGTGGGGCTTTCCCTTTCCTTATCCTTGGCGCCCTTTGCGCCTTTGCGTGAGATCCTCCTATTTCTCTTCTTTGCGTTCTTCGCGCCTTTGCGTGAGGTTCTTCCGTCTGCTATGATTCGCCCCGGCATGGAGGAGGCGCTGTGACGGACTTCCACTCGGACTTCGGCATGATGCTCGACGAGCTCGAGCAACACGTGCGGCGGCGCATGGCCGAGGGCGCAACGCATACCTACCGCCGCGCGCGGCGGTCGCTCGCGCAGCTCGAAGCGTACATCGGCGATTGCCAACGCTGCCCAATCATGGTGGAGAACCGGACACAGATCGTCTTCGGCGTCGGGAACCCGCGGGCCGAGATCGTCTTTTGCGGCGAGGCGCCGGGGGCCGACGAGGACGTACAGGGCGAGCCGTTCGTCGGGCGCGCAGGCCAGTTGCTCACGAAGGTCATCAAGGCGATGGGCCTCGAGCGCCGCGACGTCTACATCATGAACGTCATCAAGTGCCGCCCGCCGGGCAACCGCGACCCGTTGCCCGACGAGGTCGCCAACTGCTCACCGTTCATGCTCGAGCAGATCGAGATCATCCGTCCCAAGGTGATCGTCGCGCTCGGCCGGCACGCCGCGCAGACGCTGCTTGAGACCACCGTGCCGATCTCGAGGCTGCGCGGCCGCCTCTTCGACTGGCACGGCGTGCCGCTCATGCCGACGTTTCACACCGCATACCTGCTGCGCAATCCGGCCGCCAAGCGCGAAGTCTGGGAGGACATGAAAGCCGTCCTCCACCTCCTCGGCCGCCCCATCCCGAAACGCGGCTAGCGCCATGAAGTACCGCATGAACACTGATGAGGTGGCAATCCAGTGCGTTAGTGGGCCGCATGAACAGAGAAGTACCCAAGCGGCAAATTCGCGTTGGATGTCTTCCGTGACAGCACTATACTGCACCCAACAGACGCCACTCCCGCGCATGTCCTGAAGGGCGTGCGCAGTCTGATGGACGAGGTGTCATCGGATCTCATGCTGGTCAACCCGCATATGGAGAGCGACAAGCAATAGCCACAGGGGCGTGGCCATTGCTCATGGCTGATGCTTGCCTTTGGGTGTTGAGGGAGACATGAGGGACCAACTCGAATTCACCTGGCCCAAGCCTGCTGCGCTCCTGGGACCGCAGGAGCTCTATGAGACGCATGACGTGCGGACGCTGCAGAAGGCGAGGGAGAATCGCTGCGTTGAGCGCAAGCCTGCCGGCATCCATGCCGCCGAGTTGGCCAAGTACCTGTCGATGTTCGCCAACACGAAGCCGGAGGGGGGAGCCGTTATTATCGGGATGGAGAACGACGGCACAATCTCCGGCTGCATAGATCTCCACCACAACAGACTGAATGCCCTCGAGCGCGCCGGCCACACGCATTGCCCTGACGCGAGGTATGAAGTGCGTCAGCAAGAAGCGAAGAGGCAAGATGGTAAGCCAGATTTCCTCCTTATGATTCGCGTGTTCTACCGTCAAGACAAGGTGGTATGTACCACCCGCGGTAAGGCCTTCATACGGCGGGGCGACTGCAAGATCGCCCTCAGCCCCGAAGAGATCCGTGAGCTCCAGCTCGACAAAGGCGAAGTCGATTTGGAGATGGAGCCCTGCGCCGCACTCAACTACCCGACCGATTTCGACATGTCGCTTGTGAGTCAGTTTGCCGAGGGATTCACGAAAAGCCGGGGTCTTGAGACAAGCCACTCCGGCGAGGAGATACTCGAGCTGAGGCACCTCGGCAAGCGTAAGGGAAACCGCTTCGTGCCCAATCTGGCCTGCGTTCTTCTGTTCGCCAAAGACCCCTCAGTAGTCGTCCCAGGATGTAAGATCAGGTTCCTCAGATTTGAAGGTGAAAGAGAAGGCTCCGGGAAGGAGTTCGCTCCCGTCAAGGACCTGTGGGTTGAGGGGAGCGTTCCGCGTCAGCTGGCAAGAGCCGAGGAGGTAATCAGTTCGCAGCTTCGGGATTTCAGCCGGCTCGGTCCGGACGGGAAGTTCTACACCGCACCGGAGTATCCGCCCCTTGCATGGTACGAAGCCGTTGTCAATGCAGCCGTTCACAGGTCATACGGTCTTAAGAACATGAACATCTTCGTTAAGATGTTCGATGACCGCCTAGTCGTGGAGAGCCCTGGAGGATTCCCCGGACTCGTCACCCCCGAGAACATCTACGACATGCATCATCCCCGCAACCCACGCCTGATGGATGCAATGTTCTACTTGCAGTTTGTGCGGTGTGCGCACGAGGGAACAAGGCGAATACGAGACTCTATGGCACAACTGAATCTTCCGGCACCCGAGTTCGCTCAGAAGGAAATCGCTCACGCCCTTGTCCAAGTCACACTCCGCAACAACATCAAGCAGCGCAAAGTATGGATTGATTCTGACGCGAGCGCGATAGTGGGTGAGACTCTGTCGAAGATCCTGTCGGACGACGAACGCCGTGTCATCAACTTCCTTGCTGAGAATGACACCATCAACGTGAGCCAGGTGCAGCGCCTTACCAAGCGTAGCTGGACGTACTCAAAAAAGCTCCTTGAGAAGCTCCGCAAGATGGGCCTTGTCCATCACCAGAAGAGGACGGACTTAGACCGTGATCCAAAGGCACTCTACCGACTCGTGCAATCAGACGACCAGGGGTGAGGCGCAATCCAACAAGAGCATTGACTCATGCGCTCCAAACCGCGCGCGGCACGGCTTGGAATTACTGTCATTCTGATTGTTTCACGCCTGGTCACTCCCGGTACAATCTGCACGGTGAGCCTTCAAGGAACCCGCAGGCGGCGTGGCGGTCAGAGCAGATCGACTTCGTGATGCCGAAGTCTGCGACGATGGGAAGTGCGGCTCTCGAGTCCGCTCCGGACGTGAAAAAGGGCCCTTGCGGGCCCCGATGGCATTCGCCATCCACCTTCCGGAAAGCCGGATTGTTTATACTATTAGCAATGCCGAGCGATTTTTCAAGCCTGAAAAGCTACTATAGGCCGCCATTCGCTGACAAAGGCCCTCTGATATGGCCCGATTGAAGCGGATACCGGAGTTTCTCGGCCTGCGGAAGAGCATCGTCGGCCTGCTCGGCATGGTGGTGCTCGTCGGGATGGGCGAGAAGATGGCCGAGCGCTTCTTGCCGCTCTACCTGCTCGCGCTCGGCGGCACGGCGCTGTCGGTCAGCCTGCTGAGCGCTCTCGATGATCTCCTCTCGGCCCTTTACTCGTTTCCCGGGGGCTATCTCTCCGATCGCATCGGCAGGAAGCGGGCCCTGCTCGTCTTCAACCTGATGGCGATGACCGGCTACGTCATCGTCATCCTGATCCCCACGTGGCCGGCCGTCATCGTCGGGGCGGTGCTCTTCCTTTCGTGGACGGCGATCTCGTTGCCCGCCACGATGAGCCTCGTCGCCAAGGTGCTGCCGCAAGACAAGCGCGCCATGGGCGTCTCGATGCACTCGATGGTGCGGCGCATCCCGATGGCGCTCGGGCCCGTTGTGGGCGGCGCGTTCATTGGCGTTTGGGGCGTAGGCACAGGCATTCGCCTCGCGTTTGTCGCCGCGCTGGTGGTGGCCGGTGTGGGACTCGTGATGCAGCAGATCCTGATCGAGGAGGACCGGCCCGGCAAAGGAGGCAAGTCGGGCCCCGTGCCGGAGAGAAACCCGTTCCGCGTCCTGCGCCAGATGAACCCCGCGCTCAAGAACCTCCTCGTCTCCGACATCCTCGTGCGCTTCTGCGAGCGGATACCCTATGCGTTCGTCGTGGTCTGGAGCGTGCAGGTGATCTCCAACTCCGTCAGCGAATTGCAGTTTGGGTTCCTGACCACGATCGAGATGGTGACCGCGATGCTGATCTACATTCCTGTCGCGTACCTCGCCGGCCGCACCCGCAAGAAGCCGTTCGTGGTGATCACGTTCGGCTTTTTCACGCTCTTCCCGCTCGCGCTCCTGTTCTGCCGGTCGTTCACCTGGCTCGCGGCGGCGTTTGTGCTGCGCGGCCTCAAGGAGTTCGGCGAGCCGACGCGCAAGGCGCTCATCATGGACCTGGCGCCCGAAGACCGCAAGGCGGCCACGTTCGGCGCTTATTACCTCGTGCGGGACGTGATCGTCTCGGTGGCGGCGTTCGGCGGCGGCTTTCTCTGGCTGATCAGCCCGGCGACGAACTTCCTCGTCGCCTTCGGCTTCGGCGTGCTCGGCACCCTCTGGTTCGCCCTGCGCGGTCGCGACCTCCAGAGCCCGGCCGCCGGAGAATTCACCACCGATTGACACAGATGACACAGATTCTTCTCGGCCCGATCGGTGTCATCTGTGTAAATCGGTGGTTAATTTGGTACGCTTTACCCATGCACAATGAGAAGCAGCAATACGCGCAGGTGGCGGTGGACGCCGCGGTCGGCAAGCGGCTCGACTACGTCGTGCCCGAGGCGCTGCGCGGCAGGCTGCGGGTCGGCTCGCGGGTGTGGGTGCCGCTCGGGCCGCGCAAGGTCCAGGGCACGGTCACCACGTTCCTCGCAGAAAGCTCGTTCCCGAAGCTCAAGCCGATCCTCGGCGCGATTGACAGCGGCTTCGTCGTCCCCAAGAGCCTGCTCAGGCTCGCGCACTGGATCGCCGACTACTACATGGCCGACCTCGGCACCACGCTCAAGGCCGTGGTCCCCGCGAGCGTCCGCAAGCCGTCGCCGCCGGCGAAAAAGGTGCGCGTCGTGCGCCGGGCGGTCACGCTCGACGAGACGCGCGCGGCGTGCGTCGAAAGGCGTCGCCGCGCCCCGAAGCAGGCGGCCGTTCTCGACGTACTGCTCAACACCACGGGCGAGATCGCTTTAAACAAGCTCTGCGAGGGGGCGGACGCCTCGGCCGCAGCGGTGAAGGCGCTGGAAAAAGAGGGCCTTGTCAAAATCGGCGAAAAGCGTGTTGACCGCGATGTCTCAAGGGGCGAGGTCTTCATCCGCACGGAGCCGAAGCGGCTCACGACCGCGCAGCAAGCGGCGTACGACGCCATCGTTAGGCAGCTCGACGAGGACGAGCCGCGCATCAACCTGCTCCACGGGGTGACCGGCAGCGGCAAGACGGAGGTCTATCTACAGGTGATGGCGCGCGTGCTCGAGCACGGCCGCGGCGCGATCGTCCTGGTGCCGGAGATCGCGCTGACACCGCAGACGATCGAGCGCTTCAAGGCGCGCTTCGGCGACCTGGTGGCCGTGCTGCACCACCGGCTCTCGGGCGGCGAACGCCACGACGAGTGGCGGCGGCTCGCCGAAGGGCGCGCGCGGATCGCCATCGGGCCGCGCTCGGCGGTCTTTGCACCGATCGAGCCGCTCGGCCTGATCGTCGTGGACGAGGAGCACGAGACGACCTACAAGCAGGGCGATACCGCGCCGCGCTACCACGCGCGCGACGTGGCCGTCGTGCGAGCGTCCTTCGAGGGCGCTATCGTTATCCTCGGCAGCGCCACGCCGTCGCTCGAATCGTACTGGAACGCGCAGCGCGGCAAGTACGAGCTGTTCGAGCTCAGCGAGCGCATTGACGCCAGGCCGATGCCCGAGGTGCGCGTCGTGGACCTCGCACGCGAGAAGGGGCCGACCGTCTTCTCGGCCGAGCTCCTCAACGCGATCGAGGATCGCCTCGCAAAAGGCGAGCAGACAATCCTCTTCCTCAACCGGCGCGGCTACGCCACGACGATGAAGTGCCGCAAGTGCGGCGCCGTCGTCGAGTGCGAGCGATGCAGCGTCTCGCTCACCTACCACAAGAAGGCCAACGTGCGACGCTCGCGTCACCTAAGCCGTTCCTCCGGAACGGCCCGCCTCGTCTGCCACCTGTGCGGCGCCTCGATGCCCGCCGTGAGGACGTGCCCGAAGTGCGGCGCGGGCGCGATGCTCTACCGAGGCGTCGGGACGCAGAAGGTCGAGCGGATGCTCCACAAGGTGATCGAGGGCGTGCGCGAGGACGCGCGGGGCGTGCGCGTGTTGCGGATGGACTCCGACACCACTACCGCGAAGAACGCCCACGCCGGCATCCTGGGCGAGTTCAGGGCGGGTCGCGCGGACGTCCTCGTCGGCACGCAGATGATCGCCAAAGGCCTCGATCTGCCGAACGTGACGCTCGTCGGCGTCATCGTTGCGGACACCGCGCTCGGCCTCCAGGACTTCCGCGCGGCCGAGCGGACGTTTCAGCTCATCACGCAGGTCGCGGGACGTGCGGGCCGGGGCGAGGTGCCCGGCGAGGTGATCGTCCAGACCTACCGCCCCGACAACCACGCCATCCGCGCGGCCTCGCACCACGATTTCCAGGCCTTCTACGAAAGGGAGATCGAAAAGCGGCGGAACCCTCTGAGCCCCTACCCGCCCCACGTCCACATGGTCTGCGTCACGTTCCGCGGGCCCGACGAGAAGAAGGTCCGCGCGGCCGCCGACGCCCTCGCAGCCGCCTGCGAGAAAGGCGCAAGCAAGGGCGTCGAAGTCCTCGGCCCGAGCGACGCCCCGATCGCGCGCGCCCAGCGCGAGCACCGGATGCAGCTTTTCCTCAAGTCCACCCGGCCCTCACACATGACGGCGGTGCTCCGCACAGCGCTGGACAAAACACAGCTCCCCTCGAGTGTGAAGATCGCGATAGACGTGGACCCGACAGACCTGATGTAGGAGAGAAGCCGTGACCGAGACACATTCAATGTCGAAGCAACTCGAAGCTGGGCCGTACTTCAAGACATTGAAGGAGTTCTTCGACGTAGGCGCTGGGGTGTTCCAGCTCGGAGGCGAGCTCGTAGCCAAAATAGAGCCAAAAGCTCTGCCTGAGAATTATGAGAAGCGACTCGAGGAAACCCACATCGTACTTCAGTCTTCTCTTCTCAGGAGAAGCAGAGACACATTCAAGACGATCCTGCTCGCGGTAAGCTCCGGTTGCTGTAGCGACGCTCAGGCGCTCTTCCGGTCCCTCTTTGAGCAATACCTCGACATGATGCTGTTGCAGCAGGACCCGGCGAACTACACGGAAGCACTGCTATTCTATGATTACGTCACGCTAGTGAAGGGCCTGGATACCAAGAGGAAATGGACCAAGACCCACTCGTGCGCAGAGGGCTTCCTTGGGCATCTCGAAAAAGATGAAAACGAACTTCGCCGCAAGTGCCAGGAGGTCAAGACACACAGAAAGAAGAAGCTAAGAACCAAGAATCACCAGAACTGGTCTGGACTCAGCGCGTTTGACAGGCTCTGCCGCATTTCGGAACCGACTGGCGAGAAAGCCCTGTTCAGCGAGTTCTTCTTTGCCTGGCATCTGGGATCACAGTTCGTCCACCCCAGCGGCATGGCCGCAGGGAAGTACTACGAAGGAGGCGTGGGAGAACCACTGTCCTTGAAGGAATACCAGGACGAGACCCATCTGCAATTTGTTCTCGTTCGGGCTATTAACAGGCACTTGGGGCAGATCGCAATACTGGATGCCCTCGTCGGGAACTCGTTAGGGCAGCGGATCTTGGAACTAGACAAACAGCACGAGAAAGCTTACACGGCAGCGAAGGGCAAAGACACCTCTAATGGTACAGAGTCGCTCTGACGCTGGCTGCTCTTATCGCTGCCCACGGAACTCCCAGAGAACGCCTCGCGGTTATCAATGTGTTAGCCATAACCAGGGACCAGGACATATATTCACAAGTTGGGTCATTCATTCATGAACGTGGTGCTCGCCATACTGAACGATGCGTGGGCGGTGGTGGTGGAATCCGCGCCGTTCCTGATCCTGGGATTGTTCGTAGCGGGGCTGCTGCACATCTTTCTGAGCGCGGCGGTCGTCCCAAAACTCCTCGGGCGGGGACGGGTGCGGCCGGTGGTGATGGCGTCCGTACTCGGCGTGCCGCTGCCGCTCTGCTCGTGCGGCGTGCTGCCGGCGGCGCTGGCGATCCGCAAGCAGGGGGCGAGCGACGGCGCGGTGACCTCGTTCCTCATTTCGACGCCGGCCACCGGCGTGGACTCGATCGCGATCACCTACGCGCTGCTCGGACCGATCATGGCCATCGTGCGGCCGATCGTGGCGTTCGTCTCCGGCGTCGCCACCGGCCTTGTGCAGACGCTCTTCGGGGAACCCACGCCGACCACCCCAGCAAACCCCGGAGCCGAGGCATGCAAGGTGGACGTCGGCAAGGCCGGGGATGCCTGCTGCAGCGGCGAGGAATGCCCGCCCGACGAGCACAGCCGGCATCACCCGTTCCACGTCAAGGTGGCCGCAGGGCTACGGTACGCGTTCGTGGACCTGCTCAGCGACATTTCCGGCTGGTTCCTCCTCGGCGTGCTGATCGCGGGCGTGATCACCTTCGCCGCACCCGACCACCTCTTGAGCAAGGTCCTTGGCGGCGGGCTCGTGAGCATGGCGATCATGCTCGTGGTGGGGATTCCGCTCTACGTGTGCAGCAGCGCCTCGACGCCGATCGCCGCGGCCCTGATCCTCAAGGGCCTGAGCCCCGGTGCGGCGCTCGTGTTTCTCATGGCGGGCCCGGCGACGAACGCCGCGTCGCTCACCGTCGTGGGCGGGATGCTCGGCAAGCGCGCCGCCGCCATCTACCTCGGGGGCATC